>NZ_JAKFEL010000206.1:0-4728 GCF_036675695.1 Aeromicrobium sp.
CAGCGGAACACCTCCGTCTCGTCGGACGGATTGGTGAACTCGACATACGTACGGGGAAACCCGAGCTCGACTTCTGGCACCACGCCAGCCTAGTGCCGCCGGTCAAGACACTCTGCAGTGAGAGAATGGCCGGTATGCGCATGGGCGTGCTTGACATCGGGTCCAACACGGGCCACCTCCTCATCGTTGACGCGTTCCGCGGCGGCCCGCCCGTACCGGCGCACTCCTACAAGGAACCGCTACGACTGACGGATCATCTCGACTCGGACGGCGCGATCTCCGACGACGGCGTTGCCCGGCTCAGCAAGTACATGATCGAGGCCAAGGCAGAGGCCGAGGACAAGGGCTGCACGCAGATCCTGGCGTTCGCAACCTCGGCCGTACGCGAAGCGGTCAACGCCGACGACGTCATCTCCCAGGTCAACAGCGCCAGCGGGCTCGAGCTCGAGGTGCTCGCTGGTGAGGATGAGGCCCGTCTGACCTTCCTTGCCGTACGCCGTTGGTTCGGCTGGTCGTCAGGACGACTCGGGGTGTTCGACATCGGCGGCGGCTCGCTGGAGATGGCGGCCGGTTCCGACGAAAGCCCTGACGTTGCGAGCTCCGTACCACTCGGCGCAGGTCGCCTCACCCGCGAATGGCTCAACGCCGGCAAGAGTGGTGCGGACCTGCGGCTCCACGTCCGTTCTGCGATTGCCGAGGAAGCCGGCGCACTCCTGCGGGGCGGTTCGTTCGACCGGGCTGTCGCGACAAGCAAGATGTTCCGCTCGCTCGCTCGTATGTGCGGTGCCGCGGCGTCGAGTGAGGGCCAGTACGTACGCCGCTCCCTGCGTCGTGATGACCTCGCACCGCTCGTCGAACAGCTCGCGACGATGCGTCCCGACGATGTCGCAGCGCTGCCGGGAGTCTCCGTGGATCGAGCTGACCAGATGTACGCCGGTGCAATTGTCGCCGCCGCAACGATGGACCTTTTCGATCTGGCCGAGCTCGAGATCTGCCCGTGGGCGCTGCGCGAAGGCGTTCTGCTAGAGCATCTCGACCAGTTGTAGACCCTCCCGCATACTCTTGGAAGCGTGTCCGAAGCCATCCGCGTCTCGATGTCGACCTCCTCGGTCTATCCGGGGTCGACTGCGAGCGGATTTGAGGCAGCAGCACGGCTGGGTTTCGACGGTGTCGAGGTCATGGTCGGCATCGACGAGGTCAGCGCCGACATCACCGCGATCAAGGCCCTGAGCTCGTTCCACGAGATCCCGGTGGTCTCGATCCACGCGCCGTGTCTGCTCGTCACACAGCGCGTATGGGGCAGCGATCCTTGGGGCAAGCTCGATCGCAGCGCCGACATGGCGCATGAGGTCGGGGCCAAGGTGATCGTCGTGCACCCGCCGTTCCGCTGGCAGCGCGACTACGCCCGCGGGTTCGTCGAGGGCATTGCCGACATGGAGAAGAAGCACGGCATCACGTACGCCGTCGAGAACATGTACCCGTGGCGTACCGGCAAGCGCGAGTTCCAGGCATACGCGCCGGGCTGGAATCCCGTGGAGCACGACTACGCGCATGTGACGGTCGACCTGTCGCACAGCTCCACCGCTGGCCAGGACCCTGTGCAGATGGCCGAGGACCTTGGCGATCGACTCGCCCACGTACACATCACCGACGGATCCGGGTCGCTGAAGGACGAGCACCTCGTGCCCGGTCGTGGAACGCAACCTTGCGAGGCGTTCCTCGCGACCGTCGCGGCTTCGAACTTCGGCGGCGAGATCGTCGTCGAGATCAACACCCGCAAGGCAGCCGACCAGCAAACCCGCGAGGCCGATCTCCTCGAGGCGATGGCGTTCACTCGTCTCCATGCAGCGAGAGTGACGACGTGATCACGGCTGAGCAGATCCTCGCGTTCGGACTCGCGGCACTCATCCTCATCGCGATCCCCGGACCGAGCGTCGTGTTCGTGATTGGGCGCGCGCTCTCGTACGGACGCGGAATCGCGCTCGCGACGGTCGCCGGCAACTCGCTCGGCCTGCTCGCGATCGTCATCTTGGTCGCTCTGGGGCTCGGCGTGATCGTGCAGGAGTCGGTCGTGGTGTTCACGATCCTGAAGTTCGCCGGAGCTGCCTACCTCGTGTGGCTCGGCGTCCAGGCGATCCGACATCGCAAGGGCTTTGACGTCAGCGAGGCCGGTATGGGGGTCGCTCCAGCGCTGTCGACCGCCAAAGCGGTCAGGCAGGGATTCATCGTCGGGTTCTCCAACCCCAAGGCATTCATGATCCTTGGTGCCGTGCTGCCGCAGTTCGTGGATCGCGGTGCGGGTCACGTACAGCTGCAGATGCTCCTGCTCGGGTTGCTGGCTTTCAGCATCGGCATCGTGTCCGACAGCCTGTGGGCCGTCATCGCCAGTCAGCTGCGCTCGTGGTTCAACGCATCGCCCAAGCGTGGTGAGGCGATGGGCGCCATCGGCGGCACTTCGATGATTGGGCTCGGGATCGGCCTCGCTGCGACGGGCAACAACCACCGCTAGCGCGCTCGGTGTGACCGCCACCACTAGGGTGAAAGCATGAGTCAGCGCATCGCGATCCTCGGCGCAGGCGTGATGGGCGAGACGCTCCTCGCCGCGATCCTGGGCCAAGGCCACCCCGTCGGCGATCTCGTCATCAGCGAGAAGCGCGACGACCGGGCAGCCGAGCTACGAGAGGCATACGGGGTCGAGGTCACCGGCAATGCCGAGGCGGTCACTGGCGCCGACACGATCCTGATCGTGGTCAAGCCTCAGGACGTACCCTCGCTGCTCACCGAGATCGCAGCCAAGGTCGATGCGTCGTCGACCGTCGTGTCGCTGGCCGCCGGCATCCTGATCGAAACTCTCGAAGCGGCGCTGCCCGGCGGGGTCGCGGTCGTACGCGCGATGCCCAACACTCCCGCTCTGGTGGGCGAGGGAATGTTCGGCATCTCGCCCGGCACCTCCTGCAGCGACGACCAACTCGCCACTGTCTCTGCACTCCTGGAGTCTGGAGGCAAGGTCGTGGTCGTCGGCGAGTCCCAGCAGGACGCCGTGACCGCAGTGTCCGGATCCGGACCCGCGTACGTCTTCTATCTCGCCGAGGCAATGATCGCTGGCGGCGTCGAGGCGGGTCTCGACGACGCGACGGCTCGTACGTTGACCGCACAGACACTGGTTGGTGCCGCGAAGCTGCTTGCCGAGTCCGAGGAGACCGCCGATGAGCTGCGTCGTCGCGTCACCTCGCCCAACGGCACCACCGCCGCCGCCATCGCCACCTTCGACGACAACGGCGTGAAGGATGCGCTCATCGCTGGCGTGAAGGCAGCGGCGGCGCGGTCGGCAGAGCTGTCAAAACCATGAGTGGGAAGGCAGTCCTCGTCTTCGACGAGACGATGACGAGCTACAACTTCGGCCCGTCCCACCCGATGGCGCCCGTACGCATCGATCTGACGATCAGTCTGGCCAGGGAGCTCGGCATCCTCGACGACATGGACGTCATCAGTGCTGCAGCCGCGACTGAGGAGGATCTGAACCGGATCCACTCGGCCGAGTACATCGAGAAGGTCCACAAGCTCAGCGACAACCCGATCCACGGCGATCCGTCGATCGGCCTCGGGACGGCTGACAACCCGGTATTCGCACAGATGCACGAGGCCAGCGCGCTCGCCGCAGGTGCAAGCGTTGAGGCTGCCCGCCGGGTCTGGACTGGCCAGGCTCCACGCTCGGTCAACATCGCCGGGGGGCTTCACCACGCAATGCGCGACCACGCCAGTGGGTTCTGCATCTACAACGACGTAGCCCTTGCGATCCGATGGCTGCTCGACAACGGCGCGGAGCGGGTCGCGTACGTTGATGTCGACGCTCACCACGGTGACGGCGTCCAGGCGTTGTTCTATGACGATCCGCGGGTGCTGACGATCTCGATCCACGAGGGTCCGCAGACACTGTTCCCAGGCACGGGTTATGCGACCGAGACCGGTGGTGAAGGTGCCGAGGGCTCGTCGGTCAACGTGGCGCTGCCACCGGGGACATCGGACGCCGGTTGGCTGCGCGCCTTCCACGCTGTCGTCCCCCCGATCGTGCGTGAGTTCAACCCCGACATCATGGTCACTCAGCATGGCTGCGACTCCCATATGGACGACCCGCTCACCAATCTGATGCTGACGGTCGACGGCCAGCGCACCTCCTATCTGGCGCTGCGCGATCTGGCCGAAGAGGTCTGCGGCGGCAAGTGGGTGGCGACCGGCGGCGGTGGCTATGCCGTCATGGACGTGGTGCCGCGGGCTTGGGCACACCTGCTGGCGATAGTCGCTGGAACGCCAGTCAATCCTGAATCTGTGACTCCTGAGGAGTGGCGGGCACGGATTGCGCACCTGCGTGGCAGCGCTGCGCCTCTCACGATGTCGGACGGGCGTACGGTCGGTTATCGCGCATGGGAGGACGGATATGACCCTGCGAGCTGGCTGGACCGCTCCATCCAGGCCACCAGAACAGCCGTGTTCCCGCTCAACGGGCTTGATCCGCAGCCCTGAACCAGCCCAAATCGGGTGACGTTCCCCACTTGAACTGATTTTGGTCAACTACTGTCACGCAGGCCTCATTTGCCACTAGTCTCAACGCAAGCACGCGCGCTGTTTCTCCGGTGGGGAAGCCGGAGAGCGCGCGTGCCCTCAGGAAGTAGGTGGAGAGATGGCATCCGGCCAGACGTACATGACAGTGGCGGAGGTCGCCACGCAGAT
>NZ_JAKFEL010000108.1:0-27659 GCF_036675695.1 Aeromicrobium sp.
CCAATCGCGGCTAGGGTGAAATTGACGCCTTCGACGTCTCGGGCCGAACGCAGCGATCGAGAGGACTCTTCCCGTGGCACGCATTGGTGAAACCGCCGATCTGCTGAAGTGCTCTTTCTGTGGCAAGAGCCAAAAGCAGGTCAAGAAGCTCATCGCAGGTCCGGGTGTCTACATCTGCGACGAGTGCATCGACCTCTGCAACGAGATCATCGAGGAGGAGCTCGCCGAAGGTGCTGAGCTCAGTCTGGGTGAGCTGCCCAAGCCGCAAGAGATCTACGACTTCCTCAATGGCTACGTGATCGGCCAGGACGGCGCCAAGAAGTCGCTCGCCGTCGCGGTCTACAACCACTACAAGCGTGTGCAGTCGCAGGCATCCAGCAGCCGCGGCAAGGACGACCAGGTCGAGCTCGCCAAGTCCAACATCCTGCTCGTCGGTCCTACCGGTTGCGGCAAGACCTACCTCGCGCAGACGCTTGCCCGGATGCTCAACGTGCCCTTCGCGATTGCCGATGCCACTGCCTTGACCGAGGCCGGCTATGTCGGTGAAGACGTCGAGAACATCCTGCTCAAGCTGATCCAGGCCGCTGACTACGACGTCAAGAAGGCCGAGACGGGCATCATCTACATCGACGAGGTCGACAAGATCTCCCGCAAGAGCGAAAACCCATCGATCACCCGAGACGTCTCCGGTGAAGGTGTGCAGCAGGCGCTGCTCAAGATTCTTGAGGGCACGACCGCCTCCGTGCCGCCGCAGGGCGGCCGCAAGCATCCGCACCAGGAGTTCATCCAGATCGACACGACCAACGTGTTGTTCATCGTCGGCGGAGCCTTCGCCGGACTCGACCAGATCATCGAGCAGCGCGGCGGCAAGGTGAGCCTCGGGTTCAATCCCGGCAACGCCGAGATCGGCAAGCTCAAGGACGAGCCGTCCAAGCTCTACTCCAAGGTGCTGCCCGAGGACCTGTTGAAGTTCGGCTTGATCCCCGAGTTCATCGGCCGACTCCCGGTCATCGCTGCTGTCGACAACCTCGACAAGGACGCGCTCGTCGCGATCCTCACGACTCCGCGCAACGCGCTGACCAAGCAGTACGTCCGCCTGTTCGAGATCGACGGCGTCGAGCTCGAGTTCAGCACCGATGCCTGCGATGCGATGGCCGAGCTGGCTCTGACACGTGGCACAGGTGCTCGCGGGCTCCGTTCGATCATCGAGGCTGTGCTCGAACCGGTGATGTATGAGATTCCGAGCCGTGATGACGTAGCAAAGGTGATCGTGACGGAGCAGACCGTTGCTGGCACCGAGGGTCCGACGATTCTTACCCACGACGAAGTGGCCAAGAAGGCGTCCTAGCCCAGGAACGACGTTCGAAGGGCTAGACGCCTGAAAGGAAGATGCTTGTGGCAACCGCCGATCTCGCACTTCTGGGGGCGACCGGGTTCACCGGCTCCCTGACCGCTGACTACCTCGGCGCAAACCTCCCGGTGGGCTCCAATTGGGCCATCGCGGGTCGCAACAAGGACAAGCTGAAGGCGATTGCCGAGCGCATTGAGGGCAACGGCGGCATCCGTCCGCACATCCTCGAGGCCGATGTCGCCGATGAGCTGTCGATGGCGGCCCTCGCTGCACAGACGCGGGTTCTGATCACCACTGTTGGCCCCTACATCAAGCATGGCGAGGCCGCCGTCAAGGCGTGTGCCGAGGCGGGCATCGCGTATGTCGATCTGACCGGTGAGCCGGAGTTCGTCGACAAGATGTGGCTCAAGTACAACGACATCGCCGAGAAGAGCGGCGCCCGCATCATCCACGCGTGCGGGTTCGACTCGATTCCGTACGACCTCGGCGTCCTTTACACCGTTCAACAGCTTCCCGAGGGCGTGCCGCTCTCGGTCAAGGGTTACATCCGCGCTGGTGGTGGCCCTTCGGGCGGCACCTACCACTCGGCGATCGGCGCGTTCTCTCGCGTGCGCCAGGCTGGCAAGACCGCTGCCGAGCGCAAGAAGGCCGAGGGTCGGCCGCGGGGTCGTCGGATCAAGGGCTCGGGCAAGATCGGCCGCGGAGCAGACGGCAACGGCTGGGCGCTGCCACTTCCCACAATCGATCCTCAGATCGTGCTGCGGTCCGCCCGTGCACTTGAACGCTATGGACCGGAATTCACCTACTCACACTTCGCGCAGTTCAAGCGGCTGCCGATGATGGTCGGCACCGTGGTGGGCGGCGGAGTGTTGCTGGCCGGCTCGCAGCTGAGCCTGACCCGCAACCTGCTGCTAAAGCTCAAGGATCCGGGAGACGGTCCTGACGAGGCCAAGCGTGCGTCGTCGTGGTTCAAGCTGCGCCTGATCGGCGAGGGCGGCGGCAAAACCGTCACGACCCAGGTGAGCGGCGGCGACCCCGGCTACACCGAGACATCCAAGATGCTCGGGGAGGCTGCAATGTGCCTGGCGTTCGACACCCTTCCGAAGGTGTCGGGTCAGACGACCACGGCAGTTGCGATGGGCGATGTGCTGATCAAGCGGCTCCAGGCTGCCGGCATCACTTTCGAGACGCTGTAGGACACGCCCTACGCCTCTGCCAGTACGACCTCAACCGAGAGGTGCTCGATCGTTTCGGGGACGAGTGACAGCTCGCCGGTGACCTTGCCGGCTGCGCGTACGTCGTCCAACGCGTGCGCGAGTGCGTCGAGCTGATCCTGTGGTCCCCGAACCGTGACGAGAGTCGCCTCGGTCTTCTGGCTGACCTTGGCGGTCGACTTGGCGCCGCGGATGCCCGCGAGAACGGTCGCGGCGGCCGCAAGTAGCGCAGCATCATGCGAAGTGGTCGTCAGGTCAGCGTCGTTGACTGGCCAGTTGGAGCGGTGGATCGAGCCTTCCTGCCACCACGACCAGACCTCTTCGGTCACGTACGGCAGGAACGGCGCGAGAAGGCGGAGCTGCACGGACAGGGCGAGCACGAAGGCAGCCTTGGCGGACTTGCCTCCGGCATCGTCGCGGCGCGAGCGCTCCTTGACGAGCTCAAGGTAGTCGTCGCAGAACTCCCAGAAGAACTTCTCAGTGACCTCGAGAGCAGTCGCGTAGTCGAGCTCATCGAAGCGAGCTGTCGCCTCGTCGACGACGAGACGGAGGCGCTGGAGCATGGCCTGGTCGAGCGGTTCAGTGACGAGTGACGCGTCGAGGAAGGCGCCGTCGGCGCCGAGACCGTACTGCTCCTCGGGAGCCAGCACGAACTTGCTCGCGTTGAGCACCTTCATCGCGAGACGGCGTCCGACCTTCATCTGCGTCTCGTCGAACGGCGAGTCAGTGCCGGGACGTGCGCCGGCAGCGCGCCAACGCACGGCGTCAGCACCGTACTTGCTGATGATCTCGTCGGGCACGACAACATTGCCCTTGGACTTGCTCATCTTCTTGCGGTCGGGGTCGACAACGAATCCGGAGATCGCTGCGTTGCGCCACGGAGCGACACCGTGCTCGAGGTGTGAGCGGACCACCGTCGAGAACAGCCAGGTGCGAATGATGTCGTGAGCCTGGGGGCGCATGTCCATCGGGAAGGTTCGCTCAAACAGATCGTTATCGGTTTCCCAGCCGCAGGCGATCTGCGGCGACAGCGAGGACGTTGCCCAAGTGTCGAGGACGTCGGGATCGGCGATGAAGCCACCGGCCTCGCCGCGCTGTGACTCCTCGAAGCCGGGAGGCGCTTGAGCTGCGGGGTCGACGGGAAGCGATGCCTCGTCAGCGAGGATTGGCGAGTCGTATTCGGGCTCACCGTTGGCGTCGAGGCGGTACCAGACCGGGAACGCGACGCCGAAGAACCGCTGACGCGAGACGAGCCAGTCACCGTTGAGTCCGTCGATCCAGTTGGTCAGTCGCGACTGCATGTACTTGGGGACCCAGTTGATCTCATCGCCGCGGGCAACCAGCGCCTGGCGCAGGTCTGCGTCGCGGCCGCCGTTGGTGATGTACCACTGGCGGGTCGAGACGATCTCGAGCGGCTTGTCGCCACGCTCGTAGAAGTTGGCCATGCGCTGGGTGGGCTTGGGCTCGCCGTCCAGGTCGCCGGTCCCACGGAGTGCGGCGACGGTGAGCTCGCGGGCGGTAAAGGTCGTCTTGCCGACGATCTCTGCGTAGCGCTCTTTGCCCTCTGCGTCGGTGATCCAGTCGCCCGCGTCGGCGAGGATCCGTCCATCGCGGCCGATGATCGTACGGTTGGGAAGCTGCAGCTCACGCCACCAGATGACGTCGGTCAGGTCACCGAAGGTGCAGCACATCGCGATGCCTGCACCTTTGTCCATCTCGGCGGCAGGATGTGCCACGACCGGGATCTCGACGTCATACAAAGGGGAGCGGACTGTGGTGCCGAAGAGCGGCTTGTAGCGGTCATCCTCGGGGTGCGCGATCAAGGCAACGCAGGCTGCGAGCAGCTCTGGTCGGGTCGTCTCGATGTAGACCGGGCCATCCGCGCCGTGGAAGGCGACGCGGTGGTAGGCGCCGGGGTACTCGCGCGCCTCCAGCTCAGCCTGGGCGACTGCCGTCTGGTCGGTGACGTCCCAGAGGGTCGGCGCGTCCTGCTGGTAGGCCTCGCCGCGGGCGACGTTGCGCAGGAATGCGCGCTGGGCGACGGTGCGGGACTCGTCGCCGATTGTCGTATACGTCTGCTTCCAGTCGACACTGAGGCCGAGGGTGCGCCAGAGCTGTTCGAAGACCTTCTCGTCCTCGATCACGAGCTTGTTGCAGAGCTCGATGAAGTTCTGTCGACTGACGGGCACCTGACGCTTGGGGTCGGGCTCTGTCGGCGGGGTGTAGTCCGGCTCGTACGGCAGTGATGGATCGCAGCGCACGCCGAAGTAGTTCTGGACGCGGCGCTCGGTCGGCAGGCCGTTGTCGTCCCAGCCCATCGGATAGAACACTTCCTTGCCCCGCATGCGCTGGTAGCGCGCGATGAGGTCGGTGTGCGTGTAGGAGAACACGTGCCCGACGTGCAGCGAACCCGAAACGGTGGGCGGGGGAGTGTCGATCGAGAAGACTTCGTCCCGCGTCTTGGTGCGGTCGAATGTGTAGGTGCCCTGCGAAACCCAGCGCGCGGTCCACGTGGCTTCCAAGCCTTCGAGGACGGGCTTCTCGGGAACGCCCAACGGCGAGGAACTAGTCACAACAGGCAAGTCTAAATGGCGACGTCGCGGGCCACCGTGGTGACCCGCGACGTCTGGGAGCTGACTAGACCGTGACCTTGGACTCGATCAGGTCGTCACCGGCTGTTCCCTCGGGCACATCGTCCTTGGCGGCGAGCTTGCTCGGCCACCAGATCTTCTTGCCGATGTCGAGGTTGAGCGCGGTGACCAGAACCGATCGAACGATGATCGTGTCGAGCAGAACACCGACGGCCACAGCAAATCCGAGCTCGGCGAGGAACACGATCGGCAGCGTTGCGAGCGCCGCGAACGTGCCGGCGAGCACGAATCCGGCTGATGTGATGACGCCTCCCGTCGCAGCAAGTCCGATCAGGGCGCCTCGGCGGGTGCCGAACTTCAACGCTTCCTCGCGGACTCTCGTCATCAGGAAGATGTTGTAGTCAATTCCCAGTGCCACGAGGAACACGAAGATGAACAACGGAAGTGACGAGTCAGCACCTTCGAACCCGAAGACGTACTTGAACACCAGGCCACTGATGCCGAGTGCCGCGGCGAACGACACCACGACCGTCAGCAGAAGGATCACCGGGGCGGCGATCGACCGCAGCAACACGGCGAGCACCAGAAGCACCACGACCAGGATGATCGGGATGATCAACAGGTTGTCCTCGGCAGAGGCTTCCTGCACGTCCTTGTTGACGGCTGTGTAACCGCCCACGAGTGCGTCGGCTCCGTCGACGGCATGGGCGGCATCTCGGGCCCGGTCGATCGTGTCGTACGCGTCCTGCGAGTCCGGCGCGGAGTTGAGCGTCGCCTCGAAGTAGGTCGTGCCTCCAGCGGCACCCTTCTCGACGACGGACTTCGGGTCGAGACCCTCGACACCCTGCAGTGCGTTGAGGACTGCTGGCGCCTGCGCGGTGTTGGCCACTGCGGCGACCGGGCTTCCGGCACCTCCGGGGAAGTGCTCGGCGAGCTTTGCCTCGGCCACGACCGACGGCTGCTCCTTGGTGAAGCTGTCTTCGTTGCTGAGGCCGTTGGCACCGAGTTGCGTGATACCGAATCCGAGTCCGACGAGGATCAGGGTCGTGGTCACCCAGACCGCACGAGGTCGCTTGGCGATGCGCTGGCCGGTCCGGGCCCAGATGCCCTTCTCGGCCTTGATCGGGTCACCGAAGCGCGGAACGAACGGCCAGAAGATCCAACGACCGACAATGACGAGCAGCGCCGGCAGCAACGTCATCATGATGAGCAGCGCTACGGCGATACCCGCGGCGCCGACCGGACCCAGCCCGGCAGTGGAGTTCATCTGGGCGAACATCAGGCACAGCAGGCCGATGATCACGGTCGCACCACTCGCGAGGATGGCCGGAGCAGCACGGTGCAGGGCGTGCGCCATCGCCTCATGGCGGTCCTCGTAGTTGTGCAGTTCTTCGCGATAGCGAGCCACCAGCAACAGGGCATAGTCGACCCCTGCACCGAGCACCAGGACGCTCAGGATGCCAGCGCTCTGCCCGTTGACAGTCAAATCGGCGTACTTGGCCAACAGGTAGACGACGCCCTGCGCGGGCAGCACGGCACCCATCACGCCGACCACCAGGAACAGGATGGCGAGCTGGAGGCTGCGGTAGGTGATCAGCAGGATGATGAAGACGATCCCGACCGCGGAGTACAGCAGGACACCGTCAATGCCCTCGAATGCCTTGGCCTGATCGGCTCCAAGAGCCGCCGGGCCAGCAAAACTGACTTCCAGCCCACCGGTGTTCTTGTTCGCAACTGCGCGGATGTCATCCATGAGACCGGGCAGCTTGTCCCAGCCGTCGTCGCCCATGTGCAGGGTCGGGATCACCTGAAGGGCTTTGCCGTCCTCGGAGGGAATCGGCCCGACAACATCGTCGCTGACGGAGCTGACCTCCTTGAAAGCCTCGACATCCGCAGTTGCCTTGGCCAGGTCGTCGGGCGTGATGCCAGAGTCGCGGGCGTAGAGAATCACGGCTGGCACGGCATCAGGGTCGGCGAATTGCTCAGACTGGTTGATCACCTTGGTCGACTCGGCGCTCCCGGGGAGCCACGAGCTGATGTCGTTCTCCTGGACGCTGGTGAGCTTGGGGCCGAGCGTGAAGCCGACACCGCCGATGAACAAGAGTGAGAGAACCAGGATGACCCATTTGGTCCAGTGATGGGTGACCCATCCGGCAATGTTGCGGTTCATGAAAAAGCTCCTCGTGGCGAGCGAAGTTTGGTCGTGATTTCGGTGGTCTCATCATGCCGGAACTGACCGACAGTTTCGCTATCGGTGTCGACCCTGAGACCTCCCCTGAGCGATGCGATACTGGGCGGCAATGACACCCACGTATGCCGAGGTCGAACGGGCACTCCTTGGTCGCTGGCCCGAGACCCGACTCGAACCTTCCCTCGACCGCATCGCGGCGCTGTGCAGGCTGCTGGGCGACCCCGAACACGCCTATCCCGTGATCCACCTGACGGGTACGAACGGCAAGACCTCGACGAGCCGGATGATCGACACTCTGTTGCGTGCACTCGACCTGCGTACAGGCCGGTTCACCAGCCCTCACCTGCAGTCGATGACCGAGCGCATTGTGCTCGACGGTGAACCGCTGTCGGAGCAGCTGTTCGTCGACGCATTTGCCGACGTCGCCGCGTACGCGCAGATCGTCGACGACTCGTCAGAGCACCCGCTCTCATACTTCGAGATGATGGTCGCGATGGCGTTCGCAGCCTTCGCCGATGCACCCGTTGACGCGGCAGTCATCGAGGTCGGCATGGGCGGCTCGTGGGACGCGACCAACGTCGCCGACGGTCAGGTCGCCGTGGTGACGCCGATCGGGGTCGACCACGCCAGTTACCTCGGCGATCGTCCTGAAATCATCGCCGTGGAAAAGGCCGGCATTATCAAGGCCGGATCGCACGCCGTGATCGCCCAGCAGGAGCAGGACGTGCTCGACGTGCTGATGCGACAAGTACTCGACGTCGGCGCGATTGCGCTGCATGAAGGCAACGACTTCGGAGTCACCAATCGAGCAACGGCACTCGGCGGCCAGCAGATCTCGCTGCAGGGCATCAGCGCTCAGTACACCGACATCTTCCTGCCGCTGCACGGTGCACATCAGGCGCACAACGCCGCGTACGCGCTGGCAGCTGTCGAGGCCTTCACCGGCAGCAAGCAGCTTGACGAAGAACTCGTACGTGATGCGTTTGCGCAGGTCACGTCCCCCGGCCGGCTCGAGGTCGTACGCCGGAGTCCCACCGTGCTGCTAGATGCTGCGCACAACCCACACGGCGCTCGCGCGACAGTCGAGGCCGTGCAGGATGCCTTCTCGTTCAGCCCGCTCATCGGCGTCGTCGGCGTGATGGCCGACAAGGACGTCGAGGAGATGCTGAGGATCTTCGACCCCGTGATGGCCGAGATCATCTGTACGCAGAACAGCACCCCGCGATCGATGTCAGCGATGGACCTGGCCGAGATAGCCGAAGACATCTTTGGTGCCGAGCGCGTCACTGTGGTGGCTCGTCTCGACGATGCCTTGGAGCGCGCCGTGCTGATGGCCGACGCAGCCGAGGGCTATGACGATGCAATCGGCAGCGGTGGCGTACTCGTCACTGGCTCCGTGATCACGGTCGGTGAGGCGCGCACGCTGTTCGGCGGCGGAATCTCGTGAGCGGGCTCTGGTCATGAGAGGGATGTGTGCGGCCATGCTGTCGCTCGAGGCCATCATCCTTGCCCTCGCTGTGCCGGTGATGATCTCGGTCGAGGATGTGTCCACGCCGTTGGCGTTGACCCTCGGTCTCGGCCTGGCTGCGTTGTGCCTGCTCACGGCTGGCGCGTTGCGTCGTCCCGAGGCGTACGTCGTCGGGCATCTCATACAGGTCGGCGCGATCTGCCTGGGCTTCCTTGTACCAGTCATGTTCTTCGTGGGCGCGATGTTCGCTGCCCTGTGGTTCGGCGCATACTTCTTGGGACGCAAGATCGAGGCAGACAAGGCGCGATGGGCCGCTGAAGCAGAAGGTGGGTCAGGCGCAACCTGAGCAGGTGTCATCTGGCCGAGGCCGGGTTAGTGTCGTGGGATGGTCCGAGTTCTGGCAGTTGCCGACGAGGAGCTCCCCACAGCGCACTCGCGGGTGCTGGACATGCAGGTCGACCTCGTACTCGCGGCCGGTGACCTGCCGTGGGACTACCTCGAGTCGATCGTCGCGTCGCTCGGCGTCCCAGCCGCATACGTCCCCGGCAATCACGATCCGGCGATTCGACAGGGCGCAGCACCGAGCGGCATGGTCAGTGTCGACGAGCAGGTCGTCAGCGTCGCAGGGTTGCGCATCGCCGGGTTGGGTGGGTGTGTGCGTTACAACGACGGGCATCATCAGTACACGCAGAAGGAGTACGACCAGCGTGCTCGGCTGCTCCTCAAGAGCGCTCAGGGACCTGTCGACGTCCTTCTGACCCACGCGCCACCACTCGGTCTCGGCGACGAGCCTGATCCTTCTCACCTCGGCATCGCGGCGCTGCACAAGGTCATTCAGGAGCTCCGCCCCACATGGCACCTGCACGGCCACATCCACCCATATGGGATGCACAAGCCGGATCGGCAGCTTGGGTCCACGACGATCCGCAACGTCATCCCGTGGCAGGTGCTGGAGGTCGAGCGGTCGGCGGTCGCAGCGGGAGGGACTATCTGATGGCCAGCAGCTCAGGGTCGCCGCGGGTGGACGCGGAGAGTGACTTCATGAAGGCGCGCCGCCACCAAGTGCTCTCTGGGCTTGCTGCGCGGCTCCGCAATGACGCAGAGGACGTTGTGCAGTCGATGTCATTCGACGAAGTCGTCGACGCGCTGGGCCGCAAGGCCGAGAACTACGTCGGCACCAGGGTCATCCCGCTCGACGCGATTGTCGGATCGGTCGACAAGGTGCGCGACTTCGATCGCCGCTTCCGGCCGACATCTGCGGTCAGCAGACAACGCTGGGAGAAGCTCGCGCGCGCCAGCAGAACGGGGGAGATCATCCCTCCGATCGACGTCTTCCAGATCGGCGACTACTACTTCGTACGCGACGGACATCACCGCGTCTCGGTGGCGCGGAGTCTGGGGGTCAAGCTCATCGAGGCACGCGTCACAGCGATCGAAACGTTCCTGGCCCCGGTCGGTATCGATGCGCGTGCAGATCTCGAGCTCAAGTTCTGGCGACGGCTCATGCTGCAGCGGGTCCCGTTCACGGGTGAGGCGCGAGCGGCTGTGGCCGTCAACGATCCCGCTGAGTACGGCGAGATCGCTGAGGCCGTCGAGGCGTGGGCGACTCGCACGATGCAGTCTGAGGGTGCCTACATGGATCGCGAAACCATGGCAGCGCGCTGGTACGCCGAGGAGTTCGTGCCGGTCGTCGCGATGATCGACGAAGCGGGCGTACGCGGTGAAGGCGAACGACCCGCCGAGGCGTACGTGCGCGTGGCATGCGAGCGCTATCGGCTAATCCGTGAGCACGAGTGGAACGCCGAAGTCCTGGCAGCCGTGAAAGCCAAAAGCAAGAAGAAGCGCTGATCCCCGCAATTTGTGACGCCCACGGCGTCATCGTGCTGCGGATACGCCTTGGGCGTCACAAATCGTGGCCGCTGAGTCCTACAAGCCGACGGTCAGGTTGTCTCCGCTGGTCGGGTCGAACAGGTGCATCTTGTCGGTGTCGATGAACAACGTCGCGTCGTCGTCTTCCTTGATCTGACTGTCTGAGTCGAGTGACACGACGAGCTGGGTCCGCAGGGAGTCGCTGTCTGACTCACGCGCGAGTTCCTTGAGCTGGTCCTGGACCTTGGCCTCGGCTTCATAGGGCACGTAGGCGTACTGCTGGTCGCCGAGCCATTCCTTGACGTCGATGCGCGCCTTGAAAGTACGCTTCGGGTCCGCTGATCCGGACTTCATGACCGAGGCGTCCTCGAAGTGGTCGGGCCGGATGCCGGCCATCAGGAGTCCCTTGCCGGCAGCCTTCTCGGCCTTGGCCTGGGGCATCGGGAACGTGCCGAACGGCAGGGTGACCTGATCGCCCTCGACCGTCGCGGGCAGGAAGTTCATCGGCGGCGAGCCGATGAAGCCAGCGACGAAGAGGTTGACGGGCTGTTCATACAGCTCGCGAGGAGTGGCGAGCTGCTGCAGGACGCCACGCTTCATGACGGCCACCCGGTCACCAAGCGTCATGGCCTCGGTCTGGTCGTGGGTGACATAGACCGTGGTGATCCCGAGACGCTTTTGCAGGCGGGCGATCTCGGTACGCATCTGACCGCGGAGCTTGGCGTCGAGGTTGGACAGTGGCTCGTCGAACAGGAACGCCTTCGCTTCGCGCACGATGGCTCGGCCCATCGCAACTCGCTGGCGCTGGCCACCCGAGAGGTTGGCCGGCTTGCGCTGGAGGTGTTCGTCGAGGTCGAGCGTCTTGCTCGCCTCGCGAACCTTCTCGTCGATCTCCTTCTCAGGTCGCTTGGCGAGGCGGAGCGGGAACGCGATGTTCTCGTAGACCGTGAGGTGCGGGTAGAGCGCGTAGTTCTGGAAGACCATCGAGAGGTTGCGGTCCCGCGGTGCCAGATCGTTGACGCGGTCGCCGCCGATCACCATGTCGCCCGAGGTGATGTCCTCCAAGCCCACAATCATGCGGAGCAGGGTCGACTTGCCGCAGCCGGAGGGTCCGACCAGGATCATGAACTCTCCGTCGGCGACATCGATACTGACGTCGTTCACGGCCGGGAATCCGTCGCCGTACTTCTTGACGATGTTCTTCATTTCGATGGCAGCCATGGATCAACCCTTCACTGCGCCGGCGGTCAGGCCGGCGACAATCTTGCGCTGGAAGAACAGGACGAGAACGACAATCGGGACAGTGGCGACCACGGCTCCGGCGGCCAACAGCGATGCTGGTCGGTTGAACGGGTCGGCTCCGACGAAGAACGACAGAGCCGCGGGTATGGGGCGGGCGCTCTCCGTCGAGGTGAGCGAGATGCCGAAGACGAAGTCGTTCCACGCGAAGAAGAACGTCAGGATCGCCGCGGTGAACACGCCGGGAGCGGCGAGCGGCACGATCACCTTGCGGAACGCCTGCCACGAGGTCGCTCCGTCGACTTGGGCCGCCTGCTCCATCTCCCACGGGATCTCGCGGAAGAACGCCGAAAGGGTCCAGATCGCGAGGGGAAGGGTGAACGACATGTAGGGGATGATCAGTCCGATCCAGGTGTCGTAGATGCCGATGGTGCGCCACATGTCGAACAGTGGGCCGACGAGTGACACGACGGGGAACATCGCGATCACGAGCGCCGTGGTCAGCACGAACTTCTTGCCCTTGAACTCGAGCCGCGCGATGGCATACGCCGCGAGCGTCGCCAGGATCACAGAGAGGACAGTCGCGATAAGTGAGATGCCGATCGAGTTGAAGATCGCCCGACCGAACTGGTCGTCCTGGATCACGTCCTTGTAGTTCTGCCAACCGGCGCCGCTGCCGTCCGCCGGGAAGAACCCAGGGCTGCCATTCGTGACGGCTTCCTGCGACTTGAACGACAGCGAGATGATCCAGGCCACTGGCAACAGGCACCAGACAAGGATCAGCAGGACGCCGACGGAGGTGCCGATCTTGGACTTGAGGTCGCTGGTCATGTCAGCCCTCCTGCCGTGCGTCGGCGAGATTGACCTTGAACAGCTTGACGATCACGTAGGCCACGACCAGTACCGACAGGAACAGCAGCACCGACAGCGCTGAGCCGATGCCCAGCTGGAACTGCTCGATCACCTGTCTGTAGGTCAGGAACGAGATCGACTCGGTTGCGTTGGCACCAGCAGTCATGACGAAGATGTTGTCGAAGATGCGGTAGGCGTCGAGTGCTCGGAAGAGCACGGCGACCATGATCGCCGCCCGCATGTTGGGGAGGATCACCTTGTAGAGCCGCTGCCACCACGTCGCCCCATCGACCTTGGCGGCCTCGAGCATGTCATTGGACACTTGCGCGAGCCCGGCCAACAACAGCAAAGACATGAAGGGTGTCGTCTTCCAGATCTCCGACGCCATGATCGCGATGAGCGACGAGTTGCGTTCGGCGAACCAGTTGAAGTCATCGCCGATGAACGGCAACCAGCCGTTGACGAAGCCATTCGTGTTGGAGAACGCGAACTGCCACGCGAAGCCGGAGACCACGGTGATGACGCCGTAGGGGATCAGGATTGATGTACGGATGACGCCGCGGGCGAAGATCACCTTGTGCATCACCATCGCGAAGGCGAAGCCGATCACGAGCTCGAACGCCACCGTGATGATCATGATCGCGACGGTGGTGACTGTGTCTCTCCAGAACAGGCCGTCACTCAATGCCGTCCCATAGTTGGCGAGTCCTACGAACGTACGGTCGTCGGGCGCGGTGAGTGAGTAGTCGAACAGTGAGAGGTACAGCGCTCGCAGCATCGGAAACGCCGTGACGAGCAACATCAGCACAAGGGCTGGGGCGACCAGCTTGCGTGCCAACCTTCCTTCCGCGCGGGACCGGTCGGAGTCGGGCGGAGCCTGGGGTGCGGTTGCCGTACTCAAAGGAGTGCCTTTCCGCTCAGGACGGCTTTGAGGAACGCCGCGGACTTGGCCGGTGTGCTGGGGCCGACGGATGTGGGGGAGTGCCACCGAGACTGCACAGCACTCGAGATCTGGCTGTAGAACGCGCTCTTGGGTCGCGGGCCGCCGGAGTCGACGCTCTGGCTGAACAGCGCAAGCAGATCAGCGGGGTAAGCCTTCGCGAGCTCGGCCGAGTCATACACCGACTGACGCGATGGCATCAGCCCTTCATTGACGGCCAGAGCCGTCTGAGCCTTGGCATCCGTGACGCAGACAGCCGCGGCCTGGGCGAAGTCGAGGTGCTTGGAGTAGGCGCCGACTCCGATGTCGATGCCACCGATCGGTGGCTTGGACTCTTCACCCTCGACCGTCTGCGGATAGCGAGCCCAGCCAAGGTCCTCAAAGCCTGCTTTGTCCTTCGGGCCACCCGGTTTGCCGATGAGTCCTTCGTAGTTCTTGTACACGAAGGTCCAGTTGGTCATGAACTCGCCGGCCCCGTCTGCGGGGAACATCTGACCGAGGCTGGTGCCCTCGTTGGAGGTGGAGAAGTCTGGCTGCGCAGCGGGGGAGTCTGCAAGTTTCCGGATGATCGCCGCCGCCTGCTTGCCGGCCTCGGAGTCGATCGTGACCTTGGCGTCGCGGCCGTCCTCGACCGTCGAGGGATCAAGGATGTTCCCGCCGGCGCCCTGGATCAGCGCGTTGATCCACACGACGTAGGCCTCGTACTTGTTGGCTTGCACGCCGACCGTCGCGTCGTTCTCGGATGCTGCGTCGATGACCTGGTCCCAGGTCACGGGTTTGGTCATGTCGAGTCCGGCTGCCTCGGCGAGCGAGCGGCGGTACCAGACCACTTGGGTGTTGGCCCACTGCGGAGCCGCGACGACCTTGTCGTCCCACAGAACGGTCTCGGCTGCGCCCTTGAGCACGTCGTCGTCCAGCACCTTGTTGGCGAGATCTCCCTCGAAGGGCGCCAGCCATTTGGCATTGGCGAACTCCGGCACGAACACCGGGTCGAGGCTCATCAGATCAGTCGAGCTGTCCTTGGCGGCCAGGCGGCGGGCGAGCTGCGTACGTTGGTCTGTCGCGCTGGCAGGTAGCAGCTGGATCTTGATGCTGTAGTCGTCGGTGCTGCAGTCCTTGGCCAGCTGGTTGAGCGTGACCTGACCATCCGGGTTGATGTACCAATTGAGCGTCGGTTTGCCACCGCCGCCACCGCATGCGGCAAGCACACTCGCTGCGAGCGTCACACCTACGACGCCAGTCACGATCCTTCTGAGCGGACCCAAGGCCATTGCTTCCCCCAAACCACGCCCCCAAAGCAGACCGCGTTGGTGACGCGGGTCACAGAGGCATTTCGAACGTAGCCCTGGTGCGAAGAGACCGCAACCGCTCGGGTCAGACTTTCAGCCAGACGGTCTCGTCTGACGCAATCGGCGCACCAACTGCCCTGGGCTGGCTTGACGCAAGGACAGTCGATCCGTCGGCGAGGGGCAGCGGGACGGCGCCGAGATTGGCGAGGACGGCGACCGGTCCGACTGTGAACGCGATGACATCGTCGGGATATCCGTCGGTCCAGGCCAAGGTGCTCACTCCGAGTCGGAGTTCGCGTCTGAGACTCAGAAGAGTCTTGTAGAAGTCCAGAGTCGAGCCGGTCACGGTTCGCTGCTGGTCAACGGCGAGGGCGCTGTATGAGGGCGGCTGGGGCAACCACGCTGAGCTGCCTGGACCGAAGCCGTACGACGGAGCGCCGCGCTCCCACGGTATTGGCACGCGACAGCCATCCCGCCCGCGAACGCTGCGCCCAGAACGTTCCCATGTGGGATCTCGGATGGCCTCATCAGGCACTACCGCGTCGGGAAGTCCCAGTTCCTCACCTTGATAGAGGTACGCGGATCCGGGCAGAGCCAGCATCACCGCGGTGGCGGCACGGGCACGGCGAAGGCCGAGCTCGGCGTCCGGCTGTTCGTCGTCGGGACCGACTCCGTCGGTGTTGACCCGCACGGTCGCGTCGCGTCGGCCGAGCCGGGAGGCGTGACGCATTACGTCGTGATTCGAGAGGACCCATGTCTGGGGTGCGCCGACAGACTCGGCCTGCGCCAGCGATTCGGACACGGAGTGGCGTAGCGCCTCGGCGTTCCACGGAGTCATCAGGAAGTGGAAGTTGAACGACTGGTGCAGCTCGTCTCTCCGTACGTACCGGGCCAGCGCTTCGGGCGGCTCGACCCAGGCCTCGGCGCACAGCAGCCGGTCGCGGTCCTCGCCCCGCACTGCGTACGAGTCGACCAGTTGACGCCAGCTGCGATAGATCTCGTGGACGCCGGGCTGGTCCCACATCGGCTGTGACGCGGTGATGTCGCGCGTTTGGTCGTAGGGGAGGTCGGCGTCTGGCAGGCCATCAGCTTTGACGAGCCCGTGCGCGACGTCGATCCGGAAGCCATCGACTTCGCGATCCAGCCAGAATCGAAGGACGGATTCCATCTCTTCGCGGACTTCGGGATTGGTCCAGTCGAAGTCGGGTTGGGACGTGTCGAACAGGTGGAGATACCACTGGCCGGGGGATCCGTCGGGCTCGGTGATGCGGGTCCAGGCGGGGCCGCCGAACCAGCTCTCCCAGTTGTTTGGAGGGATCACGCCGTTGTCGCCCCGACCGTCGCGGAACACGTACCTCGCGCGTTCCGGACTGCCCGGTGAGGCAGCCAACGCATCGCGGAACCACGTGTGCTCGTCAGACGAGTGGTTGGGGACGATGTCCACGATCACGCGGAGCCCGAGGTCATGCGCCTGCTCGAGCATGACGTCGAAGGCAAGCAGGTCGCCATACGAGGGATCGACTGCGCGGTGGTCCGCGACGTCGTAGCCCCCGTCGCGTTGCGGTGACGTGTAGAACGGCGAGAGCCACACTGCATCGACCCCGAGCTCGGCCAGATACGAGAGGCGCGCCGTGATACCAGCGAGGTCACCGATCCCGTCTCCATCAGAGTCAGCGAACGATCGCGGGTAGATCTGGTAGACCACCGCGTCGCGCCACCAGGGGGTGATGGTCATAGTCGCTCCCTCCGCGTCGCACAGTAGGTTACGAGCATGGCTCAACGCACTCTTGTCCTGATCAAACCCGATGCCGTTCGCCGCGGTCTGGTGGGTGAAGTCCTGTCCCGCTTCGAGGCCAAGGGCCTCAGCATCGTGGCGATGGAGCACCGCTCGATCGACGCAGCCCAGGCTGACGCGCACTACGCCGAGCACACGGAGCAGCCGTGGTACCCGCCCCTGCGCGAGTTCGCTGTCTCAGGACCGCTGGTGTCCCTCGTTCTCGAAGGTGACGAAGCGATCGCAGTCGTCCGTCTGCTCAACGGTGCCACGGATGGCCGTCAGGCCGCCCCGGGCACCATTCGCGGCGATCTCTCGCTCTCCAACCGCGAGAACCTCGTCCACGCGTCTGACTCCGAGGAGTCGGCGACCCGCGAAATCGCTCTCTGGTTCCCCGAACTGTCATGACCTCCCTCGGCGTTCTCGGTACCGGCATCGTCGGACGTACGCTCGCAGCCCGTCTTGCTGAGCTCGGCGTCGACGTCATGGTCGGCGCGCGTTCTGCCGACTCGGAGAGCCTCCAGACTTTCGGCGCCCTCGGTGTGAAGACTGGCTCATTCGCTGATGCTGCCGCCCACGCGGACGTCATCATCAACGCGACCAACGGGAGTCATTCGCTCGCAGCTCTCGAGAGCGCCGGAGCCCAGGTGCTTGCTGGCAAGACCCTGATCGACGTATCCAATGAGCTCGAGCCGGTCGACGGCGGATTCCCCAAGCCACTCGCTTCGGCCGACGACTCCTTGGGTCAGCGCATCCAGGCGGCGTTTCCCGATCTTTACGTCGTGAAGTCGCTCAACACCATGAACTGCACTGTCATGGCGGATCCGTCGACCGTTCCCGGTGATCACGTCGTGTTCCTCAGCGGTGACGACGCTGGCGCGAAGGACCGTACGCGCGAGCTGCTCACCCTGATGGGTTGGCGCCCCGCGCAGATGATCGACCTGGGTGGCATCGACACGGCGGCCGCCGTCGAGATGACGATGTCGCTCTGGATCCGTGTCACGGTCGCGCGCGGCACCGATGCGCCGCCGTTCAACTGGGCGATCAACAGCCAGGACACGCCCTAGCTGTAGGTGGGCTGTCGCAGGTGGTGGCTGACCTCGTGGAACTGGCCGCGTACGTCCTCTGGCAGCCAGATGACGTGGTTGGAGACTGATGCCAGGTCGACGTCCTCCTCGAGCGTCGCGACGTCGACGACCTGGCGCGGGTAGTCACGCTCGCGCTCTTCGAACTCGAGCAATGAGATGCGAACCGTGACGCCGAACGGGTTGGGGTTGACGAGGCCAATTCCCCAGAAATCCTCTGGCACGTCCGTCGCCTTCTGGTCGAGGTCGATCATCACGCTCCGGATGTCGGCCTCAAGGGCTGGATGATCGATCTCCTCAACCTCGGCGAGAGTGACGTCGATGACGCGAACGTCACGGGCACCGGGTCCGTCGAAACGCAGGATGTCGCGCAGCGTGCCACCTGCGGGGAGCAGAGGTCCGCCTCGGTGTGAGCCGTGCACCGTCTGGGTGACGACGTTGGGCAGCTCGCGGCCCCAGATGTCGCGGGTCGTGAACGCCAGAGTCGGCAGCACCGAGACGTCGGTGTGGTTCTCGACCGTCAGGACCTGATCGGGGCCACCGTCGGTAGCGACCGGCACGTACTTGATCGAGAACGGACGCTTGGTGCGAGATCGGCGGGCCACACCGGAAATCCTAGGTGGCGATGCCAGTTACCCTTGATGCCATGTCCGTCGAGTCACTCTTTCCCCGCCTGGAGCCGCTGTTGCCGTCCGTCGGCAAGCCGATTCAGTACGTCGGCGGCGAGCTCAACGCGACGACCAAGCCCTGGGACTCAGCCAAGGTGCGCTGGGCGCTGATGTACCCCGACGCGTACGAAGTCGGCCTGCCCAACCAGGGTGTGCAGATCCTGTACGAAGTGCTCAATGAGCGCGACTGGATCCTGGCCGAGCGGACGTACGCGGTGTTCTCCGACATGGAGAAGGTGATGCGTGACAACGACATACCGCAGTTCACCGTCGACGCACACCGACCCGTCAAGGCGTTCGACCTGCTCGGCCTCTCGTTCTCGACGGAGCTCGGCTACACCAACATGCTCACGGCACTCGATCTCGCCGGTATCCCGCTGCATGCGGTCGACCGCGGTGACGACGACCCGCTCGTGCTGGCCGGCGGCCACTCGGCGTTCAACCCCGAGCCGATCGCCGACTTCCTCGACGCAGCCGTTCTCGGCGATGGCGAGGAGATCGTTCTCGCAATCAGCGAGGTCGTGCGCGAGTGGAAGGACGAAGGTCGTCCCGGTGGCCGCGACGAGGTGCTGATGCGTCTCGCCAAGTCCGGCGGCGTCTACGTACCCAAGTTCTACGACGTCACCTACCTGCCCGATGGTCGCATCCAGCGCGTCGTGCCCAATCGCCCCGGTGTCCCATGGCGCATTGCCAAGCACACGCTGATGGACCTTGACTCGTGGCCGTACCCCAAGAACCCGCTGGTCCCGCTCGCCGAGACGGTCCACGAGCGGTTCAGTGTCGAGATCTTCCGCGGCTGCACGCGTGGTTGTCGCTTCTGCCAGGCAGGCATGATCACGCGGCCCGTACGCGAGCGCTCGATCGAGGGCATTGGTGCGATGGTGCAAACCGGTCTCGACAAGACCGGTTTCGAAGAGGTCGGACTGCTGTCGCTGTCGAGCGCCGACCACACCGAGATCGGCGAGGTCGCCAAGCAGCTGGGTGACCGCTACGAGGGCACCAACACCTCGCTGTCGCTGCCGTCAACCCGCGTCGACGCCTTCAACATCACGCTCGCCAACGAGTTCAGCCGCAACGGACGCCGCTCGGGCCTGACGTTCGCCCCCGAGGGTGGCAGCGAGCGGCTCCGCAAGGTCATCAACAAGATGGTGACCGAGGAAGATCTGATCCGTACCGTCGCCGCTGCCTACTCGCACGGCTGGCGCCAGGTGAAGCTCTATTTCATGTGCGGCCTTCCGACCGAGACCGACGAAGACGTCATGCAGATCGGCGAGCTCGCGAAGCGCGTGATCCAGACAGGCCGCGAGGTCTCGGGTCGCAACGACATCCGCTGCACCGTCTCGATCGGAGGGTTCGTGCCCAAACCGCACACGCCGTTCCAGTGGGCCAGCCAGCTCGATCACGAGACAACCGACGAGCGGCTCAAGAAGCTCCGCGACGAGGTGCGCGCCGATCGCAAGTATGGCAAGGCGATCGGGTTCCGCTATCACGATGGCAAGCCCGGAATCATCGAAGGACTGCTGTCCCGAGGCGACCGTCGCGTCGGCAAGATCATCGAAGCCGTATGGCGCGATGGCGGCCGTTTCGACGGCTGGAGCGAGCACTTCTCGTACGACCGCTGGGCCACCCAGACCGAAGAGGTCCTTGCGGGCGAGCCGATCGATCTCGACTGGTACACGGTCCGCGAGCGCGAGTACGCCGAAGTACTCCCGTGGGATCACCTCGACGCCGGACTCGACCGTGACTGGCTGTGGGAGGACTGGCAGGACTCCCTCAACCCTGATGGCGCCCTCGAGGTCGAGGACTGCCGCTGGACCCCGTGCTTCGACTGTGGCGTGTGCCCGCAGATGGACACCGAGATCCAAATCGGCCCCACTGGCAAGACGCTGCTCCCGCTCAGCGTTGTATGAGCACCTCACTGCCGGCCGACGGCAGCGAGCACAGAGTTGAACGCTTCTTTGAGGCGAACCCAGAAGGTCTCGTACTTTTTCGTGCCGTCGAGGTCGCGGTCGCGGAGATCGGTGCGGTTGAGGCTCGTGTGACCAAGAGCCAGATTGCGTTCCGCCGTCGGAAGGCGTTTGCGTTTGTTTGGTGTCCCGGTCAGTACGTGTCAAGCGATGTGCCTGCAGTCCTGTCCATCGCACTGCCGCGATTGGTCAGCTCCGATCGATTTAGGGAGGTGGCGCATCCTTCGAACAACGTGTGGATGCATCACCTTGAGCTGCGCGATTCGGCCCAGGTCGATGACGAGGTTCGGGAGTGGCTCGCCGAGGCATATCAAGCGGCGAGATGATCTCAGCCTCCGCTGAGGCTGTTGCCCTGAAGGCTCTAAGACATCCGCGTCTGAGTGAGGTACCTCAGACGTACTTCTGAGGTAGGACCCAAGCAGAAGTTAGGGCACATGTCCGATGTGCGGGCTCTACCTCAGCGACGAATGTAGGTCATGTCAGCAAGACCTCTGAAAGGGAAAAGACATGATCACCGAATACATCGCACAGCAGGAGATCCACAACCGTGAGCGTGAGCTCGTCACCGCCGCCGAGCGTCGTCGCGTTGCTGCAGAGCGGGTTGCAGCCGAGAAGTTCAACGGCGACCGTCTCGCACTGATGGCACACATCGCCCGTCAGGCTCGCGCCACCCGCGCGGTCGCCCACCCGGCCGTTTGATGGCCTGTAAGGAACTCCCCTCCAACCACTGAAGTTCAGGTGGAGGAGGGGAGTTCTTCTATGTCCGGAGACCTTCCTTCGGCGCCAGCGGAGACGGCTCGACCCGCAGAAGCTTCGCGATCCAGTCCGGTAGCCACCAGTTCCAGCGGCCCAGCACGCTGACCAGAGCCGGCACCAGGAGTGCCCGCACGATCGTGGCGTCGATCAGGATGCCGACTCCGAGCGCCGTACCCAAGACTTTGATGTCCACACCAGGCGAGGACGCCAGCGCGGCGAACGCGAAGAACAAGATCAGTGCCGCAGACGTCACCAACCTGCCGGTGCGTCCAATGCCCGTGATGACCGCCGTGTTTGTGTCTCCGGTGGCGTCATACTCCTCGCGCATACGGGCCAGAATGAACACCTCGTAGTCCATCGACAGGCCGAAGAGGAACGCGAAGATCAGCACTGGCAGCCAGAACGTGATCGCTCCCGTTGGTGAGACAGCGAAGATGGCGTCGGAGCCGTGCCCCTGCTGCCAGAAGTAGACGACACCGCCGAACACCGCTGCCAGTGAGATCAGGTTGAGAAGCACGGCCTTGAGCGGCAGCAGGATCGACCGGAACGTGCGCACCAACAGGATGAACGTGATGAGCGCGATCAGCGCCAGGACGTATGGGAACTTCTCGTAGACCGCCGTGAAGTAGTCCTGAACGACCGGACCGGCACCCGTCATGCCGACCTCCCCGCTCGAGGCACCCTCGGCCGCGTCACGGACCCCATCGACAAGCGGATTGGCCGTGCTGTCGACGGTTTCCTTCTCAGGGATGACATCGATGACGGCGATGTCGCCGTTGATGCCGCCGATGACAGACATGTGGACTCCGTCGACGGCACGGGTCGCCGCGGCGATCGCCTCGGCGTCGGACGCGGGAGCGATGATCTCCATGGGAGTCAGGACTCCTGTGCCGATGCCTGTGCTGCGGAGCGTCTGCGCGGTTTCGTGTGGCTGTCCGGCGGAAGCAAGGGACTCGACATCAGCCTGACCGATCTTCAGGCTGAACACCGGGATGATCAAGAGAACGAGCATCACGAGGGCAGCCGCAACAGCGATGGTTCGGTGCTTGACGATCATGCGCGCCCAGGCTGTCCAGCCCTTCGACGCGGTGCCCTCCTTGCGGACACGCGGCCAATCGATCTTGGGTCCGATACTCGACAGCAGCGCCGGAACCAGGGTGAGCACGACCGCCGTACTGACGAGCGGGATGAGGATGCCGCCGATGCCCATGCTTCGAATCAGCGGAACCGGTACGACGATCAGCGCGATCAGGCTGATCGCCACCGTGACGCCAGACGCGAACACCGCGTGGCCGGCCGTCTTCATGGCGATGACGACGGCTTCTTCGTTGTCGCGACCATGCGCGCGTTCCTCCCGCCATCGTGAGACAAGGAGCAGCGAGTAGTCGATGGCCACGCCAAGGCCAACCAAGGCGATCAGGAACTGGACCACGAAGCTCACGTCACTGAACGTCGAGAGGATCAGGACCAGCGTGAACGTCGTCAAGATCGACACGGCTGCGATCACCAGTGGCAATAGGGCGAGGAAGGATGCGAACACGAAGATCAGGACGAGCAGGGCACCAGCTGCTCCGAACAGCGTTTCCAACAGAACGCTCGGCCCTTCGGAATCGCCGCCCGCAGCCAGCATGTTGTAGGAGGTCAGCCCACTCTCGAATCCCGCCGATGAGGCGGCTTTCTCCAGGGCAGGCTCGATCTCGACCTCGACGCCTGGTCCAAACGACTCCGGGAAGGGTGCCTGGAACAGGGCGTACGTCGTGCGTTTGTCGTCAGAGATGAATCCGGGGTCACTGGTGCTGGCGAAGTCGACCATCCGCGTTTCGGGTGCGGATTCATGGGCCGCCTTGAACGCCGCGGCGATGTCGCTCTGGTGCTCGTCGACGGTCTGCCCCTCCGGGACGGTCAGCACCCCGACGTACGTGTCGAACGAGCCAGCGCCGAACTCCTTGACGAGCTGCTTCTCGGCGTCGTCACTGGGTTGGCCGGGCAGGGAGAAGTCGATCGTCAGGCGATCAGTCAGCTGTGAAGCGCTGAAGCCACCTATGAGCAACATCGAGATCCAGAAGGCGCTCACGATGCGGCGGTGGTGCATGACGAGACGTGCAAGACGTTCCATGATGAGGATCCTGACTATGGATGGGACACGCGGCGGTGCTCAGCATCAAGACGCTTCACGCCAGGGACTTGTGACACTCCAACTCAATCGGGCTCGAATTTATCGACGGCGCGAGCGAGCCGTCAATCACTCTCAGGGACTAGCTCAGGGTGTCCTCGACATACGCCGGGCGCGCGACGATCGAGCCGAACACTGCGATGAAGACGGACAGCGTGATCATGAGGGAGATCGAGGCATACCAGTCGTGTGTGAGGTCGTGGAGCAGTCCGGTTCCGAACGGCCCGATCGCCGAGACCGCGTATCCAGTCCCTTGGACGAAAGACGACAGAGCCGCCGTACCACCGGCAGTACGGGTCCGTCGCCCGATCATCGTGAGAGTCCAGGTGAACGCGCCACCACCGAGTCCGAGCAGGACCGCCCAGAGCCATGGTGCCTCTGCCGGCCAGAGCATGAGGCCGACCCAGCCCAGCACGGTCACAGCTGAGAATGCCCACGGCAGCCAAGCTCGGTCACCTACTCGGCTCATCAGGTAGGGGAGCGACAAGGTGAGCGGTACGCCGACCGAGCCCAACAGCCCGACCATTGCCCCGGCGTACGCATCGCTGAGCCCTGCATCGACGAGGATCGCGGGCAACCAGCCGAACTGTGCGTAGGCCTGCGCCGACTGCACCCCGAACAGCAGTGCCATGGCCCACGCCAGTCTCGAGCGCGCCAGGTCGCGCAGCTTGAAGCGGGCATCGGCAACCGGATCGACGTGTACGGAGTCCCGCAGGTGGGGGAGCCACAGCAGGAGCGCGACGAGCGCAAGGAATGCCCAGAATGCCGTTCCCCATCGCCAGTCACCCAGCGCGGAAGCCAGCGGCACAGTGACGAACGAGGCGATCGCCCCGCCACCCATCAACGCTGCGCCGTACGCGGCGCTGATTCCGGCGATGTGATCGGGGAAGTGACGCTTGGCGAGAGGCGGGAGCAGGATGTTTCCGATGGCGCATCCGGACAATGCCACCACGGAGAAGAACAGGAACAGCTCAGGGGAGTCGACGAGCGAACGGGCCGCTACACCGACCACCGTTAGTACGAGAACCAGCACCGTCGTGACGTGCAGCCCCAGCTTTGCGATCACGCTGTGTGCGGCGATGCCGGCCGCGGCGAAGCACAGAACGGGCAGTGTGGTCAGGAGCCCGGCGACTGTGACCGACATGCCGAGATCGCCGCGAAGCGCGTCAAGGACAACGCCCACACTGCCGACAGCTGGCCGAAGGTTGACGGCAAGAAGGACGATCGCGACTCCGACCAACCAGCGTCCGGGGCGCGACGAGTGATCCCGAGGGACGTTGCCTGACTCGCGTCGCCCCGCATCCCGCCCGGCGGCGTTATCGTCGGTCGACGGCCAACCCCGGGCCGCCTTCCTCCTCTGCCTTGCCGGATCGGGCGCGGATGCGCCGCTCGCTTTACCGGCACCCCCCGGGATCATTCGTCTGGGCGTGGGCACTCGCCCATTCTGCGTGGCGAGTCCGCGGGTAGTCTCGTCGGGTGACGACGCTCGAGGGGACTCCCAATCCGGAGGCCCCCAACCCACAGCTTCCGATCGTCCAGAAGCTGCGTATCCGCTACGCCAAGCGGGGTCGTCTGCGCTTCACCAGTCATCGCGATTTCGCCCGTGCTTTCGAGCGGGCGATCCGGCGATCGGGCATACCGATCGGTCACTCGTCGGGGTTCACGCCGCACCCCAAGATCTCGTACGCCAATGCGTCTCCGACGGGCGCGGCGAGCGAGGCGGAATACCTCGAGATCGGCATGACGCGCGAATGTGACCCTGATGCGGTACGTACGCTGCTCGACTCGGCGCTGCCTGACGGCCTCGACATCGTCGACGTCGTTGTCGCGAAACCTGGCGCACTCGCAGACCGGTTGCAGGCGAGCAAATGGGACATCATGCTGCCGGAAGTTGCTCTTGAGGACGCCGAATCCGCGGTGCGGGCATTCCTCGCGGAGGACGACGTTCCGATCGAACGGATGATGAAGCAGGGCCCTCGAATCCTGAACTGTCGCGAACCAGTGGTCGATCTCGTGGCGCGTTCAGATGTGAGCAGCGGGGTCCCATGTGCGATACTTGCCATGGTTGTGCTGCACGTAACACCGTCAGTACGACCAGATGACGTTCTCGCCGGACTCAAGTCCAGCGGTGGCCTCGAGCTCAAGCGGACGCCCACGGCGACTCGTTTGGCCCAAGGTCCTCTGGAGACTGAGACCGGCACGGTAGGCGATCCACTTGCCTTCGACCGCGACGCATCCTGATCGGGTGCTGACCGCGGCGGTGAGTGTGAAAGCTGATGTGACAAGCCGCTGATCGTCGTCAACACCCTGGCGCGTGGCGCTGGGGATGACCGAAGGCTTTAGGCCCGCTTGCGGGCCGCAGACGTGTCCGGATCGATCTCGATCGGCCCGGGCGAAGGAGAGCACATGCTCGACGACAACGAAACAACCACCGAAGCAACATCCGAAACCGCTCCCGCCCGACGCCGTGCCGCTGGCCGTCCCGCTGGGCCGCCGGCCGCCGTGAGCTTCGCTCCACCTGAGGCACCCAAGAAGAAGGCTCCGGCCAAGAACGGCTCGGAAGGTGCCCCCATTGAGAGCAAGAAGGTCGATTCGGCTGACGAGCCCGCGGACGATGCTCCGCCGGCAAAGAAGGTCTCGGCAAAGAAGGCGCCGGCCAAGAAGGTCGCCGCAACGAAAGACGATGCAGACGAGCCCAAGAAGCCCGCAGCGTCATCCACAGCTGCCATGTTCAAAGCGCCCGAGCCCGGCCTCGCGCCGGCTCGCCCCAAGCCCGCTCCCGCCGAGTCGCAGACCGATGACAACGACGGCGACGACGATGACGACCCCAACGCGCCCAAGCGCCGCCGCCGCAGCCGTGGAGGCCGCCGCCGCAGCAAGGGTGCCGGCGACGACAACGCGACCGATGACGACAGCAACGACGAAGATGGCGACGACAACGACACCGAAGAAGACGGCAACGGCAACACCCGCCGCCGCCGTCGCCGCGCCCGCGCGGGTGAAGGTGTCGACGGATCGCCCGACGATCCCGAGAACACCGTCGTCCGCGTACGCAGTGGTCGCACCGCCGAGGACGAGATCACCGGAGTAGCCGGATCCACCCGCCTGGAAGCCAAGAAGCAGCGCCGTCGCGAGGGTCGCGAAGCCGGACGTCGTCGTGCTCCGATCGTTTCGGAGGCCGAGTTCCTCGCCCGCCGCGAGTCTGTCAAGCGCGAGATGGTCGTACGTCAGCGCGATGACTACACGCAGATCGCTGTCATCGAGGACAACGTGCTCGTCGAGCACTACGTGGCCCGAGAGTCGCAGGTCTCGATCATCGGCAATGTCTACCTCGGCAAGGTGCAGAACGTGCTGCCAAGCATGGAAGCCGCGTTCGTCGACATCGGAGCGGGCCGCAACGCTGTGCTCTACGCCGGTGAAGTCGACTGGACCACGCTCGGCAACGGCAAGGCCCGCAAGATCGAGGACGCCCTCAAGCCCGGCCAGACGATCCTGGTGCAGGTCTCGAAGGACCCGATCGGCCAGAAGGGCGCGCGGCTCACCAGCCAGATCAGTCTGCCCGGCCGCTTCCTCGTGCTGGTGCCCAATGGTCAGACCAGCGGAATCTCCCGCAAGCTGCCCGAGAACGAGCGCACGCGCCTCAAGGCGCTCCTCAAAGAGGTCCTGCCGGAGAACGTCGGCGTCATCGTCCGTACGGCTGCTGAGGGTGCGACAGAAGATCAGCTGACCCGCGACGTCACTGCCCTGACCGCGCGTTGGGAAGACATCGAGCGCAAGGTCGCGGCTGGCAAAGCGCCTGACCTGCTCTACTCCGAGCCCGATCTGATGATCAAGGTCGTACGCGACCTGTTCAACGAAGACTTCAACGGTCTCGTCGTCGAAGGTGCGGACGCCTGGGACATGATCAAGGGCTACATCGATCACGTCGCTCCCGATCTCGCCGAGCGCGTCACGCGCTACGACAACGCCGACGTCGATGCGTTCACGTCATACCGACTCGATGAACAGATCCACAAGGCGCTCGAGCGCAAGGTGTTCCTGCCGTCAGGCGGGTCCCTCGTCATCGACCGTACGGAAGCCATGACGGTCGTCGACGTCAACACGGGCAAGTACACCGGTTCGGGCGGCAACCTCGAAGAGACCGTCACCAAGAACAACCTCGAAGCCGCAGAAGAGGTCGTACGCCAGCTTCGCCTGCGTGACATCGGCGGCATCATCGTCGTCGACTTCAT
>NZ_JAKFEL010000074.1:0-27610 GCF_036675695.1 Aeromicrobium sp.
ACAGGGGCGAGCGATGCTCGATGTGCAGCGCAAGGTCTGGAACGAGTTCTCAACCACGATGAACAACCTGCTGGAGGCATCATGACCACGTCGACCGTCACCCCCGAGATCGTCACCTTCGCCAAGGGCGTGCGTGCAGCGCTGGCGGACCTGCCGGCCGATGAGGTCGACGACCTCACCGAGGGTCTCGAGGCAGACCTCGCTGAGGCGTATGCCGAGGACCTGCAGCGTGAGCTCCCCGATCCCACTGCGTATGCCGCCGAGCTGAGGCTCGCCGCCGGACTCCCCGTACGTTCGAAGGCCAAGAACGGACTGTTCTCTGGTCTCTCCGATGGCCTGCGCGACACCAAGCGTGACATCGGCATTGCGATCCGCCGAAACCCGGCGCTGGTGGGGATCGCCGACTTCTTCACCGCGCTTCAGCCCGCATGGTGGCTGCTGCGCGCTTGGGTTGCCTACCAAGCAGCCATGCATTTGATAGGCGCGGTGAACGGCGGCAGCCTGTGGCTCCCGACCGACCTTCTGCAATGGCTGGTGCTTGCGCTGCTCACGGTGGCAAGCGTGCAGTGGGGGCGTGGGCGCTGGCGATTCCGCGGACTCGGTCCGATCATCGTGGTCGGCAATGTTGTCGCAGCGGTGTTGCTGATCCCGATGATCTCGGCTGCCGAGTCACATGGTGGTGAGGTCTACTACACCGACTCGTACGAGTCGCAAGACCTGACAGGCGTCTACCTCAACGGCCAACCGGTCACCAACATTTTCGGGTATGGCGCTGACGGCAAGCGGCTTGAGTCCTTCCAGCTGTTCGACCAGGACGGAAAACCCTTGACGACCTCTGTGCCCGGGGGCAACGGCTGTCTCGACGCCGACTGCAACGAGACCGGGTTCTGGACGCCGTCATACCTGGAAACCGGGCAGACCGCGTGGAACGTGTTCCCGATGCGGATGGTGGGGATCGTTTTCAACGAGCAGACCGGAATGGACGAACCTGATCCGGCGGCGAAGGCTCAGGATCGCAAGCCGCCGTTCGTCAAGGTTCCCGCCGTGATGCCCGCGCCGAAGGGTGAGAAGCCGACACCCTGAATCGGGAGCAAACGCGGGTGCTCAGGCGTTGTATACAGTGAAAGTACCGACTCCATCACGGAGCCGATATCCCACGGAGGGAAACATGAAGAGCAGCAACCCCGTCTTTGCTCGCAGCGCCGAGTTCAATGGCAAGGGCACCGCCACTGCCAGCGATCCGTCGCAGTGGCAGATCGACCTGAACGGCGAAGGTTCGCCCACCCACACGGGTCGCGGCACCGGCCGTATGACGCTCGACTCGGTTGTCGAGAAGACCGCCATCTCGCTCGGCCTCCTGACCGTCGCAGCGGCAGTCACCTGGTTCATGATCGGTGACCTCAACAGCGGTGACGTCACGGCCGACAACGCTGCCTACAGCAAGGCGTTCATCTTTGCCATGGGTGGCGCGATCATCGGTCTCGTCCTGTCGCTGGTCAACTCGTTCAAGAAGGTCATCAGCCCGCCGCTCGTCATCGCCTACGCGGTCGTCGAAGGTGTGTTCGTCGGTGCCTTCTCGAAGGTCATCGCCAGCTACGTGGGCGATCCCACGGTCGTCTTCCAGGCGGTCCTGGCCACCGTGGTCGCCTTCGCAGGCACGCTCGCGGCCTACAAGTTCTTCAACATCCAAGTCACCGACAAGTTCCGCAAGGTCGTCACGATCGCGATCTTCAGCTTCGTCGGCGTCATGCTGGTCAACTTCGTGCTCAGCCTCACGGGCGTGCTTGAGTCCGGCGGACTGCGCGGCTTCGGCACGCTCGGTCTGGTCGTCTCGGCCGTCGCCGTGGTGCTCGCCGTCTTGATGCTGATCATGGACTTCGACTACGTCGAGCGTGGCGTCGAAGCCGGCCTGCCGGAGCGCGAGTCCTGGCGTGCAGCGTTCGGCCTGACCGTCACCTTGGTCTGGCTCTACATCGAGATGCTGCGCATCCTCGCGATCCTTCGCGGCGACAACTAGCAGCAACCACACAGATGGCCGGTCCCTTCGGGGGCCGGCCATCTGTGCGTTCTAGGGTCGAGTGCGTTCTAGGAGCGGGTGAGAACCAGTCGGCGGCGACGCAACACGCTCGCGAAGCGACCACTGCGTACGACCTGGGTGCCCGGCTGCTGTGCCGCCTGGGTTGCCGCGTCGTCGAGTGACATGACATCGCGGGGCTGGCCAGAGTCGAGGAAGTCCTGCTCGGGATCGTGGAGCGATGCAGCGACAGCAGGCATGAGCACCGAGACCATGTTGGCGTAGCCCGCAGCCGACGGGTGAAAACGGTCGTCTCCGAACATTGCGTCGAGCTGCTCGCGGAACAGTCCGCCAAGCAGATCGCCCAACGACACGGCACGACCGCCCGCGCGGACAACAGCAATGGTCTGCTGACGGGCAAGGGCGCGGCTCCAACGCCTTGCGACCTCGCGCAACGGCTGGAGAATCGGGCGGACAGTGCCGAGATCGGGACAGGTGCCGACGACAACTTCGCAGCCTTCGGCCGTCAGCTGGCTGACGACATCGGCGAGTATGCGTACGGACCGGCGCGGAAGCACGCGGTGGGTCACGTCATTGGTGCCGACGATGATGACCGCGACATCAGGCTTGAAGTCTTCGGCCTGCGTGATCTGCTCCGCGAGGTCGGAGGTCTGAGCGCCGACGACGGCGTGGCATCGCATCTCGACCTGCGCGTCAAGCATGTGGGCGAGACCCACTCCGAGCAGGCCGGTCGGCGTGGTGTCGGAGGTTGTCATGCCGTAGCCCACGGCGGCAGAATCGCCAATTACGAGACAGCGAATCGTATGGCCGGCGTGTTCCTCGCCGTAGAGGCCGTCGGGCGTGGGAGGACGATCGTCAGTCGTGCCGATCGCACGGCGAGCGAGCACCGCTTCGCCCATCAAGGTCGCGTAGAAGCTCGACAAAGTCACCGCTCCGCCCCCAAGGGCGAAGGTCGCGACTTTGCGTGTGCGTGCCATGCCTCAACTTTACGTCGCGTCCATGACGAATATTGTGCATATGGCGAGGTCAGAATGAACCTTCCTTCAACATAAGGTGAACCTGTGCGCCACGACTATGTACCCAACTTGCGAGATGTGGGCGGTGTCGTCACAGATGACGGCAGCGAGGTGCTCACCGGTCGCGTGCTTCGCAGCGCGATGCCGCACGCGAAGGATGGGGTTCCCGAGGGCATCGCCTGGCCCCCAGCCGTGGTGATTGACCTGCGTTCCGACGGTGAGAGCGAATCGATCCACCCGCTGGCCCATCAGGGGTCGCGCATCGTCAATCTTCCGCTGCTGAGCGCGCTGCGCCCTGACCTCGCGCCGCCGGAGGATCTGCACGGCCTCTACCTGCTGGTGCTCGATCATGCATCGATGTATCTCGTGGAGCTCGTTCGCGAAGTTTCCGTGGCATCCGGCGCGACGTTGATCCACTGCGCCGCAGGCAAGGACCGTACGGGGATCTCGGTCGCGCTGCTGCTCCGGCTGGTGGGTGTGTCCCGTGAAGACGTCTTGGCGGACTACCAGTTGACCGAGGAGGCCTCAAAAGCGATCGGCGCTCGTCTGCACAAGCTCCCTGGTCGCAAGCACCGCGCCTCGCTGCCCGCGGCCTTCCTCGAGGTGTCCACCGAAGCGATCACCGGCGTCCTGGACGTGTGGGACGAGCACGAGGATGGCGTCCATGGATGGTTCCGAAGCATCGGCGGCGACGATGCCCTCATCGCTCAGCTGCGCCGTACTCTGGTTCGATGAGCGTGAGTCCACCGGGAGTGCGAGATCGCCTCGTGGAGTCCCGTGTCGTTCCGCTCGGCGGTGTTCGTGGCCTGTCAGTGCACCGCACCCTCCCGCTGCGTGGATTGCCCACGGTCGGCCCGTGGTGCTTCGTCGACCAGTTCGGGCCGACGCTCTCGCCCATGCAGGTCATGCCGCACCCGCACACGGGTCTGCAGACCGTCACGTGGCCGTTGGCCGGTGAGATCCGGCACCGTGACAGTCGCGGCACCGATGTGGTGCTCAAGCCGGGCGAGCTGAACCTGATGACCTCGGGCGACGGTGTCTCCCACTCCGAGGTGTCCGTCAGCACCAAGCCGACCGTCATGCACGGCCTCCAGCTCTGGGTTGCTTTGCCCAACACTCGTCGTCTGGGTCCGTCCAACTTTGAGCACCACGCCAACTTGCCGCGCGTCGAAGGTGAAGGGTGGCACGGCACCGTCATGATGGGCGAGCTCGAAGGTGCGAAGTCGCCAGCCAGGGCCTACTCGCCGATCGTGGGCGCCGAGCTGAGGCTGCGTCCCGGCAGGTCCCGCATCCCCCTGGAAGCCGGGTTTGAGCACGCGATCCTGGCCGTTGACGGCATGGCCATCGTGGATGAGCACGTAGACGTCGGCCATCGGGAGATGTACTACCTCGCGCCTGGTCGCAAGGAAGTGACGATCGACGTTCGCACCGACACGATCGTCCTGCTCATCGGTGGCGAGCCGTTCACCGAGCAGCTGTTGATGTGGTGGAACTTCATCGGCCGCACCCACGACGACATCGTCGAGGCGCGCAATGACTGGGAAGCCGAGAGCGAGCGCTTCGGCTTCGTCGACGGACATGACGGCGTACGGATTCCGGCTCCGCCGATGCCGAACGTGCGGCTGACGCCGCGGCGCCGCACGCTCTGAGAGCGGTTGCGGCACACAGGGTTTCGCGCTGTCCAAATTTCAGATACTGTCAGTATCTGAAACTTGCATAGCCCCCAACCCGATCGGAATGGCAATGACTCACTTCACTGGCAAGGTCGCCGTCGTCACCGGAGCAGGCTCCGGCATTGGTCGCGCTCTGTCCGTAGAGCTCGCCCGCCGCGGCGCCAAGCTCGCCATCTGCGATGTCGATACGGTGGGGCTGGCTGAGACGGAAGCACTGGTCAAGGCCGAGGGTGCCGACGTGAAGACCGATCACCTCGACGTTTCGCAGCGTGAGCTCGTGCTGGCGTACGCCGACGGTGTCGCCGCGCACTACGGCAAGGTCAACCTGGTCTTCAACAATGCAGGCATCGCGTTCACCGGCAATATCGAGGAGATGTCGTTCAAGGACATCGACCGCGTCATGGACGTCGACTTCTGGGGCGTCGTGAGCGGAACGAAGGCATTCCTCCCGCACCTTGTCGAGTCGGGCGACGGCCACATCATCAACATCTCGAGCATCTTCGGCCTGTTCTCGGTTCCGACGCAGAGTGCGTACAACGCGGCGAAGTTCGCTGTGCGTGGGTTCACCGAAGCCCTGCGCATGGAGATGATCCTCAACAAGCGCCCGGTCAAGGTCACCTGTGTGCATCCTGGCGGCATCAAGACCAACATCGCCAAGAAGCAGGAGCAGGTCGAAGGAGTCGACCACGACGCGCTCGCGAAGCAGTTCGACAAGCTGGCGCGTATGTCACCCGCCAAGGCAGCCAACATCATTCTCAAGGGTGTCGAGAAGAACAAGGCTCGCGTGCTCATCGGCGCTGATGCCTGGGTGCTGGACAAGTTCGTGCGGCTCAGCGGGCCTCGCTACGCGGGGGCGATCAGAGCGTTCAGCAAGCGCAACGGCCTCTAGCCCGCGAGCTCGGCGACGCCCGATGGGCGAGAGGCTTCGGGCAATGCCAGCAGAGTGGCCACGAGCGTGTGCGCGGCCAGCTCGCGGATCTCGTCGCGCTTGATGTCGGTGGTGTCGAGCCATTCGTGCGCGGCATTGCGGAGGAATTGAATCCAGCTGCGTACCGCGATCTTGGCCAAGGGTGAAGGCTCGCGATTCGGTTCAACTGCGTCGAGGATGCGTTCGCTCTGCAGGCGTACGTCCTCGTCGACGATCGCTTGGATCTCGGGATCGGCTGATGCGCCTCCGTGGAACACCGCCTTCACGCCCATCTTGTGACTCTCGCAGTACTCGAGGAAGGTCTCGATGCCCTGGTTTAGCTGATCGAGGATCGGGAGCGCCGGATCGGGCTCGGTCAGCTCCGAGATACGGCCGGACTCGCGGCGGACCATGGCGGCGAAGAACGCTCGCTTGGTCGGGAAGTAGTGATAGAGCAGGCCTCGCGAAACGCCGGCCACCTCGGCCAGCAGCTCGATGTGGACGTCCTCGTACGACTTGTCGGCGAACAGCTCGGCGCCGAGGTCGAGCAGCTGGTCCTGGCGGGCTTCGCGACTGAGTCGCGTACGGGTGGCCATGGGCCAAGACTACTTGACTTCAGTTCAGCACGGGCTAGGCTGTGACTACTAAATCTCGGTTCAATAGGGAGCATCGCATGCGCAACGACTGGGGCGGACAGACCTTCCCGCATCCTCCGGGACGCAAGCCGATCATCGGCGATGTCCTCGGCGCGGACGTTGAGGCTCCGCTGCAGAGCACGATGCGCCGCGCCGCTGACCTCGGCCCGATCTTCGAGATGCACATCTTCGACCAGAAGTTCGTGTTCGTCACCGGCGCCGAGCTGGCCGCCGAGCTGTGTGACGAGTCGCGGTTCGCCAAGGGCCTCTCGCCCGCGCTCGTCGCGCTGCGTGAGTTTGCCGGGGAGGGTCTGTTCACGGCCTACAACGACGACACCAACTGGGCGCTCGCCCACGACCTGCTGCGCCCGGCGTTCACCAAGGCGGCGATGCAGAGCTACCACCCGATCATGCTCACGGCCGCGCAGGAGCTGTTCGACCTGTGGGACTCGCACGGCAAGCGGGTCGATGTGTCTGCCGACATGACCAAGCTGACGATGGAGACCATCAGCCGTACGGCGTTCAGCACCGACTTCGGATCATTCAGTCGCAGCGAGCCACACCCGTTCATCCCCGCGATGATCGCGGCGCTCAAGGCGGGACAGCGCAAGGGGTCGCTCAACGCGATGCCTGGTGCATCGCTGCTGTCCAAGCGCATCGACAAGAAGAATGCGCACCACCTCGCATACGTCGACTCGCTGCTGGACGGGATCATCGCCGAGCGGCGCGCTGGTGAGCGCGACGAGAGCGACTTGCTCGGCATCATGCTGCACACCCCGCATCCAGAGACCGGGGCGCGGCTCGACGACGTCAACATCCGGCACCAGATCCTGACGTTCCTCGTCGCCGGGCACGAGACGACATCCGGCGCTCTCTCCTTCGCGCTCTACTACATCTCGCAGAACCCCGACATCCTCGCCAAGGCGCAGGCCGAGGTGGACCAGATCCTCGGCCCCGACCGTGACGTCGAGCCGACGTTCGAGCAGGTCGCAAAGTTCCGCTATCTCCGCAGGGTGCTCGATGAGGGCCTGCGGCTGTGGCCCACAGCCCCGGCATTCGCGCGCAGCCCGCGTGAGACGACCATCCTCAGCACGGGGCACACGATGCGGCCCGAGGACTGGGCCATCGTGATCCTGCCGATGATGCACCGCGACAAGGCGGTGTGGGGCGATGACGCCGACCAGTTCGACCCGGATCGGTTCGTTGCCGAGAACGCCCGCGGACGCCAGCCGCATTCATACAAGCCATTCGGTACGGGTGAGCGCTCCTGCATCGGCAGGCAGTTCGCCCTGCACGAGGCGATCCTGGTGCTGGCACGCATGCTGCATCGTTACGACATCGCCGCTGACCCCAACTACGAGCTCGACATCGCCGAGCGCCTGACGCTGATGCCCAAGGGCTTCGAGCTGACCCTGAGCCCAAGGGTGCCCAGTGTGCAGAGTCGTCATGGCGAGCCCAGCGTCGTATGACAGATTGCCGACAACACCACTCCCGCAAGGACATTTCATGACTCGTCAGACCATCAAGGGCGCTCGCGCACTCGTCACAGGAGCGACCGGAGGAATCGGTCAGGAGATCGCCCGCGCTCTACACGCAGAAGGCGCCGAGCTCGTGCTCAGCGGTCGGCGCGCGGAGATCCTCGAGCCGTTGGCCCGCGAGCTGGGCGCGCAGGTCATCCTCGCCGACCTGGCGGACCGCGACGACGTTGATCGACTGCTCAAGGAAGCCGGCCCGCTCGACATCCTCGTGGCCAACGCGGCCCTGCCGGCGTCGGGACTGCTGCTCGAATACACCCAGGAGCAGATCCTCCGCAATGTCACGGTCAACCTGTCGGTGCCGATCCTGATGGCACGCGAGAGCGCCGAAGGCATGGTCGAGCGCGGCCACGGGCACATCGTGCTGATTGGCTCGGTGGCAGGCAAAGCGGCGTCCGCAGGTGCGTCGATGTACAACGCGACCAAGTTCGGGCTCCGTGGTTTCGCACTGGCGTTGCGCGAGGACCTTGCCGCCGAGAAGGTGGGCGTCTCGATCGTCGAGCCCGGCTTCGTACGTGACGCCGGCATGTTCGTCGAGGCCGAAGGCAAGCTCCCTCCGGGCGTTCGTACGGTCTCGCCGCAGCAGGTCGCGAAGAAGGTCGTCAAGGCGATCAAGAGCAACAAGGTCGAGGTCGTAGTTGCTCCGGTCGAGCTGCGCGCCGGCGCGGCGATTGCGTCTGTGTTCCCCGTGTTCGCGGGCAAGCTGCAGAGGCGACTCGGTGGCGACAAGGTGTTCGCGACGATGGTCGAAGGCCAACGCGCCAAGCGCTGACTTCAGTCGTCAGGGAGTGAGCGGCGGTCGTCGGGAGCGTTCCCGTTTGGGAACGTGAGGGTGTCTGCCGCAATCCACCACTCCATGACGTCGTATGCGAGTCTGCCGGCGATGACCAGAGGATCCAGCTCGTTGAGGCGCGCCGCCTCGGCGAGATCGCAGGTGAAGATCGACATACCCCTAAGCGACTCGTCGCTCTGCTCGAGGAACGGTCCGTTCGCGACGACGAGGCCCTGATCCCGCAAGGCAGCCCGGTGAGCCAGGTGGAGGGATTGCAGCCTGTCGAGCTCCTCTTCCGGCAGGTCTGGCGCATCGGCAGGCCGCCGCAGGATGACGAGCGTGTAGACGTTGAACTCATCGGGGATGTTCGGATCGCGTGCCATGAATCGGATCCTAGGGGCGCGACTCAGGATCCGGACAGTTGTTCCATGACCTTCGCCAAGTCCCAGAACGCCCGGAGGTGTGAGACGTCGCCGCTCTCGTCTAGTCGGTAGTGGATCGCCGCGTCGTACGTTGCCGACTCCCCTCCGGGTGTGCGGATCGAGATGTCGGCAAGGACGAGCGCTTCGCCGGGCGCCTCGTGAATGCGGCGCACGTCGAACCGAACGGCCTCGAACATCGCAATGCTCGTGTCCCAGAAGTTGGCGATCGAGTCCGTGCCGGTCAGCCCTGGGGAGCCATCCACTGGGTCTTCGAGCGTGGCGCCCGCGGCGAAGAGATCGATCCACTTCTGGCGAGAGCCCTGCTCGACTGCGCCCATCGCGCGCCGAGCCACATCACTGGGCGAATCAGGCATAGGCGACGCCGGTGGCGTGCAAGGGGCAGTAGCCGTATGGGTTCTTCACCAAGTACTGCTGGTGGTAGTCCTCGGCGTAGTAGTAGGTCTCCAGCGGCAGGATCGACGTGGTGATCTCGCCATAGCCGGCGGCGGTCATCTTGACCTGGTAGGCCGCGCGGGACGCCTCGGCCTGCTCCTGCTGCTCGGGCGTCGTCGTGAGGATGACGGAGCGGTACTGCGTGCCGCGGTCGTTGCCCTGGCGCATGCCCTGCGTCGGGTCGTGGTTCTCCCAGAACACCTCGAGCAGCTGCTGGTAGGTCACCTTCGACGGATCGAAGATGATCCGAACGACCTCGGCATGGCCGGTGCGACCAGTGCAGACCTCTTCGTACGTGGGGTTCGGAGTGGAGCCGCCGGCGTACCCGACTGAGGTCGACCAGACGCCAGGGACCTCCCAGAACGTCTTCTCCTCGCCCCAGAAGCAGCCGAGCCCGAACACTGCGACGCCGAAGCCCTCAGGCGCCTGGGTCTCGACCGGATTGCCGAGCGTCAGGTGAGTGCCACCGACTTGGTAGGGACGGCCCGAACGACCTGGAAGCGCCTTGTCGGCGGTCGGGATCTCGGACTTGTTCAGGTTGAAAATCATGGGTGCCACCTCTCACTACAAAGTTTACGGATGGGCTCTCGTACAACACCGCGATAAGCGCCGATGTTCCTGCGCACCGCTAGGCTCCTGCGTGTGGCCAAGAGTCAACCCAAGCGCAATGAGATTCCCGCTGGTGTAGAGATCGCGACCCAGTGGTCGTGGCGACTGCTCGTCATCGCCGCCGCCGGCTTCGTTGGTATCTGGCTCCTGCGCTACTTCTCCGAGATCACCGTCCCCATCGCTGTCGCGATTCTCGGTACTGCCCTGACGGTCGGCGCTGTCGACTGGCTGGAGAAGAAGGGCCTGCCTCGCATCGCTGCGACCGCTCTCGTGGTCCTCGCCATGCTCACCAGCTTGTTCGGGATGCTGGCGCTCGTGGGCTCGCAGCTCGCGACGCAGTTCTCCGACCTCAAGTCCAATGTCGTCGAGGGCATCGACCAGATCCAGGACTGGGCCAAGACAGGCCCGCTCAATCTCACCGACTCACAGATCCAGGACTGGATCGACCGCGGCAAGGCGTCGATCACCAACAGCGACGCGTCGTTCTTCACGACTGCGAGCAACGTCGGCACGACGCTGACCCATCTCATCGCCGGATTCTTCATCGCCCTGTTCGCCTCGTTCTTCTTCCTGTACGAGGGCGAGCGCATCTGGAGCTGGGTCGTCGCGCTGTTCCCCAAGGCGGCACGCGACAAGGTCCACTCGTCCGGCCAGACCGCTTGGGCCTCGCTCACGGCATTCGTACGCGCGACGGTTCTCGTGGCGTTTGTCGATGCGTTGGGCATTGCCTTTGGTGCGTGGGTGCTCGGAGTGCCCCTCACGTTCGCGATCGGCGTCCTGGTGTTCCTCGGTGCGTTCATCCCGATCGTCGGTGCGCTCGCGTCTGGCATGGTGGCCGTCCTCGTCGCGCTGGTCGCGCAGGGACCGGTGGTCGCACTGATCATGCTGGCAGTCGTGATCGCCGTGCAGCAGATCGAGTCGCACGTCCTGCAACCGTTCCTCATGGGCAAGCTCGTTGCGGTTCACCCGCTGGCGATCATCCTGGCGATTGCCGCCGGTATCGCCGTCGCGGGCATCGTCGGTGCACTCATCGCTGTGCCGCTCGCGGCCTGCCTCAACGGTGTCGTGAAACATCTGGTCAACGATGCCCAGCCCTATCAGGACGAGCCCGAGCCCGATCCTGCATGACCACGGAGCCGGCATGACAGATGTGCACGCGTTCTGCAGCGCCCTTCCGGGCGCCGTTCTGACGTTCCCGTTCGGTGAGGAGACCGCGGTCTACCGAGTCGGCGGCAAGATCTTCGCGCTCACGGGAGTCGACCGAGCCATCAGCATCAACCTGAAGGCCGAGCCGGCTGACGTCACAGGACTCGTCGACACGTACGACGCGATCGAGCGCGGCTATCACATGAACAAGAAGCACTGGGTGACCGTGCAGCTCGACGGGTCGCTGCCCGAAGGGCTGCTCGAGGAGCTGATCGAGGACTCGTACGACCTGATTGTCGACAAGCTCCCCGCTCGCGACCGACCCTAGACGTCAGTGCCGGCGGCGGGCACCGGTGTGCTGCGCGAGCGAAGTGGAAGCTCCTTGATGAACAGCGTCAGGACGAAAGCGATGCCCACGAACGGCAGCGCCGTCAGGAACACCTCGTGCAACGACAGCGCGAAGGCGTCGATGACGTGAGTGCGTATGGGTTCGGGCAGGAGATGGATCGCCGTTGCATCGTTCGTGTTGACCGACGTACCGGATCCAGAACCGACCGAGTTCTCCAGGTGATGCGCGAGGCGGCTGTTGAGCACCGCTCCGAACACTGCCGTACCGAACGCACCGCCGAGGTTGCGGAAGAATGTCACCGTGCTCGTCGCCACGCCCATGTGGCGTACGTCGACCGAGTTCTGCACGATCAGGGTCAACAGCTGCATCGTCAGGCCGAGACCGAAGCCGAGTGCGAACATGCCGATGCCGACGTTCAGGTATGAACTGTCGGCGTTCAGCGTCGACAGCAGGAGCAGGGCGCCCGCGACGAAGATCGTGCTGGCGATCGGGAAGTACCGGTAGTGGCCCGTCTTCGAGACGTAGATGCCGGTTGGGATCGACGCGGAGAACATACCGGCGACCATCGGGACCATGCCGAGTCCGGACTTGGTCGGCGACATCTCCATCACGATCTGCAGGTAGAGCGGCACGAAGATGATGGCTCCGAACATCGCAATGCCGAACACCATGCCGAGGGCATTCGTGATCGAGAACACGGAGTTGCTGAACAGCTCCATCGGCAGGATCGGCTCGGACGCTCGTCGCTCGATCAGGATGAAGATGACCGCGAGGAGGAGTCCTCCGCAGAGCAGGCTGAGGCTCGGGTTGGAGAGCCAACCGTGCTCTGGTCCTGCCCACGCGGTGTAGAGCAGGACCGAGGAGACGGACGAGACGAGGACGCCCGCTCCCAGCCAGTCGATCGTGTGCTCGCGCCGCACGTGGGGGAGCTTGAGGACGTATGAGGTCACGACCAGCGCGACGATGCCGATCGGCACGTTGAGCCAGAAGATCCATTCCCAACCTGGGCCATCGGCGAGCCAGCCGCCGAGCACCGGGCCGAGGACGCTGGCGGAGCCGAACACAGCGCCCATGTAGCCCATGTAGCGACCGCGCTCGCGGGGAGGAATGACGTCGCCGAGCGTGGCAAGTGCGAGAGCCATCAGACCGCCTCCGCCGATGCCCTGAAGGGCGCGGAACGCGATGAGCTCATCGATGTTGCGAGCGAATCCGCACAGCAAGGAGCCGACGAGGAAGGTGATGATCGCTGCCTGGAAGATCAGCCGGCGACCGTACAGGTCGGAGATCTTGCCCCACAGCGGCGTGGAGGCGGTGGAGGCGAGCAGGTAGGCCGTGACAACCCAGCTGAGCTTGCTGAGTCCATGGAGCTCAGACGTGATGCGGGGGAGGGCAGTGCCGACGATGCTCTGGTCGAGCGCGGCCAGGAACATGCCGGTCATCAGCCCGGCGAGGATCACCAAAATCTGTCGGTGCGAGAAGTACACCGGTTCGGTGGACTCGGTCTGCGTTTCGCTCATGCGTGGTCTCCGAGGGCTGTTGCGAGGCGGGACAGCTGTATGCGCAGCTGCTCGCGGTCTTCGTCGTTCCAGTCGGCCAGGGCTTCGGCGAGGATCGCGCGGCGCTGCTCGAACGAGAACTTGAGTCCGACCCGGCCGGCTTCCGTCAGCCTGATGAGGCTGGCGCGTCCGTCGACGGGGTCTGGTCCGCGTTCGATGAACTCGCGGTCACCGAGCTGCTGCACGTGGCGGCTGACGGTCGAGGCGTCGAGCTTCATGGCGTCGGCGATGTCGCTGAGGCGCATCGCGCCGCGGCACTTGAGTGTGTAGAGCAGGGCCGCTTGTGACGGGTCGACGGTGTCACCGTCGAGGCGAGCGCGGAAGCGGCGGCCGACCGTCATCATGAGTTGGGCCAGCGCGTCTTCGGCGGTCTCCGGTCCATCGGACTCACTTACGTGCATCGCGCAAGCATATAACTACGTGCATCATGCAAGCAATTGATCTGGGCGTGGCTCTGGCTACTCGGCTGGCTTGGTCCGATCCCGATCGTGCCACGAGAAGTCACGAACGTGATCGGCTGGAACGCGATTGATGAGTTCCTCGATCACGCCGGAGCCCTTGCGCCAAAGGATCGGGTCGACGATCACGTCTTGCCCACGCTTGTCGATGAGATGAACACTGCCATCGCCGAACTTGCCGAGCACGACGATGTCGTCGAGCCGGACTGAGGTGGTCTCACCAAAGATGTGCTCGTGCAGGTGCGTGTCGTCGATGCGCAACCAGTCGCGCACCGAGAACCAGTTGCCACGCCATCGACGTCCCGGCCCACGGCGAGGTGCATTGGTCGTCTCTCCGGCGGTGAATTCGTCGAGGGTGAGTTGGAGTTTCTCGGCAAATCCATCTGGGAGTTCGGTGTCTCCGTCGTACGCAACCATCAGTGTGTCGAGCGCTTCGCGCAGGGCAGCCGTCAATTCGTCGCCTTTGAGGCTGTGCGCCGTTTCTATCCACTCGTCCGGTGTCGCGTTGACGCCTCCGACCAGCTCGGTCGTGGCAATGCCGTCGATGTGACCGGCCCACGATCCAGGATGGCTCAGCGCGCTCACTGCTGCTGACTTGGCGTAGTCGACGGCTGCCTGGCCGAAGCCATTCTCTGCTGTCTTGCGAACCTTCTGCACGGCCAATTCCAGCGTCTCGACCAGATTTTCCTCGAGCGGATCGAGTACAAGGTCGACCTGGTCCAAGCCGGGCTCGGTGTTGGTCAGCTCGGGGTCGATCGAATAGATCAATCCCTTGGTCGTTCGCAACTCGCTGGTCAACTCAAAATCGAGGGCCTCTCGAAGCCAGGGTGAAAGGTTCTCGTCGACGACCAGTGAGAGAGCAACGCCGTCCTTTTTGCTGGCGATGAGCGTCGGCGAGTTCACGTATCGCGTCTCCAGTCGGTGCGCGGGCACCGACCCTTCCGGCAACCGCACTGCAAGGGATGGTGGTGGCGAACCAGTGAAGGTGAGTCGAGCGTTGTCGGCCACGAACCATCGAAGGATCCAGTCGCGCACCTCGCCCGTAGTGAGCGAAGCGAGCGTGGGCGCGCCGCCATGGCTCTTTCCGGCGCCCTCGAATCCGTAGCGATAGGTGAGCAGGCCCGCTGATGGCCCAAACGCTGGAGGACGCTCTGCCTCGATCACCATGCGCTCGCGGCGAAGATCGTCCTCTGTAAATCGGGGATTGAGGATGACGCTGCTGAGCCGGTTGAGGAAGTCAGCTACCTCGTCCGGCGTGCCCGTCGCGTGGAAGTCGAGGGTATGGGACGAGGTGACACCGTCGTGGGCGAGCAACAGATCACCCATCGAGCGGAAGATCAGGTGCTCAGCGAGGTGAGTGATGCCCGCAAGATGTGGGGGCTCATCCGCCATGCCGACGCCCAGGATCAGGCTTCCGGTCAGCGGTCCTTCGACTTCTGTCGAGATGATGGGAATGTCGTTGTGTGTGGTTCGGAGGATCTCAGGCACACGGAGGAGCGTAGTAGCACTATGGTTCGGGGCCCTACCGAATTTCGGAGTAGTGGCGGCGGATCAGGTCGTGCACTTCTTCGTCGAGCCCGGGCACGGGACCTTCAACGATGACACTCGGCGCGATCTCGACAATCGGGTAGGAACGGATCGATCCTCCAGCCAAGCCCAGCTCGGCCTTCCAGGCGCCGAGCTGTGCAGATGAGCTCGCGAACACGATGCGTCCCACGCCGACCATGCCATGCGCGGCTGAGCACATTGGGCAGTGCTCACCAGATGTGAACACCGTCGCCGATGCACGCTGATCCGCATTTAGATTGCGCGCAGCCCACCTGGCGAGCTCGAACTCGGGATGGAGCGTTGCATCGCCCTCGGTGATCTCGCGGTTGCGGTCCTCCGAGAGCACGTCGCCGTCGCCACTGACCAGGATCGATCCGTAGGGCTCGTCGCCAGAATCGAGGGCTTCCTTTGCCAACTCGATGCAGCGACGGAGGTAGGGGAGCTCAGCTTCTGTGATCACAGCCAGTCCTTCCGGCGAGGGTTCCTGCACCGGGCACAACAGTATCCGTGTGCAACAGGCAGGAAGTAAGTTGATCAGGTGGATCTGAACGATGTGAGGGAAGCCCGCAAGCTGCTCGACGGCGTCACCGAGCTGACGCCGATGGCGCATTCGCGCTGGCTCAGCAACATTGCGTCGACGCCGGTCTACCTGAAGGCAGAGAACCTCCAGCGCACCGGTTCGTTCAAGATCCGTGGTGCGTACGTACGTATCGCGCGGCTGAGCGAGGAGCAGCGCGCGAACGGCGTCGTCGCTGCGAGTGCCGGCAACCACGCGCAGGGCGTTGCTCTCGCGGCTTCGATGCTCGGCACGAAGGCCACGATCTTCATGCCGGAAGGCGCTGCGCTGCCCAAAGTTGCAGCGACCGAGGGCTACGGGGCTGACATCAAGTTCCACGGATCTGGCGTCACGGAGGCTCTCGTCCCGGCGAGGGAGTTCGCCAAGGAGACCGGCGCGGTCCTGATCCACCCGTTCGATCACGAAGACATCCTCTTCGGCCAGGGCACGGTCGGACTCGAGATCCTTGAGCAATGCCCCGACGTCAAGACGATCCTCGTGCCGGTCGGCGGCGGCGGCCTGGCAGCCGGCATCGGCCTGCTTCGTACGGAGCGCCCCGACATCCGCATCGTCGGCGTACAGGCCGAGGACGCTGCGGCCTACCCCGCTTCACTCAAGGCTGGTCACCCGATCTCGCAGGCGATGGGTCTGACGATGGCCGACGGCATCTCCGTGGCCGAGCCGGGCGGCATCCCGTTCAAGGTCATCGCCGATCTGCTGGACGACGTCATCACGGTCAGCGAGGAGACGATGAGTCGCGCGCTGATCTCCCTGCTCGAACGCGCCAAGATGCTCGTCGAGCCGGCCGGCACTGCCGGAGTCGCCGCGATTCTCGAGAAGCCCGATGCGTTTGAGGGCCCGGTCGTCTCGGTCCTGTCCGGCGGCAACATCGACGCTCTGGTGTTGCTGGACGTCATCCGCCACGGCCTGGCTGCGGCGGGCAGGTTCCTGTTGTTCCGCGCCCGCATCACCGACCGTCCGGGCGCGTTGATGGGTCTGCTGACCGACCTCGCCGAGATGCAGGTCAACGTCCTCAACGTCAACCACGACCGCGCGTCGGAGTCGCTAGGCGTACGCCAGGTCGACGTGGACATGCAGGTGGCGACGCGTGGTCCGCAGCACCGAGCAGACGTACGCAAGCGCCTCACCGAGCTCGGCTACGAACTCATGTGACCTAGAACGGCTTGGTGTCGACGATTTCTACTGTTATCGCTTTGCCGTTGGGCGCTTCGTACGAGACGGAGTCGCCCTTCTTCTTGCCAAGCACGGCAGCACCGAGCGGTGAGCTCGGCGAGTAGACGTCGATGTCGACGCTCGTGTCCATGCTCAACAGCTCACGCGAACCCAGCAGGAACTGCTCGGGGTCAGGGTCGCCCGTGAAGCGGATCGTGACGATCATGCCGTTGCCGACGACGCCGTCGTCGGCAGGCTTGTCGCCGACTTCGGCGCGGCGAAGCATCTCCTCGAGCTGACGGATGCGGGCTTCAGTCTTGCCCTGCTCCTCACGTGCAGCGTGGTAGCCGCCGTTCTCCTTGAGGTCGCCCTCTTCGCGGGCGGAGGCGATCTTGGCGGTGATGTCGGCGCGTACGTGGCCGGCAAGGTGCTCGAGCTCCTGCTTGAGGCGGTCGTACGCCTCCTGGGTCACCCAGATCGTCTCGGTCTCAGTTGGCTGAGTCATGACGGAGCTCCTTCCCAATGAATGCGGTGATACGTACCGCACCCCAGGCCGCTGCCCGGGGTGAATGGTCCAGATTAACACTCAATCCGCCGCTACACACGTCCTCAGCACGCCGGTGACGGCCCTGCGCTCGGTCTCGATGTCGACCTCTATGCGAATCTCTTCCTCGTCGGTAGCGGCCAATTCGACAGTCTTCTCACCGACGATCGAGTGGTCGTCAGCCTGCGCGTAGACAGTGCATTCGATGTCGAGGGGGTCAGGACGGACGACGTCGAGCTTGACGGTGACCTTGTGGTCGTCGACCACGTCATAGCCCCACACGCGAGCGGTGATGGGTTTGTCCTGGAAGCCGACCCAGGCGGCGAACGCGATACCGATCGTGATGCCGATCGCTGCGATCAGCGGCCAGAACCAGCGAGGCCGTTTGCTGGTTCCGTAGCGCGCTCCGAGATCTGTCACGCCGCCAGTCTCTCAGACGGGACTGCTCTCAGCCCTTGGCAATCTCCCTGAGTACGGCCTTGTCGAACGTTCGGTAGGGCAGCAGGTTCGACGCAGTCGCCATGATCTTGGCCTCGGCCCCGATGATGTACTCCGCCTTGGGGCGGCGTGCGAACAGCGCGTGATGCGCGGCCTCGGCGACCTTGGATGCCGGGATGCCTCCCGTACGCGCGCTCTTCGCCATACCGCGCATCGACTCGATGGTTCCGCCGTACAGCTCCATCGCTCGTGGTGACAGCGTGCCGGTGACCTCGTCGATCTGGTCGCCAGCCTTGTCCCAGATCGGCGTCGCGACACTCGCAGGTGCGAGCACCGAGACGGCCATGCCCCACGGCTTGAGCTCACGACGCAGCGACTCAGCCATGCCGTTGAGAGCGTGCTTGGACGCGGCATACGGGCCGATGAACGGGGCGGCAACGCGACCGCCGATCGAGCTGGTGAAGACGATGCGGCCCCCCACTTTTGACACAGCGCCGTGCTCGCGGAGCAGTGGCAGGAATGCCTGCGTGACGGCGAGCTGGCCGATCACGTTGACCTCAAGCTGCTTGCGGAACTCGTCGAGGTCGACGAACTCCAGTGGCCCGCCCACGGCGATTCCGGCGTTGTTGACCACACCGCGAAGCGTGGTGTCGCCGAGAGCTGCGCGGACGGTCTCTGCTGCTGCCAGAGCCTCCTCGACCGAGGTGACATCGAGGCGTACGGGCGTGACCAGCGGGTGTTCGGAAACGCTGGACAGATCGCGTACGGCAGCGAACACGCGGATGTTGTTGTTGGCGAGGTTCTCGACCATCGCTTCGCCGATGCCGGTCGATGCGCCGGTGACGAGCACTGCTTCGGTGGGAGTCATGGGTCCATCGTCGCCCAGGAACACCCTGCCTGTGGAGTTTGTTGTCAGAGTGCGAGGATTTCCACAGAGTCATTGAAGGAGAACTGTGGCCGACAAGCTGCGCCTCATGCATGTGCACGCGCACCCCGACGACGAGTCGAGCAAGGGTGCCGCGTCCACCGCCAAGTACGTCGCCGAGGGAGTCGACGTGCACGTTGCCACGTGCACTGGTGGCGAGCGCGGATCGATCCTCAACCCGGGGTTCAAGCACCACGCGATCGAGGACAACCCCGAGCTGATCACTGAGATCCGTCGCGAGGAGATGGACCGGGCTCGCGAGATCCTTGGCATCACCCAGGACTGGCTCGGATTCGTCGACTCGGGCTGGCCGGAGGGCAACCCCAAGCCGCCGCTGCCCGAGGGCTGCTTCGCGTTGGTGCCGATCGAGGAGGCCGCCGAGCCACTCGTACGACTCATTCGCTCCTTCAAGCCACACGTGCTGACGACGTACGACGAGAACGGCGGCTACCCGCACCCCGATCACATCAAGTGCCACGAGATCAGCGTCTACGCGTTCGAAGCCGCCGCCGATCCGGCGCGCTACCCCGACGCCGGCGAAGCCTGGCAGGTCTCGAAGCTCTACTACCAGCTCGGTTGGAGCTGGCAGCGGATGGACGCCATCGCGAAAGGCATGGAGAAGCACGGACTTGAGAACCCGTACGCGGAGCGATTCGCCGACTGGGAGCGCAAGCCTGAGGACGAGGCACGCCTGACGACGCGAGTCGAATGCGCGGAGTACTTCCACGTACGCGATGCCGCCCTGCTGGCACATGCGACGCAGATCGACCCCGACGGTTTCTGGTTCGCAATCCCGCACGAGGTGCAGGCCGAGGCATGGCCGACCGAGGACTACCAGCTCGTCACCTCGCACGTGGAGACCAGCGTCCCCGAGACTGACTTGTTCGCCGGTCTCCGCTGACCGGTCGCCGAGGCCCGGAGGTTAGGCTCAAGGCATGAACTCGTACGTCTTCGCCGCCCTCGTCGCCGCCGAAAAGCCGCTCACCCCTGAGAACGTCCGGCCCGGGTGGATCGCCATGGTGACGGTGCTCGCGCTGGTCGTGGCGACGTACTTCCTCGCGCGTTCGTTCCTCAAGCACTCCCGCAAGGCCCAGCAGCCCTGGGAAGGCGAAGACCCGACTGACTAGTTGGGCATGAGCTTGTTGCCGGTACGAATCGTGTTGCGTCGTACGCGCTCGGCCAGTCGGCTGACAGCAGCTCCTACGGCTCCCGATTCGGTCGGTGGCTCGAAGGTGACTACATCCCCGACGCGCACGGTGCCCGCGTCGACGATGTCGGTGTAGACGCCGAAGCAGCGATCGCCGTGCCGGGCGACGGTGCGGGAAACCTCGGGGTCAGCCGCGAGGCCGGGCTGCTCACGCATCGGAACCGAGCAGCGTACGGCCGGGATCTCGACGCTCAGGGCCATGTCGCCGGCGCGGAGAGTTCCACCCATCCACTGCTGCTCGATCAGCCCGTCGCCTTCGGTGTCGACGACGATGTTGGGTCGGAATCGGCGCGGGTCGAAGTCTCCTCCGATCGCGCCCATCGTCCGCAGGCTAGACGTGGTGAGGACATGCACGGCGTACGCGTCGGCGAAGATCCCGATCGGCGTCGCGTAGATCGAGAGCTGGAGCAGCTTGCGGATCGGGAACATCGAGAAGTCCGGCAGTGGCTCGTCGTCGGTGAGAGCCCACTGCGAGCGGATGTCGCGCTTGGACGCCAGCACTCCTCGATAGCCGGCCTTGTCGGTCATCGGTGGCAGCGGTACGAGCGCGACGGACTTGCCGACCAGCTCCGAGAGCCTCGCGTCGAGCCGTTCGCGGTCGTCGCTGGTGATCTCGGTGCCGTCTGGAAACGCGACCCGCACGTCTGCGACGTCGCCAGGCCCGACCCCCGCAGGAGGCTCCTCGACGAACCGCGCTGAACACCCAAGCAGCTGGGGGAGTCGCCGAGCCGTGGTGACAGCGCCCAGCTCAAGATCCCGGACAGCCCACATACGATCACCATGAAGCGCGCGGTGGTCGAGTGTGGAGCTCGTGAGCTCCTCGCCGCCCATCGATTTCACGGGGTAGCGCCACAGGGCGGTCACGTTGCCGACTGTCATCTGTCGAACGTAGCCCGAAATTGCACTAGTTCCGGGTCCTTTTGCCTGCTTCGAGCAGGCTGACCATCTCGGCGATTCGGCGAACTCGCTCTTCGGGTCGCTTCTTGGTGCCGTCGATCCATTTCAAGAACGCTTTGCGATAGAACTGCGCCAGCCCGTCGAAGGCAGCCCCCGCTTTCGGTGACGCCTCGAGTGCCTCGGCGATGTCAGGATCGACGGCTTCGCGCTGCGGGCCTTCTTCCTCCAGCACGAAGGTCAGGGTGTCGCCCAGCTCGACGCCGTTGTCGCGGCGCCATACCGGTCCGAGCGAGCACCGCCACTCGCCATCGACCTGCTCCAAAGGGCCGCGGAATCCGCAGCCATTGACGGTCCCGCGCAGGTGGTGACGTGGTCGCGCGCCCCAAACCCCGTCCGGATCGAACGGCATCACGACGTATGCGGCCGTCTTTGTGCCCTCCACCGCCGCCGTGAAGGTCCGCGAAGCCATGACCAAACGCTACCCACCTAGGCTGGCGGTATGCCGAATCGCCTCGCTCAGGCCACGAGTCCCTACCTCCAGCAGCACGCCGACAACCCGGTCGACTGGTGGGAGTGGAGCGCCGAGGCGTTCGCCGAAGCCAAGAAGCTGGACCGCCCGATCCTGCTGAGCATCGGCTACGCCGCATGCCACTGGTGCCACGTGATGGCGCACGAGTCCTTCGAGGACGAGGTGACCGCGGCGTACATGAACGAGCACTACATCAACATCAAGGTCGACCGTGAAGAGCGACCCGACGTCGACGCGGTCTACATGAGCGCCACGCAGGCGATGACGGGCCAGGGCGGCTGGCCGATGACCTGCGTGCTGACGCCGGAGGGTGAGCCGTACTTCGCCGGTACGTACTTCCCGCCCGAGCCGCGGCAGGGCACCCCGGCGTTCACCCAGGTGCTGCAGGCGCTTTCGGATGCGTGGCACGAGCGCCGTGACGAGGTGCTGACGGTCAGCAAGGACGTACTCGCGCACCTGCGGTCGGGTGTCGACCCTGTCGGCGGTGCGCTCGGCTTCGAGCAGCTCGATGCCGCTGTCGAGTCACTCGCGAAGCAGTACGACGCTGAGTCCGGCGGATTCGGCAACAGTCCCAAGTTCCCGCCATCGATGGTGCTGGAGTTCCTGCTCCGCAACGCTGCTCGTTCGGGTTCGCAGCAGGCGCTGGACCTCGTCGCTGGTACGTGCGAGGCCATGGCGCGCGGCGGCATGTACGACCAGCTGTCAGGCGGCTTTGCCCGCTACAGCGTCGATCGGTTCTGGCGCGTACCCCACTTCGAGAAGATGCTTTACGACAACGCTCTGTTGCTCCGCGTCTACCTGCACTGGTGGCGGCAGACCGGGTCTCCGCTTGCCGCCCGCATCGCGCGCGAGACCGGCCGCTTCGTCATCGATGAGCTCGGTACGCCGGAAGGCGGCTTCGCGTCGGCGCTCGACGCAGACAGCGACGGCCACGAAGGCACGTTCTACGTATGGAATCCCAACCAGCTCATGCGCACGCTCGGTCCCGCCGACGGTGCCTGGGCGACCGAGCTTCTCGGCGTCACGGGTGGCGGGACATTCGAGCGTGGTTTCTCGACGCTGCAGCTGCTGAAAGACCCCGACGACGAAGCCCGATGGGACGAAGTGCGTGCCAAGCTCCTCGAAGCACGTGCCACTCGCACGCGGCCGGCGCGGGACGACAAGGTCGTCGCGTCATGGAACGGGCTGGCCATCACCGCCCTCGCCGAGGCGGGCGTACTGCTCGAGGAACCGGACTTCACCGCCGCCGCGATCCGCGCCGCTGAGCTGTTGGCGACAGTGCATATTCAAGACGGGCACCTGAGCGACCGCCTCGTACGTACCTCACGCGATGGCATCGCCTCGACTCATGCCGGCGTCCTCGAGGACCACGGTGCTGTGGCCGAAGCCTTCCTGGCGGTGCTCGGCATCACCGGAGATGCGGTGTGGCTCGACCGTGCGCGCGTACTGCTCGATCGTGTCGTCGACCATTTCGCGGACCCCGCTGGCGGTTTCTTCGACACTGCCGACGATGCCGAGGCGCTGGTCGTTCGTCCGAAGGACGTGTCCGACAACGCCTATCCGTCCGGCACTTCGGCGGCCGTCACGGCGCTGATCTCGTTCGCCGCAATAACTGGCGAACATCGCTATCGAGCCGCCGCCGAGTCAGGCATCGAATCAGCGGCATCCGTCGCCACCCAGGTGCCACGGTTCGCGGGCTGGACGCTTGCTGCCGCTGAAGCGATCGTCGCCGGACCGTTGGAGATCGCTGTCGTGGGGGCAGATCGGAGTGAGCTGCATCGTGCCGCTCTCAGCCTGACGTCACCCGGAGCCGTAGTGGTCGCCGGTGATGTCGGCACCGCCATCCCGCTGTTCGAGCAGCGCGATCTCGTCGACGGCAAGACGGCGGCATACGTGTGCCGTGGCTTCGTCTGCGAACGCCCCGTGACGAGCGTCGAGGAGCTGCTGGCTCGCTAGTACTGCTGGTAGGCCAGGAGTGAGACGCCGACGTAGTGGACGATGAACGCCGCGATAGTCAGGGTGTGGAAGATCTCGTGGAAGCCGTACCAATTGGGCCAAGGGTCGGGCTTCTTGAAGCCGTAGACGACCGCACCGATCGTGTAGAGCCCGCCGCCGACAGCCAGCAGCACGATGACGGCCGTTGAACCGTTCTCCTTGAACTCCGGCAGCCAGAACACCGCCGCCCAGCCGAGAGCGATGTAGATCGGCACGTACAGCCAGCGAGGCGCGCCGACCCAGAACACCCGGAACAGCAGGCCAAGGACGGCGCCACCCCATACGAGCGACAGCAGGATCCAAGCGTCCTTGGTGTCGAGCAGCAGCAGCGCGAACGGCGTGTAGGAGCCAGCGATCAGCACGAAGATGTTGGCGTGGTCGAAGCGCTTCCAGCGGGCTTTGGCCGCAGTTGACCAGCGGCCGGCGTGATAGACCGCGCTCACACCGAACAGCAGCAGGGCGCTGACCATGAACACGGCGACGCCGGCGCGAACCTTGACGCTGTCAGCGACGACCAGCATGACGAGGAAGCCGAAGAACGCCAGGGGCCATGTGGCGGCATGGAGCCACCCGCGGAGCTTGGGCTTGATCTCCTGGGCGGTCTCCCTGAGACGCTCGCCAACCTCTTGGACAATGCCTTCAGGCTCACGCTCGCTCATGCGATTACCCTAGCCGCATGGCACTGAGTGACTTGGTCTACGGGGCGTACGAGAGACGGCTCGCCAAGCGACTCGATCCCACACGGCTCCCACACCACGTCGGAGCCATCGTCGACGGCAACCGCAGGTGGGCCAAGCGCGGCGGTGCGAAGTTCGAGCACGGCTACAAAGCCGGTGCCGACAAGATCTCCGAGTTCGCCACCTGGTGCGACGACCTGGGCGTCGAGATCGTCACACTGTGGCTGCTCTCGACCGACAACCTCCAGCGGCCGGCAGAAGAAGTCGGCAGCATCCTGGCCGCGGTCGAGAACCTCATGGAGCGGCTCGCCAGCGAAGGGCGCTGGTCGCTCGCCGTCATCGGCAACCTCGACATGTTGCCCTCGGAGTCAGCCGGTCGTATGAAGAAGCTCGCCGACTCGACATCCGATGTGCAGGGCATGCGGGTCAACATCTGCGTCGGTTACGGCGGACGCCAGGAGCTCACGGACGCGATGCGCTCGCTGTTGCTCGAGCAGGCCGCTGCCGGTCGCTCGCTCGAGGAAGTAGCCTCGACGCTCGAGGTCGACGACATCGCCGAGCACCTCTACACGAAGGGCCAGCCCGATCCGGATCTCGTGATCCGTACGTCGGGGGAGCAGCGGCTGTCGGGATTCCTGCTGTGGCAGAGCGTGCACTCGGAGTTCTACTTCAGCGATGCGCTGTGGCCCGCGTTCCGCCACGTCGACTTCCTCCGCGCAATGCGCTCGTACGCCCTGCGTGAGCGCCGCTTCGGCGCCTGACGCCCGCTAAGCGGACAAACTCCGCAAGAACGCGAGCTGGTAGCCGAGGTTGGTCGACAGTGCAGGATCGAAATACGGATCGAAATGATTGGCGTCGAGCTTCTCGATCTGGATGTTCGCGTTGTTCAGCGCACGAATCTTCTTCTCGACGAATGGTGCGACGGTGTCGCGCGTGGCCCCTACGACGAGGATCGGGATCTTCACATCCCGCAGGCTCTTGAATGGGCGGTACGCGCCCATGGTCAGCAGCGAGCGAGCCGCGACGCGATTGTCGTAGACGGCAGCCTCGGGGCCTTCTGCTTCGAGGAGAGCCTTCAATCCGTTCTGCATGGCTTCTGCCGCACCGTCTCGGTCCATGCTCGCCCACTCACCTGGTGGCGCGACAACCGGAACATAGAAGGGGTTCCGCTTACCGCGAACCACATCGACCAAGGCTGAGAAGCCGAAGCGGAGCATGCGAAGGGGTGGAACGGCCTTGACTGCTGCCATGCCGTCCAGCATGGGGACTTGCGTGATCGCGCCGAGCAGCTCGGGGTGCTTGGCGGCAACTCTCACGACATGGCCGCCACCGAACGAAGTACCCCACAACACGATGCGTTTGGGGTCAACTGCGGGCTGAGCTCGGAGGTGCTCCAACGCTCCCTCAACTTCACGCTCTCGCTGCCAAGGGTTGATGACGTTGCGGGGGGTCCCCTCGCTCCTACCCCATCCGGCGTAGTCGAACGTCATGACCGCGAACCCTGCTTGTTCGAACGGCTCGTAGAACGGGAGTGTCAGCGCGTCCTGGACACCACCCCATCCGTGGACCATGAGGATGGCAGGAAACGGTCCGTCGCCTTCCGGTACGCGAAGGGTGACCGCGCATTCCTTCTCGCCAACGCGGAAGCTTGATGTGGACCTCAGCGCGCTCATTGGGTGCCTCCTCAGCTCGGAGGAACTCTGTCACAAATCGTGCGCCCTCGTTCTATGGATCAACTGTGATCTGCCTCGACCAAGACAGTGGCCAAGTCCGTTTGTATTCACCCAGTGACCCGCAGTGGGCGTGCCGGTGGGCCGCTGGACGTTCGGGTCAGGCGGCTTGGCGGTAGTGGGTTCTTCGTCGTCGGACAGGGTGGTGGTGTCGGTTGGTGAAGTTGAAGCCGTCGACGGCGTTGCCGGTGATATTGAGCAAACCGCGGTGGAGCAGGTGGTGACACCGAACGCACAGTCCGACCAGCAGGTTGACGTCGGTGGGTCCACCCATGGACCACCAGATGACGTGGTGGATTTCGAGGTGGGTGTGGTTGCATCCGGGTGTGGCGCACACACCGTATTGGCGGGCGATCACTGCACGCCTCTGGGTGAGGGTGGGTTGGTAGCGGCTGGTGCCGGCGTTGAGGATCTCAGCTTGCCGGGCGCCGCCGTGTTGTTTCATCAGGAAGGCGGTGAAGTCGGACACGCACAGGAAGTACATGAGCAGGTTGGGGCCGATTGCACCGTGTCCGGCGAGCTTGGCAGGTTCGACCGAAGGCATCGGCTCTGAGATGAGGTGGGGCTTCTCAGTCTTGGCCTGCACATGTTCGGCCGCGGCCTGCAAGGTGTCGGCGTCCACAAACACAGACATGTGGGGTCGGACGCCTTTGTCTGACGGCAGACCGTTGGCCAGGATCGCCGTCAACAGGTCATCCAAGCCCTGAACACGTCGCTGGGCTCCGGTGCGGGTGTCGTCCTTGTCGCGAGGTGCGGAGATCGAGTCCATGACCTTCTTGAGCTTGGCCCCGGTGACGGTGTTGAGGAACCCGTTGGTGTGGAAGCCGTCGGGGACGGCATCGACAGCGAAGTCTTCGCGGTCCATGCCGCGTTCCCAGGCGGCGTCGAGGTCTTTGGGGTGGATCTTGTCTTTGAGGTGTTTGACCGCTTCAAACAGCTCGCTGGGCGCATGTTCTTGCGCAACTTCGACGAACACTTCCTCGAACTGGCGCATCGGTTCGAGTCCGACATGCGCCAAGCCGTAGGCGAACACGCGTACGTGGGCTGCACTGACTTGCCCTGCGAAAGCTGCTTCGGCGAGCAGTGGCAGGTCACGCAAAGCCCCAACGTTCTTGACCAGGGTGGAGGCAGTTCCGGAGTTCATCCGCAACTCGTTGCGCACCCAGGTGTTGAGAGTGGAGGCGCCGTCGAGTTCGAAATCTTTGGACGACTCGAGCTTTGCCAAGAGTAGAGCCTTCCGAGCATGAATGGCGTCCTCTGCCGCCTGTAGCGCATGCAGCTGGGAACGAGTGTCACCCGACGTGAGCGTTTGCGCGGCGGTGCGCAGCGCGTCGATCGTCGGCTTCGGATCCATACCCCAAACACTACTCGAAAGAGTGTTCGATGACCAGTGGAAAAGCCTGTGAATTCAACGAAAATCGAGCATGCTTATCCACATCTGAAGCCGCCATTGGGGCTGTCCACAGAACCGGCTCACGCCCTTTCATTGGCGCCCTTCAACCCAACCGAGCACGTGGTTAGCCGGAGTGCTTGCGCGAGTATCTCGCCAACCGTCCCTTCGGTCGCAGAGCTCCCGCCCCCTACTCGTACCTCGTGGGAGGGACCCTCACTGGAGCTTCGCGCCCAAGGGCCGAGGGCGACCCAGAATTAACGCGAGAGACACACGAGGTCGGGCGTGTCTTCCCCAAAATGTCGGTTTCGCAGGCATACGTTCAAAGAGTGTTGACGCTCGCCCCTGAGCAACGAGATCTGGCCCTTTCCGCCGAGTAAGAGCCGGCGCAGGGCGCGCGCGGGTTCGTTTAGGGAGACAGCTGTGGCTGCTAAG
>NZ_JAKFEL010000081.1:0-4617 GCF_036675695.1 Aeromicrobium sp.
CAGCTTCCGCGACGAGTTCGGTCAGTGGGACCCCAAGAACCAGCGCCCCGAGCTGTGGAGCCTCTACAACGGCCGCCACCACAAGGGCGAGAACATGCGCGTCTTCCCGCTCTCCAACTGGACCGAGCTCGACATCTGGAAGTACATCCTGCGCGAGCAAATCGATCTCCCGGAGCTCTACTACGCGCAGACCCGCACGGTCGTCGAGCGCGACGGCATGCTGCTGGCTGTCAATCGGTTCATCGAACCGGAGAACGGCGAAGTCCCGTTCGAGGCGATGGTCCGATTCCGCACGGTCGGCGACGCCACCTGCACCGGCTGCGTCGAGTCAGACGCGGTGACCCGCGAGCAGGTCGTCGACGAAGTCGCTGCCGTACGCGTCACCGAACGTGGTGCGACCCGAGCCGATGACCGTATCTCTGAAGCTGGCATGGAAGACCGAAAGAAAGAGGGCTACTTCTGATGTCGCAGCTTCTGCGTATCGCCACGGCCGGAAGCGTGGATGACGGCAAGTCGACCCTCATCGGCCGGTTGCTGTTCGACGGCAAGTCGATCTTTGAAGACCAGCTGAGCGCTGTCACGACGGCGAGCGCTGCCCGCGGTCACGAAGGTCCCGACCTGGCATTGCTGACCGATGGTCTGCGCGCCGAGCGTGAGCAGGGCATCACGATCGACGTTGCCTACCGCTACTTCGCGACTCCCAAGCGCAAGTTCATCATCGCCGACACCCCAGGCCACATTCAGTACACGCGAAACATGGTCACCGGTGCGTCCACCGCGGACGTCGCGCTGATCCTGATCGACGCCCGTCACGGTGTGCTTGAGCAGTCGCGTCGCCACGCATTCCTCGCGACCCTGCTCGGCATCCCGCACGTCGTGCTCTGCATCAACAAGATGGACCTCGTCGACTTCTCCGAAGATCGGTTCAACGAGATCCGCGAGGAGTTCGCGGCATTCGCGACGAAGCTCGAAGTCGCTGACCTCACGTTCATCCCGATGTCAGCGCTCTCCGGCGACAACGTCGTCACGCACAGCGCCGCGATGCCTTGGTACGACGGACCAGCGCTGCTGCACCATCTCGAGGGTCTGCACGTCGCCTCCGACCGCAACCTCATCGACACGCGTATGCCTGTGCAGTATGTGATCCGTCCGCAACAGGCCGACTTCCACGACTTCCGTGGCTACGCGGGCACGATCGCCGGTGGCGTCTTTCGTCCCGGCGACGAAGTTGTCGCGCTGCCGTCGGGCTTCTCGACGACAGTCACCAATGTCCTCGGTCCTGGCGGGACCAAGCTGGACGAGGCGTTCACCGGTCAGGCCGTGACGATCGAGCTGGCCGACAACATCGACGTCAGCCGCGGCGACATGCTGTGCCGTCCCAACAACCGGCCGACGACCTCGCAGGACGTCGACGCGATGATCGCCTGGATGGACACCGACCTGTCGTTGTCCACCGACTCGACCTACACGATCCTGCACACCACCCGCGAGACTCGGGCTGCAGTCAAGAGCCTTGAGTATCGCCTCGACATCAACACCCTGCACCGTGACGAGAAGGCCACCAGCCTTGGTTTGAACGAGATCGGACGCGTACGTCTGCGCACGCAGAAGCCGCTGCACTTCGATCCGTATCGCCGCAACCGCGAGACCGGCGGTTTCATCCTGATCGATGACGCCACCAACCGGACCGTCGCCGCGGGCATGATCCTGGGCGAGACCCAGAGCGAGCCCAACATCGTCTGGCACAGCGGAGCTGTGACACGCGAGCATCGCAAGACGCAGGGCATGACGCTCTGGTTCACCGGCCTGTCCGGCTCGGGCAAGTCGAGCGTTGCGGTAGAGGTGGAGCGCCGACTGGTCGCAGCCGGCCAGCCCGCATACATCCTCGACGGCGACAACCTGCGCCACGGACTCAACGCCGGTCTCGGCTTCAGTCCCGAGGATCGCCAGGAGAACGTACGCCGCGTGGCAGAGGTCGCCAAGCTCATGGCCGATGCCGGCGTCGTCGCGATCGTGTCGCTGGTCAGTCCTTATCGCGAGCACCGCGACGCAGCACGCGCCGGCCATGAGGCCGACGGGCTGCCGTTCCTCGAGATCTTCATGGACACCCCGCTCGAGGAGTGCGAGGCACGTGACCCGAAGGGTCTGTATGCCAAGGCTCGCGCGGGCGAGATCCCGGAGTTCACCGGGATCAGCGCGCCGTATGAAGCTCCACAGCGGCCTGACCTGCTGTTGCGCCCGAGCGATGGCGACGTCGACGCACTCGCGACGGCGGTCATCGAACGGATGGAGCAGTGACCGACTCCGAGCTGGCGGCCTCTCTCGCGGAGCAGGCCGGTGAGCTGTTGCTCGATCTGCAGCGCACCTCGTCGCTGACCGGCAAGGAGCTCGGCAAGGCTGGCGACGCCAAATCCAACGTGCTGCTGCTGGATCTCCTGGCGGCCGAACGACCGAACGATGCTGTGCTCTCGGAGGAATCTGTTGACTCGCCCGCTCGGCTGTCGGCCGATCGGGTCTGGATCATCGATCCGGTCGACGGCACGCGTGAGTATGGGATGGAGGGTCGCACCGACTGGGCCGTGCATGTTGCCCTGTGGGAGCGCGGTGCGACTGGATCACAGATCACCGCGGCTGCGGTGGCGCAGCCCGCGCTGTCGACGGTCTATTCGACGGGCGTGTCCCAGGCGACGAGGGTGGAGCGCGAGACGCCGATCTTCCTGATGAGCGCCAGCCGCCCGCCGGCTTGGGGCGCAGCGGTGGTCGAGGCGTTCGGCGCCGATTCGCAGCCGATGGGATCGGCCGGCGCCAAGGCGATGGCGGTGCTCCGCGGTGACGCGGACGCGTACCTGCATGACGGCGGTCAGTGGGAGTGGGACTCAGCAGCTCCCGTCGGTGTCGCTCTTGCCGGTGGTCTGCACGCATCGCGCGTCGACGGGTCGCCGCTGACCTACAACGCTGCGCACCCCTATCTGCCGGACCTCCTCATCTGTCGAGCCGATCTCGCCGATGACCTGCTCGCGGCCATCGCCGCTGCCAGCTAGAGAGCGCCGACGAACGGAAGGCTCAGGGTGCAGACGATCGGTCGTGGGTGCGCCGGATCGAGGGCGTTGAGAACGTACAGCGTCGCGTTGCGATCGGCCGCGATCTCGAAGTGCTCTGAGTAGTCGATCGCGCAACGGTCCTGCAGAACGATGTTGGTCATGCCGACCTCGCTGCCGCTCGTATAGGGCCGCACCAGCTCGTCGTACTTGGTCATGATGTTGGTGTAGCGGACACCGGGCACGGCGACGCCACCCTCGCGGATCTCCTTGATGAATGACGAGCCCGGGTCCATCTCGCCGCAGGCCTCGCAGACTGGGACGGCCGAGGACTTCATTCCCAGAGCCTCGGCGAGCTGAGGTGGAAGGATCTCAGTTCCGTGCCACAGGGGAGCCAACGAGATGTAGTTGTGAACCTTCGAGGCACCGCCGAGGAACTTCAGGTAGTAGGCCGGCATCAGGGTTCCCTGCGAGTGCCCGATGAGGTCGACCTTGGCGGCACCGGTGGCCGCCCGTACGCGATCCGCGAACTCCTTGAGCTGTACGGCACTGGTGCGCATGCTCGCCATGCCACCGAGCGCGTTGATCGGGTAGGGCGCGGACAGGGCGCCGTACGTCAGGGCGAACACGCAGTAGCCGTTGTTCTTGAGCAGTGGACCGTACGTCTGCCAGTTGGTGCTCTGGTTGCCGGCTGTGCCGTGCACGAGGACGACTGGACGGGGATGTGCTGCCGACGGCTTGCACGTCCAGTCGTTCGTGCCGGGAGCGTTGGCATCCGGCATGCCTCCGAGGATCGCGGACGGCAGGAAGTTGTACGGCACAGGCAGCGGCTGGGTGGCCGCCGTCGCAGGTGATCCGGCAAGGACGAGGCCGATCAGGACAGCTGCGAGGGTGATCACTCGGCGCATACAGACTCCAATGAGAACGCGTTCTAGGAGTTCAACGATCTGACGGGTGGAACGTGACGAGATCTCAAGACTCACTGAGCGACAGCTGGGCAAGCCCGCTTGTGTTTACCTATTGGCGTAGGTGGCCGGGTTGGTTGCGTTGTAGCAGGGGTGGTGGGTCGCTGCGGTAGGTGTGTCCTGTTGGTGTCTGCCAGATGGTGGCCCTGCCCACGGATGTGACTCTCCATCCAGGCAGCGACTTCATGGAGTGGGACCATTTGCAGACCCCCTGACCATTGCCAGCCGTGGAGACGCCGCCAAGTGAGTGGTCGTGGATGTGGTCGTCGTCGCGAATCTTGGCGTCGCAGCCGGGCATCCGACAGATCTGGTCGCGGGTCCGGATGTATCGCCGGGTTGGGGAGTCGAAGCGGCGGCGGCGTGGTTCGCGGACGAGGAGGGTGCCGTCGACCGGGTCGGTCAGCAGTCGACGGATCGAAACGGTGGGTGCGTGGGCGATGAGGTCGTCCGACACGTCGGGCGAGATCGGTCCGTAGCCGACGAGATCAACCGGTTCGCCGTCTTGTCCGAGCATGGTGGGTGCGTCCATGACGAGCTGGATCTCAACATCGATCGCATCAGCGTGGGCCACTCCGGTGACTCGTTCGACCAGTGTCTGGGCCATGATCTGACCT
>NZ_JAKFEL010000080.1:0-4617 GCF_036675695.1 Aeromicrobium sp.
TGCACTTGACGCAGTAGAAATCGCCACTCCATGTTTCTGACATTGCGGCCTCCTTGCCGTTGTGTTGCTAGTCATCCTGAGCGTACGCGTGACAGGCGTGTTTCACGCTCAGCTGAGCGTAAATCTCTCCGGCGAGTTGCGGGGGAGCGAACTAGTCGAGTTTGGTCAAAAAGAGGCTCCCGGCGGAGTGTGCCTTCCCCTGCGCACCCTGCCGAGAGCCTCGATTGCCCGAAACGCTAGGTCTGGGCGCACTGACCGTCAAGGGAAATCGGAAGACTGTTGTCCACGCCTGTGGATAACGATGGGGACAAGTTGTGGGGAAAGCCAGCCCCTCGTGTGGACACCATGGGGGAGCCGGTGCACAACCTGTGGGCGGTCGTTGCGGACCCGTTGCGGACAGCCTTGATGACCTGCAAAAACGTGGGAGACGCGCTGTGGAGGAAAGAAATGTCGAGCCCGCCGGATAGATTTACGGCATGGGTGAGGTGGAGATCCGGCGGAGCCGTCGGCGCAAGCGCACGATCAGTGCGCACCGCGAAGGAGACAAGACCATCGTGCTCGTGCCTGCGCACCTTTCGCAGGCGGAGGAGGACAAAGCCGTACGCAGCCTCGTCGAACGACTCGACCGCAGGGACCAGCGTTCCCGCCCCAGCGATGACCAGCTCATGGCGCGTGCGGCCCAGCTCTCGCGGGTGTGGCTCGACGGCAAGGCGCAACCGCTGACCGTGCGCTGGGTGTCCAACCAAAACGCTCGGTGGGGCTCCTGCAGCAGTGCCGATCGCAGCATTCGGCTGTCCGACCGGCTCAAGGGCATGCCGTCATACGTCGTCGACTACGTGCTGGTGCACGAGCTGGCGCACCTCATTGAGCCCAATCACAGCAAGCGGTTCTGGGCTCTTGTCGACGCCTATCCCGAGGCGACGAAGGCTAAGGGGTTCCTCGAAGGCGTGTCGTGGACGCAGCGATGAGCGCCCGCACTGAGTGATCGGTCTCGGCCGGTAGGTTGTCGATCGCGAACCACTCCAGCTCGTCCGATTCATCGCTGATGACGTGCAGGGCGTCGGGCGGGGCCACGGCGACGAACTGCACGTCGAGGTGGTGTGACGGTCGGATCGGCCCGCATTTCGGCACCTCGTGACGTGACAGAAGCACGGGCACAGGGTCGAGTGCCAGGCTCGCGATCCCGCTCTCCTCGAACGCCTCGCGCAGAGCTGCCTCCGCCAGCGACTCGTCCTCCGTGTCGATGTGCCCGCCAGTTTGCAGCCACCGTTTGATGACGTGGTGCAGCGTGAGGAGTACACGCTGGTGGTCTGCGGAGACGATCAGCGCGCTCGCTGTCAGATGGTCTGGATGGCAGTGCCGGCTTGTCGCGTTGGCGTGCCCATCGAGGTGTGCGAGGTAGGTGACGCGCAGTTGTTCCTGCTCGTCGTCTGGCGCCGCCCAGCGTGTCAGCACGCTGTGCGCATCGGAGTGGAGCGTCACTCGCCGCCATTCTTGTCTGGCTCAGAGTCGGGAGTGTCGTCGCGCGGGCCGTCAAGCAGCTCACCGATGGCGGCATCCCAATCGTCATCGCTCTTCGTACGGCTCTCGCCCTGTGCGAAGCCCAGGGGATCGTCGAGGTCCGCCGTCGACGGCATGAGGTCGGGGTGACTCCACGGCGCATCGCGCTCGTCGGGACCTTGGCGATCACGCAGCGCGGCCCAGAGGGTCGCCGCTTCGCGAAGCTTGCGTGGCCGCAGCTCGAGGCCGACGAGCGACGCGAATGTCTGCTCGGCGGGTCCGCCCGCACCACGACGACGACGCATCGCTTCCGCGAGCGGGGCAGCGGCGGGCATCCGGTCCTTGGTGGCCTGGGCGACGACCTCGTCGACCCAGCCCTCGATCAGGGCGAGCAGGGTTTCGAGTCGTTCGAGCGCCTTGAGCTGTTCGGGTGTGCTCTCGGGCTCGAACAGTCCGCCACTCATTGCTTCCTGGATTGCCTCGGGGCGTGACGGATCGATATCGCGGATCTGGGACTCGATCGCCGAGACGTCAATACGGGTACCGCGGCCGAAGTCCTCGATGGCACCGACGAGTGCCGGACGGAGCCAGGGAGCGTGCTGGAACAGGCGGTGATGTGCGCACTCGCGGAGCACGACATACAGAAGGACATCGGATGCCGAATGCTCGAGACCTTCGCCGAACGCCTTGACGCCCTCGGGCAGCACGGCGGCGACCTTCTCGGGGCCGAGCGGCAGGCCGATGTCGGTTGACGAGAGGACCTCACCGGCTAGACCGCCGAGGGCCTGGCCGACCTGCTGGCCGAACATCGCGCCGCCGGCCTGATTGAGCATGCCCATCAGAGGACCAGCTATTGCCTTGGCTTCCTCGGGCAGTGCGTCGGCCATCGCCTTGACGACGTGCTCGGCGATCGGCTCGACGAGTGTCTGCCAGGTGCCCGAGGTTGCTTCGATCCATTCGGCACGGCTCCACGCTGTGCTCGTCGTGGCACCGGCGGGGATCGTCGTGGCGGTGTCGAGCCAGGACTCGGCCAGGCGTACGGCATCGTCCATGGCGCCTTGTTGAGCCGCATTGGGCGTCGGATCCGGGCCGGCAGCCGCAGCCGTGTGGCGTGCGACGTCCTTGGCGAGGTCGAAGTTGACGCTGCCCTCGTGCGGGGCGAACATCTTCTGCATCTGCCCCATGATTTGAGTCATGTCGAGCTGACCGCCGGCGAATGCACCGAAGATCTGCTCCATCGGCGTACCGGCAAAGGGGTTCTGGGGTTCGTTCTGCGCGTCGTCTCTATCGTCCTCGGACATATCTCAACAGTAGCCACCCGTTCGTGGGACTCCACAGAATCGGTGTTCGCCCTGCGAGGAATCCGTACGCCTCGTCGGTACCGCTTGCTGAGACTGACTAGGCTCGGGTTGTGTCCGACGCATCAACGTTGAGTCGCCGCTATACGACGATGCTCGTCGCGGCGCTCTCCCTCATCGCCCTCACCTGCGTTGCGATGCTCGTGCCCGTCCCGTACGTGATGCAGCGACCAGGACCCGCGTACGACACCCTTGGGAAGTTCGAGGACAAGGAACTGTTCACGTTCAGCGCAGGTGTGAAGACCTATCCGACGACTGGGACGTTGGACTTCACCACTGTCCGGCTGACCGGTCCGGACGGAAGGTTGTCGCTCGGTCGCGCAATGCTGGCGTACTTCAGCTCGGATGAAGCTGTCGTGCCCAAATCGCTGATCTATCCCGACGATGAAAGTGCAAAGCAGTCCAAGCAAGAAGGCGCGGCGCAGATGGACAGCTCCAAGGACTCATCGCGAGTCGCTGCGTTGCGGGCTGCTGGCTATACGGTGACCGGCTCGCCGCAGATAGTTGGTGTCACCAAGGGCGGCGCCGCGGACGGCAAGCTCAAGGCCGGTGACGTCGTCACTCGCGTCGACGGAGCGAAGATCAGTTCCGCGGAGGCTCTGGTGAAGGTCGTCGGCGAGCACGAGCCCGGCGATGTCGTCACCCTGACGATCACCCGCAAGGGCAAGGCGCAGGACATTGCGATCAAGACCAAGCCCGCTCCCGACGATCCGAAGGTTCCGCGCATCGGCGTCACGTTGGGGACCAAATATCGTTTCCCGTTCACGATCAACAACAATGTGGGACCCAACGTCGGCGGTCCCAGTGCAGGCACGATGTTCGCCTTGGCGATCTACGACAAGTTGACGCCAGGCGCACTGACCGGTGGGAAGAAGATCGCCGGAACCGGCGAGATGGCGCCCGACGGCACCGTCGGGCCGATCGGCGGCGTACGTCAGAAGATGGCTGGCGCAGCGCAGCACGACACCAAGATCTTCCTCGTCCCAGCCGCCAACTGCGCCGAGGCGGCAGATGGGGATGACTTCGGTATGAAGCTCATCAAGATCACCAAGCTCGACGACGCGATCAGCTCGCTCGAAGCCTTGGCCAAGGATCCCGATGCGAAGGTGCCGTCGTGCAGTTGATGCCTGACTCGCCGCTTCGCAGGGCGGCGTTGGAGATGGAGGCGTACGTCGCGGCCGATGGCTGGGACCAGGCGCCGCGGCTTTTCGCTCTCGTGGCCACCGCTGATCTCGTCTCCAAGCAGCCCGACCTGGCCGATCAGCTGTCATCCGACTCCGGTGAGATCACGTTGGTCGAGCAGGACGGCGTACCGGCCGACCGGCCGATCGAGGACCTGCTCCTCGAGATCGCGTGGCCCGACAGCGTGATGGGGTGCGCTGCCGTACTCGAACGCATCATGCTTCCGCCCGAGGCCGAGGCGGCGCTGCCTGAGGATCCTGACGAGATGTTCATGGCGGCCGCTGCGCACCCAGATCGCCAAGAGGTACGGCTGATCGCAGCCGTCACACGTGACGGTGCCGCGCACAGCGCCGTGCGTGCGCGCGAACCGGACGACGCGGCATTGCTCGAGGGCCCCGATCTCGTACCCGGGCTGGTCGAGCAACTACGGCAAACACTGGCATAGAGTCTTAATTCACCCCTACACAGGAGCACCGTGAGCGACATCTTCGGAACACCCCGACCGCGATCCGCGCCGCGTCCGCCTGATGGCCGACGTCGTGTTCTGGTGCCCACGCTGGTCACCCTCGCCGTGCTG
>NZ_JAKFEL010000053.1:0-4616 GCF_036675695.1 Aeromicrobium sp.
CACCATGACCAAGGAGCAGTTGCTGGCCGAGCTCGCAGCAGCAGGATTGCTGACCGGCGACGCCCAGATCTCGGCCGAGGAAGCCCGGCGACTCGCCTGCCAGGCCTCGATCATCCCCGTCGTCCTGGGCGGCAAAGGCCAGATCCTCGACCTCGGCCGCTCCCAGCGCCTGTTCTCGAAGGCGCAGCGCAAGGCGATGCGGCTGCGCGACAAACGCTGCCGCGCCGAGGGCTGCGACATCCCGGCCGCGTGGACCGAAGCCCACCACCTGAAACCGTGGTCAGAAGGCGGAAAGACCGACCTCGACGACGGGATCTGCGCCTGCAACTTCCACCATCACCGGCTCCACGACCGCGCCTACTCCCACGAGCTATTGGCGAGTGGGGACGTCAGGTTCTACCGACGCAGATAGGTCGTTGTCCGTCGAGAAGCGCACCCAAGAGACGCTCACTGGGCGGCGTTCGTGGCGACCCCAGAACCACCCGGATCTGCCGATGTACGGGCACCGCCTCTAGGTGTGTTCGCTCCATCCGGGACGCCAGAAGGTCGGGCGCCACCAGTAGAGGACGGTCCGGTCGTCGGGCCAAGCGGCCAACTGCTCACCGCGTGGCTCGAAGAAGTCGACGGACCTGTCGATGGGCCGCCAACCTACGTCCCTCACGTCGTCGCCAGTGACCGGACGAACATGGGACAGCACCCGCTCTTCCACAGCACCGAGTTGCTCGAAGTGACGCTGCGCGACCTCCAACGCTGGCTTGTTCGCTCCGCCTGACCAGTTCGGCCAACGCAGTTGGACTGCGTCGTCTTCCCAGAAGCAGATGGCACAGATGTCGTAGGAACCAGGCTGTTCGTCGAACTGCAAGTAGCCGCAGCACGGACAGGGATGGATCACACGCGACATTCTCTACCAGCCCAGCAACCGCCCGATCATGCCGCGTCGGGGCGAAGCGCTCGACTCTGCCGCGTTCCGTGCTGTCGCGCCGATGAGCGTGCGGTTCAGTCGCCAACAAGTTCAATGACGAAGCGGCTGTCAGTTCCGCAGAGACCAATCATGGCGCGGAACCGGGTGAGACCTCGCCATGCCGTCCCGGCTCGTCCCTGACCCCGCCTGCTTTCTGGGATCGTCGCCAGCAGAGCGTCTACCTCGGGCCCGAGCGCGGACATCTCGGAACTAGCAAGTGTGGTCACTCCGTTGGGGCCGATCGCGTCGAGGATCGAAGATGCGCCCTGCCCGAGGAGGTCGTCGAAGTCCCCAGAGGCATCGAACGTGCCGCCGAAGGGGTCGGGGATGTCTCGAACCTTCGCGCCGTCAGCGTCCCGGAGTGTGATGTAGAGGCCCACACCCGCAGGGTGTCATGACGGCCCGACCAGCGCCCGGACATGACGCCGATAGCGTGCGCCGCAGCCATTCGTGGCTCGCTTTGGGAGCAACCTTTCATTCCGTTGAATGCAATGTCAGGGGCTGCAGCGAAGTGGCAACGACGTCGGCGATGCCCCGCATCGTGCGGGCTACGGAGCCAATCCCGCCAACAGAAAGCGTTGTGTTCGTCTCGTGAAGCGTGGCCTCGAGCGTCGTCTTCGGGCTGCCTGCGTGTACACCGCCTTCGACATGTGCAAGTTGCAGAATCACTTCCTTGACGGGAACCTCCTGGCCCTGGAGCCATGCGACGGTCCGGGCGAGGAACTGATCGAGTTTGAGAGCCTCGGTACCAGCCGAAGCAGTGATGGTCAGCCGGGGTGAGATGCCCTCCATGAGGAAGTACACCGTGGGCTCGTCCTCCAGGATTAGCTTCTGAAGCTCAGTCGGTCGCTCCACACGAAAGAGGACCCGCCTCCGCCGTTGCCGGTTAACTTGGTGCAAGAGCGGCGACTCGTCGAGGAGGAGTTTCCGGAGTGCCGCGGCGGCCTCAAGCATGTCAAACTCATCACCGGCCTCGACGATCCGTCCGAGCTTGCGCACCGTGAGATCGAATAGTCTCTGCCGCTCCATGTCGTGACACTAGGCAATGCGGCAACGAGACGCGCACAGACGCCGCGGTCCGTGCGTTCGTGCCGATAGTCGGGCGTTGCGTTGTGCGCCAAGCACGGGGCTCCGTGGGACCGTGGGACCGTGCTAAACCCAACGGAAGAACTGGCGCATCTGCGTGGAACCTCGGGTGGCGACGCACCGGGTCTTGTCGAGACGCTTCACATCGACGGGAGCAACGCTGAAGAGGTCCTCGATCGAGCCCGGGGCCTGTGGGAGTCGGTCTTGATCGGCTTCGATGAAGGTCTGAAGTGCGACGACCCTGAATGGTCAAGTCGGCTTCCTAGATGGTTCGTGGACGCTTGCTCGCCACAAATGTCGGACGAGGAGCGCGAACGCTGGCTGACTCACTGGCGAAGTCTTGACCGCGCCGGGAAGGCTCAAGCAGAAGCCGACCTTGGCTGGACCATGGTGGATTGGCTGGCCGCCGTTGACCGGGACAGTCGCGCATGGTGGTGGTGGGCGACGAACGCGCAGGCCGCGACGCTAGACGTGCTCGTAGACGGGTGGCCCGCTCCACTCGCATCGGCCGAGTGGATGCTGCTCGCGTCCGGAGCCAGCACCGTTCAACAGGAGTCATGAGCCTGATCGGTCACCTGGGGCGACCGCTCATGCCGCATTCAGTGCGGGATGCTGACGATGCCTCCGCAGGACCCGCACTCACCTGCCACGAATCCTTCGCGGAAGTGCCAGGCGGTGAGCGCCGGTCCTCAATGATGTCCCCATGGCAGTACGCGCGCTTCCGATGCAGAAGGCCGCAATGCTGCGGGCCGCACCCTTCACCTACGACGAGGTCGGTGCGACCGCCGACGGACCGCAGGCGGGGTACGGCTGGTTGGAGCGCTCGGCACCGCTGGTCCGTCGAGACTTTGACGGAGCGGGGAGGGACCTCTTCATGTGGCGGCTCCATGAGCGGTCGGGACTCCGTGTCCACGCATCGGAGTCACCGCTCCGCCAGGACACCGTCGTACTCATGCAACGCGGCCTGGGTGCCGCTTCCCTACAGCTCCCCTGCCGTGTCGCCTACGTGATCAACGAGCCCACGCTGCGCGGATTCGCGTACGGCACGCTCGACGGCCACCCCGAGTGCGGCGAAGAGCGGTTCGTCCTGGAACGCCACACCGACGAGACCATCACCGTCACGATCACCGCGTTCTCGCGACCGGCCTCGCTCCTCGCCAGGCTCGGCGGACCCGTCACCCGGAAGGCGCAGCAGACAATGACCACTCGCTATCTGCGCGCATTGGATCGTCTCTGACCATCCGCGCATGCCGACCTTCTGTGCAGTCGTACCAAAGGTCGCAGGAACGGCACGACATTGACCTAGCATGTGGCGACCACGCCCGTCGCGGGGTGCGATCAAAGGGGTCAGGATGTCGTATCCGGTTGGCTGGTACCCGGACTATGCGCTTCCCGGCCAGCGGCGCTACTGGGACGGCGAGCAGTGGACGCACTACGTCCACCTCAACGAAACGGACAGCGGAACCTCGCGCAAGCGAAGGAAGCTGCCGAAGTTCCGCCCGTCAGAGCAGCTGGTCGGGGCCACCTATCGGATGCTGTTCGCCGACAGGTCGATGATTGCGCTGTTGTTCGTCGGCTCATTGGTGGCGGCAACTGCCAGCGGGGCGATCCTGTTCCCGGCGATCTACTGGGGTCATGTCGAGCCGGGCTGGAGCAGCGGCGGGGTGCTAGGCGTCCTGGTGGCTGGTTCGTCGCTGGGAGCGGCGAGTTTCGTGTTCCAGTTCGTCGGCGGGGCTGTCGTTGCCGCCGCCCACCTGCGAGCGGAGGGCCGGCCCGCAACGGCGCGAGATGCGCTGGGAATTGCCTGGGGCCGGCGCCGGCAACTGTTGGCCTGGGCGCTCGTGTCGACCCTGGTCGGCGTACTGATCCGGATGCTCGAACGAATGGGCATCGGGGGTCTCGTTGCTGCGTTGACCCTCAACCTGGGATGGGCGTTCGCCACCGTGTTCGCAACGCCCGTGATCATGATCGAGGGCACCATGCCCGTCGCCACCGTCCGACGGTCCGCCGCCCTGCTGCGGGGTCATTTCACTGTCACGTTGATCAGCGCCGTCACGCTGGCGTTGCCATGGATCGCGATGGCCGTCGTGTCGGTCACCATCGGCGTTGCAGGCGGAATCACTCTTGCCCTTGCCGAAGGAATGGCAGCCACGCTGACAGGTGGGCTGCTACTGGCCGCCGGTGTGATCGGTTTCTGCTTCTTCTGTGCGGTCTCCTCCGCACTGGGCACCTACCTCGAGACCCTCCTCTATCGGTACGCCGTCGGTTTGCCCGTCCCCGGCGTCGACCAGCACCTGCTGCCACCGCTCGCACCCGCCTGACGCCTACACAGGGCGTCACTAGGCTCAGGAGAACCCCACCGGACCGGCAGAAGGCAGTAGCGATGATCACCCGCACCGATGTCGAGGCGGCCCGGGAGCGCATCGCGGGGCGCGTGCGTCGTACCCCGCTGCTGGCGATGGACGACAGCTTCGGCGGCACGGGCTGGTTCAAGTTGGAGTACCTGCAGCACACGGGCACGTTCAAGGCCCGCGGGGCGTTCAACCGGATCCTCAGCGCGGCCGAGGAC
>NZ_JAKFEL010000177.1:0-27051 GCF_036675695.1 Aeromicrobium sp.
CGCCCAGCACGGCAATGCGATCGACGCTGCCAAGGCAGCCGGCGTACGGCGCATCGTCTACACGAGCGCACCCAAGGCAAGTACCTCCGCTCTGGTCCTCGCTCCCGAGCACAAGGCGACCGAAGAACTCATCGCCGCCTCAGGACTTCCGTCGACAATCCTGCGCAACGGCTGGTACTCCGAGAACTACCTTCCGTCCATCGAGCAGGCCCGCCAGACTGGCACGTTCCTGACCAGCGCCGGCGAGGGCCGCATCTCGAGTGCGAGTCGCAAGGACTTCGCTGAGGCAGCCGCGATCGTTCTCACCGACAGCTCGACCGCTGGCAGGGTGTATGAGCTCTCGGGCGACCATGCCTGGTCGCAGCAGGAGCTCGCTGACGCCATCAGCACGGCGATCGGCAGCGAGGTCGCACTGGCGAACGTCACTCCCGAAGAGCACCTGAGTGCGTTGGTCGGTGCCGGAGTCGACGAAGGCACAGCCGGATTCCTGGTTGCCCTCGATGGCAACACCCGCGACGGCCTGCTCGACGGCACGAGCGGTGACCTCAGCGCGCTGATCGGTCGCCCGACAACGCCGCTGGTCGACGGCCTCCGCGAGGCAGTCTCCGTCTGAGGTCATTCGGCCAGTTCGGATCGGCGACAAGTCGTCGGTTCGAACTGGCCCCCGGGCCCTGTCAGCGGTTCTAGTCCCGATCCTGGGTCGGCCAATCGAGCGTCTCGAGCGCGCGGCGAAACGATCGCGTGCGAAATGGGACGAACAGCTTGGGTGCGGTGGTCCCGTCGCTGAGGAGGAATCGCACGTTCGTAGCCCAGATGAACGGACCGCGAACCTTCTCAAACTCAATTGCGGTGATCTGCTCGCGGTCAATCACGATGTTCTTCCGCAACCAGGCGCGCAGATGGATTCGCTCGACGGTGACATCCACGCGATCCCAGAAAGATCCACGCGTCCATGGCGACGCGACCAAAGCCCCGTGGAACCCTGCGATCCTCACGAATTGGACCCTTTGCTCTTGGGTCGTCCGTACAGCACGACCAGGGCAATGACGATGCCTGCGACGGTGCTGCCCGTTCCCCAGATCCACTGGTCCTTGTCGAACTCGAGAAGGTAGCCCGAAAGCGGAACGCTGATGAGCACCACGAGCCAGACGAGTCGCCAGTACCAGTTCACCGCTCTCTCCGGATCCCCTGAGAGCAACTGGTCGAAGAACAGAAACATGGCGGCACCGCCGATCCACATCGCCGCGTAAAGCGCACCGATCACCGCGATGACCAACAGCACACCGGCCAGGATCCCGGCGACCTGCGCTCGGGCGGCGAGGGCCAATCCACAGACAGCGGCGCCTCCGATTGCCATGAGAAGGGCGGCGCGGACCAGTTGGCGCGGCTCAACCTGTTTGCTCTTGCCCTTCTTCTTCCCCACGCGATGAACCTACCGAACGCTTCGTCAGCCCTGAGCGAACACACGGTTTCCGCGGAACAAGCGACTCGTACGTGTAGTTGAGCCCGTCAGACTCAACTTCAGGAGATCCCCGTGACCACGCTGCACAAATTCCCCGTTCTGGCACTCGAAGATGTCGTCGTACTGCCCGGAATGGTCGTACCGATCGAGCTCGACGATGCCGCTCGCGCTGCCGTCGATGCCGCACGTACGAGCAACGACGACCGCCTCCTCGTCGCACCGCGACTCGAGGACCGCTACGCGACGTACGGGGTGGTGGCGACGATCCAGCAGGTCGGCCGACTCCCCGGCGGTAGCCCCGGCGCCGTGATCCAGGCCGAGCAGCGTGCCCACATTCAGGGCGGTGTGACCGGACCCGGCGCGGCGCTCTGGGTCGAGGCTGAGCTGGTCGAGGACCCCGAGCCGACCGAAGCCGTACGTGACCTCGCGCAGACCTACAAGGGTCTGCTCGTCACCATCCTGCAGAAGCGCAACGCGTGGCAGGTCATCGACTCCGTCCAGCGCATCACCAACCCCGGCCAGCTCGCCGACACGGCGGGCTACGCGTCGTACCTCGAGCTGGAGCAGAAGCGCCAGCTGCTCGAGACGTCTGACGTCGAAGAGCGCCTGAACGTCCTGATCGGGTGGGCTCGCGACTACCTCGCCGAGGCTGACGTCAACGAGAAGATCTCCGAGTCGGTGCAGGAGAGCATCGACAAGAACCAGCGCGAGTTCGTGCTCCGTCAACAGCTCGCTGCGATCCGCAAGGAGCTCGGCGACGACGAGCCCGAGGACACCAAGGACTACCGCGAGCGCGTCGAAGAAGCAGACCTCCCCGAGGACGTCCGCAAGGCTGCACTCCGCGAGGTCGGCAAGCTCGAACGCGGCAGCGACCAGAACCCTGAAGCGGGCTACATCCGTACCTGGCTCGACACCGTTCTCGAGCTCCCGTGGAACGTCAAGACCGACGACAAGACCGACATCGGCGCTGCGCGCGAGGTGCTGGATGCCGATCACCACGGTCTGGATGACGTGAAGGACCGGATCGTCGAGTACCTCGCCGTCCGCGCGCGCCGCAAGGACCGCGGCCTCGAGGTCGTCGGCGGACGCGGCTCAGGCGCAGTGATGGCGCTCGTGGGCCCGCCCGGTGTCGGCAAGACATCACTCGGCGAGAGCGTTGCTCGCGCCCTTGGTCGCAATTTCGTACGTGTCGCCCTCGGCGGCGTCCGTGACGAGGCTGAGATCCGAGGCCACCGCCGTACGTACGTCGGCGCGCTCCCCGGTCGTCTGGTCCGCGCGATCGGCGAGGCGGGATCGATGAACCCGGTGATCCTGCTCGACGAGATCGACAAGGTCGGCGCCGACTACCGCGGCGATCCGGCGGCTGCCCTGCTCGAGGTACTGGACCCGGCGCAGAACCACACGTTCCGCGATCACTACCTCGATCTCGATCTGGACCTGTCCGACGTCCTTTTCCTGGCGACGGCCAACGTGATCGAGTCGATTCCGCAGCCACTGTTGGACCGCATGGAGCTCGTCCAGCTCGACGGCTACACCGAGGACGACAAGGTGCAGATCGCCCGTCGCTACCTCGCTCCGCGACAGCTGGAGCGGGCCGCGCTGACGGACGACGAGATCGAGATCACCGACGAGGCGTTGCGCGAGATCGCTGCGTCCTACACACGTGAAGCCGGCGTCCGCCAGATGGAACGGCTGCTCGCCAAGGTGTTCCGCAAGGTGACGACCAAGCTGACCGAACCGGACGTCGAGTCGCCTGTTGTCGTCGATGAGACGACGCTGGTTGATTACATCGGTCGGCCTCGCTTCACTCCCGAGTCCGAGGAGCGCACGGCGGTTCCCGGCGTCGCGACGGGCCTCGCGGTCACGGGTCTCGGCGGAGACGTGCTGTTCATCGAGGCGAGCGCCTACGACGGCGAACGCGGACTTGCGATCACCGGCCAGCTCGGCGACGTGATGAAGGAGTCGGCGCATATCGCGCTGTCGTACGTGCGCTCACACGCCGACGAGATCGGCATCGACCTGGAGACACTCGAGCGTTCGATCCACCTGCACGTTCCGGCCGGCGCTGTCCCCAAGGACGGCCCGTCAGCGGGCGTCACGATGGTCACAGCGCTCACGTCGTTGGCGCTCGGTCGCAAGGTGCGTGCTGACGTCGGCATGACGGGTGAAGTCACTCTCAACGGTCGCGTGCTGCCGATCGGTGGCGTGAAGCAGAAATTGATGGCCGCTCAGCGCGCTGGGCTCAAGACGATCTTCATCCCCGCCCGCAATGAGGTCGACCTGGTCGACGTGCCCGAAGAAGTGCTCGCCGAGCTGGATGTTCGTCCGGTGGCGGACGTCGCGGAGATCCTCGCGTCGGCTCTCGAGCCGGTCGAGGACGCGGCAACCGTCGCCGCCTAAGTCGGTCGGCGCCCTCACTGGAGGAAGAGGGCGCCGCCCGAGTACGTGGTCAGAACCCTTCGGCGAGCCGGTAGTACGCCTGGTTCCATCGCACTTCCTTGAGGAATCCGCGAGTCGTCGTGTCGTCCCCGATGTGCAGCAGCTCGGTTCGCAGGATGTCGGCGAGATCCTCGAACTCTTCGAGCCCCACCGCAGTCGAGAGCACTGTGTGGTGTGGCGCGCCGGCGATGAGCCATGCCTCGGCGGCCGTCGGCAACGACGGATGCGCCTCCCACACCGCGCAGGCAACCGGCAGGTTGGGCAGCGCTTCGTCCGGCTCGACCAGAGTCACGTCATTGGCTGTCAGCCGGAACCTGTCGCCGAGATCGGACAGCCCAACCACGATGCCTTCGCCAGGGTCGGCGATGAACCGCATCCGGACTGGATCCTCGCGATTGCCCATCGACAACGGATGAGCCTCGATGCTCGGCCGGCTCGTGGTGATCGTCGGACACACCTCGAGCATGTGCGCGCCGAGCGACTTCTGGTTGCCCGGCTCGAGGTGGTACGTGTAGTCCTCCATGAACGAGGTGCCCCCGGGCAACCCCTCGGCCATGGTCTTGGTCGTACGCACCAGGACCGCCGTCTTCCAGTCGCCTTCGCCGCCGAACCCGTAGCCCTCCGCCATGAGTCGCTGGACCGCCAGCCCAGGCAGCTGACGTAGGCCGCCGAGGTCCTCGAAGTTCGTCGTGAACGCTCCAAACTTGCCCGCCTCGAGGAACTGACGCAGGCCAGCTTCGAGCTGCGCGCTGTAGCGCAGGGACTCGTGACGATCTCCCCCAGCACGCAGGTCAGGTGCGACGTCGTAGCTGTCTTCATACTCAGCGACGAGCTTGTCGACCACGTCCTGTTCCACCGCGTCCACGACGTCGACGAGGTCGTTGACGCCGTACGTGTTGACGGAGACTCCGAACTTGAGCTGCGCCTCGACCTTGTCGCCCTCGGTGACCGCGACGTCACGCATGTTGTCACCGAATCGCGCGAGCCTGAGGTTGCGAAGGTCATGGGCTCCAGCCGCAGCCCGTGCCCAGGCGCCAACCCGCTTGGTGACGGTCGGATCGCTGACATGTCCAGCCACCGTCTTGCGCGCGACGCCGAGACGCGTCTGGATGAACCCGAACTCTCGGTCACCGTGGGCAGCTTGGTTGAGGTTCATGAAGTCCATGTCGATCGTCGCCCACGGAATCTCGACATTGGCCTGCGTGTGCAGATGGAGGAACGGCTTCTGGAGAGCGTCGAGACCGTTGATCCACATCTTGGCGGGCGAGAACGTGTGCATCCAGCCGATCAAGCCGACGCAGGAGTCGTCGGAGTTGGCGTCCAACACCACCCGTCGGATCGCGTCAGACGAGGTCAGCACCGGTTTCCACACAAGGCGAGTCGACAGCTGGGGTGAGTCCCCGAGCTGGGCGGCAATGACGCGCGACTGCTCGGCGACCTGACGCAATGTGTCCTCGCCGTACAGGCTCTGGCTTCCGGTGAGGAACCAGATCTCGCGCTCGTCGGTGTTCACGAATTCTCCTTGAGTGGGCTATTGCCCGTAGACGTTCTGATAGCGGTCGAAGAGCTTGTCGATCGAGTCTTCGGGAATCGAGAGAGGGTCACCCAGCTGTCGGGCGATGTGGACGGTTCGCGCAACGTCCTCGCACATGACCGCAGCCTTCACGGCGGATCGCGCGTCCTTCCCGATCGAGAACACGCCGTGGTTCTGCATCAGCACTGCCGGCGATCTGCTGTCGCGCAGCGTCTCGACGATGCCGCGACCGATTGAGTCGTCTCCGATCAACGCGAACGGTCCGACGGGGATCTCGCCACCGAACTCGTCAGCCATCATCGTGAGCACACACGGGATGGGCTCGGCTCTGGTGGCCCAGGCGGTGGCGTACGTCGAATGCGTGTGCACGACACCACCGACGTCAGGCAGGTGGCGATAGACGTATGCCTGCGCAGCGGTGTCGGAGGACGGCGCGAGGTCACCCTCGAGCACCGTCCCTTCGAGGTCAGTCACGACCATGTTTTCCGGGGTGAGGTCGTCGTAGCTCACCCCGCTCGGCTTGATGACCAGGGCATCGGCTCCGGGAACCCGTGCGGATACGTTGCCGGCGGTCCAGACGACAAGCTCATAGCGAGTGAGCTCGGCATGGAGGTCGCACACCTCGCGGCGAAGTCTGGCGATCGTCGAAGCCACGTCCTGGGTGAGCGTCATGACGCGTCCCCGGCGAGCGCCTCACGGCGCAGTGCATGCAGACGGTGCATCACGTCGTTGCCACCCCGGCCGAACGTGTCGTGCAGTGCGGTGTACTCGGCGTACAGCCGGTCATAGACCTTGGAGCGTCCCTCATCGGGCAGGATCACTGCCCGATTGAGGGAGCCCATTACCTTCGCGGCGGCGCGTATGTCCGCGTACGCGCCGGCCGCGACGGCAGCATGGAGGGCAGACCCCAGAGCGGGGCCCTGCTCGGACCCGATCACCGAGAGCGGCAAGCGGGTCACGTCGGAGTAGATCTGCATGAGCAGCGGGTTCTTGGACAGGCCGCCGGCAATGATCAGCTCGTCGACCGGAACACCGCTCGCATTGAACGTGTCGATGATCGTCCGAGTGCCGAACGCCGTGGCCTCGATCAGAGCGCGGTAGATGTCCTCAGGGCGCGTCGCCAGGGTCTGGCCGACAAGCAGGCCGGTCAGCTCGTGATCGACCAGCACCGAGCGGTTGCCGCTGTGCCAGTCGAGGGCCACCAAGCCGTGCGCGCCGACCGGCTGCCGGGAGGCCAGCTCGGTGAGGTACTCGTGGACTCCGACACCAGCAGCGTCAGCCGCATCGCGTACGTAGGCCGGGACGCCGTGATCGACGAACCACCCGAAGATGTCACCGACGCCACTCTGTCCGGCCTCGTATCCCCACGTACCAGCAACGATTCCGCCCTCGACCACGCCACACATCCCAGGCACCTCACAGAGCACTGCAGCACTCATGACGTGGCACGTCGACGTGCCCATGATCGCGACCATCTGGCCGGGATCGACTGCCTGGGCCGCCGGGGCCGTGACGTGTGCATCGACGTTGCCGACAGCGACCGCGATGCCCTCGGGCAGTCCGGTCAGCCCCGCAGCCGCTGCGGTCAAGGTGCCTGCCGCATGGCCGAGCTGGCCAATTGGCTGATCAAGTTTAGCGTTAACAAAGTCTGCAAACAGAGGGTTTAGGGCTGTGAGGAAGCCATCCCCCGGATAGGCGCCGTCTTGCAAGATGCCCTTGTAGCCGGCCGAGCACGCGTTGCGGACGTACGTCCCGCAGAGCTGCCAGACAATCCAGTCGGCTGCCTCGACCCAGCGCTCCATGGCGGCGTAGACCTCGGGATCCTCCTCAAGAATCTGGAGTCCCTTGGCGAACTCCCATTCCGACGAGATCAGTCCGCCATACCGCGGCAGCCACGACTCCTGGCGCTCCTCGGCGAGGGCATTGATGCGATCGGCCTGCCCCTGAGCGGCGTGATGCTTCCACAGCTTCACGTAGGCATGTGGCCGGTCCTCGAACTGCGGCAGCTCGTTGAGCGGAGTGCCGTCCGCAAGGGTTGGAACCATCGTGCAGGCCGTGAAGTCGGTGGCGATGCCGATCACCTGCGAGGGATCGATCCCCGATGCGCGTACGGCCTCGGGAACCGCATGCCTGAGGACGTCGACGTAGTCCGAGGGCACTTGCAGCGCCCAATCTGGTGGCAGCGCCGAGTCTGGCGTCGTTGGCAATGCGTCGCTGATCACGGCGTGGGTGTATTCGTGCACTGCGCTCGCGAGCTCACGGCCATCCTCGACCGCAACAACCAGTGCGCGCCCGGACAAGGTGCCGAAGTCGACTCCGACGACGTACTGCTCGCTCACTTCTTGGCCTTTCGAGAGCTCGGTGCCGAGGTGCTCGAGCGGATGATCAGCTCGGGCTCGATGAGCCGCGGTAGGTCCTCGTTCTCACCGAGGATCGCGGCGTGCAGGACGTCGATCGCGCGACGGCCGACCTCCTGAAAGTTCTGTCGTACGGTGGTGATGGCCGGGTTCAGGAACTCGGCCTCGGGAGCGTCATCGAATCCCACAATGCTGATGTCGTCCGGCACCGCGACGCCTGCCTCGGCGAGCGCATGCATCAGGCCGATCGTCATCTGGTCATTGGCGACGAACACCGCCGTGGGACCGGGTGTGTCCAGCAGTTGGCGACCCGCGATGTAACCGCTGCGTGGGGTCCAGTCACCGTGAAACAGCGGGCCAACGTTCTGACCTGCGTCCTTCAACGCGGCTTCCCAGCCCTGGCGGCGAGCTTCGGCCTCGGTCCAATCCTGAGGACCGCGTACGTGTGCGATCGAGGTGTGTCCGAGATCGAGCAGGTGTTTCGTCGCTTCGTACGCTCCGCGGTGCTGGTCGACTCCGACCGCGAACTTCGCCTTGGACAAGTCGCCCTCGACGACGACGAGCGGTACGCCGGGGTCCTGATGGTGGATCACATCGAGCGCTGCGTATTGCGCAGCGATCATGACGATGCCTTCGACGGACTGCCGCAACAGGTGGTCGATCGCATCGGTGAGGGACTGAGTGGTCACGCTCGAGAGGCTCACCGAACCTGCAAAGTAGCCTGCCTGACGTGCGGCGTCCTCCACTGTGCGGTGAATGCTGTTGGGTCCGTAGAGCCCGGTCTCTGTGCTGATGATCCCGATCGTCGATGACTTGCGCGTCACGAGCGCACGCGCGGCGGTGTTGGGCCGGTAGCCGAGCTCCTTGATCGCGGCCTCGACCCGCTCGCGGGTCGACTCCTTGATGTTGGGCATCCCGTTGATGACTCTGGACACGGTCTGGTGGGAGACCCCGGCGACCTTGGCGACATCGGCCATCACCGGCGCGTGTTGAGGATTGCCAGTCATGTGGACCGCCGGGTGAAGAGCCGCTGAAGCAGGACGAACACCAGGAGCAGCACGCCGATCGCAATCTTGGTCCACCACGAGCTGAGCGTGCCATCGAACGAGATGAACGACTGGATGAGGCCGAGCACCATGACGCCGAGCGCCGAGCCGAGCACGAAGCCTGAGCCGCCGGTCAACAGTGTGCCGCCGATGACGACGGCCGCGATGGCGTCGAGCTCCCATCCGACCGCGGTCAGGCTGTAACCCGACAGTGTGTAGATGGCGTAGAGAAGACCGGCCAGCGCGGAGCAGAAGCCGCTGATGACATAAACGCCGATCTTGGTACGCGCGACGGCGAGGCCCATCAGCATCGCGGACTGCTCGCTGCCGCCCACGGCGTAGACCGTGCGGCCGAACCTGGTCATGTGCAGAACCACCGCAGCGATCACCAGCACCACCAGCGCGACGATCACCGCGGGCGTGATGAAGTAGTCGCCGATCGTGATCGTGCCCTGGGCGAAGGAAGTGAAGGTCTCGTTCTTGATCGGAATCGAGTCGACGCTGATCACGTAGCAGAGGCCTCGGGCCAGGAACATGCCCGCGAGGGTCACGATGAACGGCTGAATCTCGAAGTAGTGGATCACCAGGCCCATCAAGAGACCCAGCACCGATCCGGTCAGCAGGACCGCGACGATCACGAGCGGCGCAGACCACCCGGCACGCAGCGCTTCGGCCGCAATCATCGTGGACAGGGCGACGACCGAGCCGACCGACAGGTCGATCCCGCCGGTCAGGATCACGAACGTCATACCAACCGCGAGAACGATCAGGTACGAGTTGTCGACCAGCACGCTGAGGACGGTCTGCGGCGAGGAGAAGCCCTCGTAGCGGATCGAGCCCATACCGAACATGGCCACGAAGAGCGTGAAGGTCGCGATCACCGGAAGGAAGCGGGTCGGGAACACGAAGCCACGTGACGAGCGAGGCGAGGGGCTCCCTGCGGAGTGCTCGGGGGGAGCCATGACGATGGTCATGCGGCCGTTCCCTTCGTGAGTAGACCCGACGGTCGTCGTACGGACAGTGCCGCGCGCGCCTTGGGCGATTGCAGCAGGCAGACCACGATCACCGCGACGGCCTTGAACAAGTAGTTGGTCTCGGCTGGGATGCCCATCGTCGGGATTGTTGTTGCGAGGGTCTGGATGAACATAGCGCCGATCAGCGTGCCGGTCAGCGAGAATCGGCCGCCGGCGAGCGACGTGCCGCCGATGACGACCGCAAGAATCGCGTCGAGCTCGATGAAGAGGCCGGCGTTGTTGGCGTCGGCCGCGCTGGTGTTGGAGGCGATCATGAGGCCCGCGATGCCGGCGCAGAAGGCGACGAAGACGTACACCGTCCAGGTAATGGTTCGAGCGCGTACGCCCGCCAGCCTGCTTGCCTCGGGGTTGATGCCGACCGCCTCGATCAGCATGCCGAGCGCGGTACGTCGCGTCAGCACAGCGGTGATCGCAAAGACTGCCAGCGCGATCAGGATCGCGACTGGCAGGCCCAGCACGAAGCCGGTGCCGACCTTCTTGAACAGCGCGTTGTTGACCGTGATGATCTGGCCGTCAGTGATCAGCATCGCCAGGCCGCGCCCCGCGGTCATGAGCACGAGTGTCGCGATGATCGGTTGGATCCCGAAGACCGAGACCAGCAGTCCGTTCCACAGCCCGAGCAGGATGCCGACCCCCACCGCCATGGTCATCGCGACGATCGCGCGTCCTGCCGTGGACTCGTCGGGAGACCCCGCCATGTAGGTGCACGCGACAGCCCCGGAAATCGCCACGATCGCGCCGACGGACAGGTCGATGCCGCGGGTCGCGATGACGAGAGTCATGCCAAGGGCGATCAGCAGCGTGGGCGCGCCGTTGCGCAGGATGTCGATCAGGCTGCCGTAGAGGTGTCCGTCCTGGACCCTGATCGAGAAGAACGACGGGGTCGCAATGACGTTGACGACCAGCAGGAGCCCGAGCGCGAACAGCGGCCAGAACAGAGCATGGCGAGTGAGGTTACGCATCAGCGCGCACCTCTCCCGCGATGATCTCGAGGACGTCGGAAACAGTGACGTTCTCGTTGGCCCGCTCGTCGATCTTGCGACGGTCGCGCATCACGACGAGTCGGTCGCTGAGTCGCAGGACCTCCTCGAGCTCTGCGGAGATGAAGACGACGGACATGCCATCCTTTGCAAGATCAGCGACGAGCTGCTGGATCTGCGCCTTGGCGCCGATGTCGATGCCACGGGTGGGCTCGTCGAGGATGAGGAGTTCCGGCTCGGTGATGAGCCAGCGCGCGAGCAGGACCTTCTGCTGGTTGCCGCCGCTGAGGTTGCGCATCAGTGCCTGCGGGTCGGCCGGGCGGATGTCGAGCGCCTCGATGTACTTGCTGACGAGGCGGTCCTTGGTCTTGGCAGGGATCGGTCGCAGCCATCCGCGCGATGCCTGCATCACGAGCACCATGTTGTCGGCGATCGAAAGGTCGCCAATGACGCCTTCCGAGCGCCGGTTCTCGCTCGAGAACGCGATCTTGTGGTCGATCGCCTGGCGAGGCGTTCGCAGCTTGATGTGCCGTGAGCGCATGCGGGTATCGCCACTGTCAGCTGTGTCGGCGCCGAACAGTAGGCGCGCGAGCTCGGTGCGGCCCGAGCCGAGGAGGCCGGCGACACCGATGACCTCACCTTCGAAGACCTTGAGGTCGACCGCCTCGACGCTGCCCTTGCGACTCAGTTGGAGGACCTCGATGAGCGGCTCGCCCTGCGCCTTCACAGTGTGCTCATCGGCTTCCTGCTCGATCTTCTCGAGAGTCTCGAGCTCGCGGCCGATCATTGCTTTGACGACTTGGAGCTGAGTCGTATCGGCAGTGACGTACTCGCCGACGAACTGCCCATTGCGCAGGACCGTCATGCGGTCGGAGATCTCAAAGACTTGGTCGAGGAAGTGAGAGACGAACACAATTGCGACACCGTCGGTGCGGAGTGCGCGCATCACCTCAAACAACTTGGCGACCTCGTCAGCGTCCAGGCTGGAAGTGGGCTCGTCGAGAATCAGGAGCTCTGCATCGATGTCGACAGCGCGCGCGATCGCGACAAGCTGCTGAATCGCGATCGGGTGTGTTCCGAGCTGCGACTTGGGGTCGACGTCGAGGCCGAGCCGGGTCAGGACGTCACCAGCACGACGGTTCATCTCGCGGGTGTCGATGCGTCCGAATGATCGGGGTTCACGGCCCAGCAGCATGTTCTCCGCGACCGTGAGGTTGGTGCAGAGGTTGACCTCTTGGTAGACCGTGCTGATGCCGGCAGCCTGGGACTCGGCTGGGCTGTTGAACGTACGATGCTCGCCGCCGACGACGATCGTGCCCTCGTCGATCGAGTAGACACCTGTGAGCGCCTTGATCAGCGTGGACTTGCCGGCACCGTTCTCGCCCATCAGGGCGTGCACCTCGCCTGGCCTGAGGGTGAGACCCACGGACTGAAGGGCCTTGACGCCGGGGAAGCTCACCGACACACCGCTCATCTCCACGACGGGCTGCGTGCGCGTCGCCTGTACGGCTTCGGCTGTCATTTGGATCATCTCTTCGTTCTCGGAAGGTGGGTGGGGCCCTGCGCCCTGCGACGCAGGGCCCCGATTCCTGGGTGTTGCTCAGTACTGACGGTCAGCCAGGACGGCCTTGGCCTGCTCCTGGTCGAAGGCGCCTTCTTCGGTCTCCACGCGCTGTGGGACCTCTTCGCCGGCGACGACCTTCTCGGCAAGCTCCATCAACTGAGGACCGAGGAGCGGGTTGCACTCCACGATGTAGTTGATCTTGCCTGCCGCGAGCGCGGTCATACCGTCCTTGACGGCGTCAACGGTGATGATCTTGATGTCGACGCCCGGCTTGAGTCCGGCCGCCTCGATCGCCTCGATCGCGCCGAGGCCCTCGTCATCATTGTGTGCGTAGACGACGTCAATGTCCTTCTGGGACTTGAGGAACGCCTCCATCACCTTCTTGCCACCATCACGGGTGAAGTCACCCGTCTGGGAAGCGACGATCTTGATGTTCGAGTCGGCTGCGATCTTGTCCTCGAAGCCTTCCTTGCGGTCGATCGCCGGAGCGGCACCAGTCGTGCCCTGGATCTCGACGACGTTGATCTTGCCGTCCTTGTTGACATCGTTCGTGGCCGCGTTGTCGACGACCCACTGGCCGGCCTTCTCGCCCTCGAGGACGAAGTCGGAGCCGAGGAACGTCTTGTAGAGCGATGTGTCCTCGGAGTCGACGGCGCGGTCGGTCAGGATCACGGGGATCTTGGCGCGCTTGGCTTCCTGCAGCACGGTGTCCCAGCCGGTCTCGACGACGGGGCTGAACGCGATGACGTCGACCTTCTGCTGGATGTACGAACGAATCGCCTTGATCTGGTTCTCCTGCTTCTGCTGTGCATCGGAGAACTTGAGCTCGATCCCGGCTTCCTTGGCCGAGGCCTGGATCGACTTGGTGTTTGCTGTCCGCCAACCACTTTCGGCGCCAACCTGCGCGAAGCCCATCGTGATCTTGTCGGAGCCGCCTGCATCGTCCGCACCGCCATCACTGCTACCGCAGGCAGCCAGGCTGCCGGCGAACACTACGGTCGCTGACGCAACCATCAGATTCTTGAACACTGCTTTCCTCCATCTGGGATGGCACCCAGGGTCGTTCGACCCCGGGAGATTCGTGATGCTTTCGGGCGGACATCCGATTGCATCGAAGGCTTCCCCTCGGGAGAGGGTCCATCTTCGCCACCGATGAACTCCGTTTTGTGACCCGGAGCACATCTGTCGTGTACAGATTGTTAACGTTAACAATCTGTTACGTCAAGCGAATGAAGAAGGTTTGTGGAACTTTCTCCCAAAGCAGGCGCGAAGTCGCGACGCAGCCGCCTAGAGCGCGGCGTAGGCCGGCTTGATGATGTCGTTGATGATCGCGAGTCTCTCGTCGAACGGGAGGAACGCGCTCTTCATCGCGTTGATCGTGAACCACCGCAGGTCGTCCGTCGTGTAGCCAAATGCGTCGACGAGCAGCTGCATTTCCTTGCTCATGGAGGTGTTGCTCATCAGTCGGTTGTCGCAGTTGATCGTCACGCGAAAACCAAGTTCTTTGAGCTTGCCGATGGGGTGATCGGCGATCGACTTCATGTTGGGTACAGCGTGCGTCTGCATGTTGGACGACGGGCACATTTCGAGCGGGATACGGCGATCACGGATGTACGCCGCGAGGGGGCCGAGCTTGGGTCCGCCCGGTGCGTCGAAGTCGATGTCGTCGACGATGCGTACTCCATGACCGAGGCGCTCGGCACCACAGCGCTGGATGGCTTGCCAGATCGACGGCAGGCCGAATGCCTCACCGGCGTGAATCGTGAAGTGGGCGTTCTCGCGATGCAGGAACTCGAACGCCTCAAGGTGCAGGATCGGCGGATAGCCGTCCTCAGCGCCGGCGATGTCGAAGCCGGCGACTCCCCGGTCGCGGTACTCGACGGCAATCTCGGCAATCTCGAGTCCACGCTTGGCGTGACGCATCGCAGTGAGCAGCTGCCCGACGACAATTGGGTTGCCCTGGGCGGTCGCCTCAGCGCGCCCTTCCTCGATACCAGCCTGGACTGCCTCGACAGTCTCCTGCAGCGTCAGACCAGCCGACAGGTGCTGTTCAGGTGCCCAGCGGAGCTCCGCGTAGACGACCTTGTCGCTCGCGAGATCTATGACCGACTCGCGTGCCACCCGGGCCAGATCCTGCGGGCGCTGCATGACAGCGACGGTGTGAATGAAGGTCTCGAGGTAGCGCGGAAGTGATCCCGAGCTCGATGACTCCTCGAACCACGCGCCGAGCGATTCAGCATCAGGAGCGGGAAGGTCATGGCCGATCTCATTCGCAATTTCGACGATCGTCGCAGGCCGTACGCCGCCGTCCAAGTGCTCGTGCAGGACGACCTTCGGCGCCTTGGCGATCTGCGCCGCTGTTGCGGGGGGCATCAGGTGCCCATCAGCAGTACGACGGTCTCGGCAACGCATGCCGGCTTGTCGCTGCCCTTGATCTCGACGGTGTGCTGGAGCGTCGCGCGCTGTCCCTTGTCGATGTCCTCCACGGTGAGCAGCTCGACCCGGTCGCGGATCTTGGAATTGACCTTGACCGGCGCAACGAAGCGCACCTTGTTGAGCCCGTAGTTGACTCGGGCGACGTCACCGGCGAACGCGTAGACCTGCGCTCCGAGGAACGGGAGCATCGACAGTGTGAGGTAACCATGCGCGACGGTGGCTCCGAATGGTCCATCCGCCGCACGCTCTGGGTCGACGTGGATCCATTGGCGGTCACCTGACGCGTCGGCGAAAAGATCGATGCGTTCCTGCGTCACGGCGACCCATTCGCTGACGCCCAGCTCCTCGCCTGCGGCGTCGGCGATCTCATTGCGATTGTTCAAGATGCGCATCAGTCCAACCTACTCAACCCGGTCGATCACGACGGAGGCCGCCTCAGCGCCACCGGTCCCGATGTCATAGCCGCCTTCAAGAGCTGCGATGGCGCGCTCAAACCGTTCGGGGGTGTCGGTGTGCAGGGTCAACAGCGGCTGACCTGCGGTGACGGTGTCGCCCGGCTTGGCGTGCAACACGATGCCTGCTGCCGCCTGGACCTGCTCGCCGGGACGAGATCGCCCGGCACCCAGGCGCCACGCCGCGACACCGACAGCGAGAGCGTCGAGACGGGTCAGCGTGCCACTCGTCTCGGCGTTGACCGTGTGGGTCTCCTTCGGCGTCGGGAGCGCAGCATCAGGGTCGCCGCCCTGTGCCGAGATCATCCGCTTCCAGACGTCCATTGCTTCACCTGAGGCGAGCTTCTCGGCTGGGTCCACGTCATCCTTTCCGGCCGCGGTGAGCATCTCCCGGGCGAGCGCAACCGTCAGCTCGACAACGTCTGCCGGTCCCCCGCCAGCCAGCACCTCGACCGACTCGGCGATCTCCACGGCGTTGCCCGCAGTCAGCCCGAGCGGTGTCGACATGTCAGTCAGCAGCGCCACGGTCTTCACCCCTGCGTCGGTGCCGAGCGCCACCATCGTCTCGGCAAGCTCGCGGGCCTGATCAAGCGATTTCATGAACGCACCCGTGCCGACCTTGACGTCGAGCACCAGTGCGCCGGTGCCCTCGGCGATCTTCTTGCTCATGATCGAGCTCGCGATCAGCGGGATCGCCTCGACCGTCCCGGTGACGTCGCGAAGGGCGTACAGCTTCTTGTCTGCCGGTGCGAGACCCGCTCCGGCGGCACAGATCACGGCACCGACGTCCTCGAGCTGCGACATCATCTCGTCGTTGCTGAGTTCAGCGCGCCATCCCGGAATCGCCTCGAGCTTGTCGAGGGTGCCACCCGTATGACCGAGTCCGCGGCCGGACAGCTGAGGTACGGCGACGCCACAGGCCGCAACGAGCGGAGCCAGCGGCAGGGTGATCTTGTCACCGACACCGCCGGTTGAATGCTTGTCGGCGGTCTTCCAGGACAGGCTGGAGAAATCCATGCGCTCTCCACTGGCGATCATCGCGTTGGTCCAGCGGCTGATCTCGCGTCGGTTCATGCCGTTGAGCAGGATCGCCATGGCCAGCGACGACATCTGCTCATTCGCGACCACACCGCGGGTGTACGCATCGACAACCCAGTCGATCTGCGCATCACTGAGCTCAGCCTTGTCGCGCTTGGTCGCAATGACCTCAACAGCGTCGAAGGGTTCGGTCATGCATGGACTCCAATACTTTCGAATCCCCGCAACACCCAGGTCGGTCGCCGTGGCGCCTCCCCGTCAAGCTCGAGGCGGGGGAAGCGCCGGAGCAGGTGTGTCATCGAAATCTGCAGCTCAAGCCGCGCGAGGGGCGCGCCCAGGCAGAAGTGTCGACCCATACCGAAGCCGACGTGCGGATTGGGATCACGGCCGACGTCGAACACGTCGGCTTCCGCGAATGCGTCTGAGTCACGGTTGGCTGACCCCATCAGGCAGGCGATCTTCTGGCCTGACTTGATCAGCTGGCCTGCGATCTCGACGTCGTCGGTCGCCGTACGTTCAAACAGCTGCAACGGCGCATCGAAGCGGAGGAGCTCTTCGAGTGCGATCTCCATCGGCACCTCCCCCGACGTGATGCGAGCGAGCTGCTCGGGATGCGACATCAGCGCATAGATCCCGTTGCCGAACGCATTGACGGATGCCTCGTGGCCGGCGTTGAGCAACAGCACGACCGAGGCGACGAGCTCGTCCTCTGTGAGCTTGGCACCCCGACCGCGCTCACGGATCAGGTCGCTGATCAGGTCTTCGCCTTGGTTTTCGCGCCGATCAGTCACGACGGCGCGCACATAGTCGGAGAACGCGGTACTTGCCTCAACTGCCGCGGCCTTGACCTCGTCGCTGGGCCGAGGCTCGTACATGTGCACGATGGCCTGGGACCACGTACGAAGGAGCTGGTGGTCCTCGCGGGGAACGCCGAGCAGATCGGCGATGACGTAGACCGGCATCGGCTCGGCGTAGTCAGCGAGTACGTCGAACCGGTCGTCGAGCTGTTCGACCATCTCTGCGGCGAGCGACTCGACGCGCGGGCGCATACGCTCCACGTGGCCGCGCCCGAACGCGCCGGCCACCAGCTTGCGGAGCCGGGTGTGCGCCGGAGGCTCGTTCTCCATCATCTGGTTGCGGTGCAAGGCGTTGAACGGCTCGAGCTCGTCGACCGGCTCCCAGTCAGACCAGATCCGGCCGAACGCACGGCTGCGCAGCACCGCGCTCACCGACTTGTGGGTCGTTGCGAGCCACATGCCCATCGGCTCGTGCCACAGCACGGGGCCGTTGGCTCTCAACGACGCCAGCACGGGATAGGGATCGCGCAGGAAGGACGGCTCTCCCGGATCCAGCTGAACTGCGTAGCGCGTCAAGTCACTCTTCCAGGTTCTTGGCGAGGTCGTCCGCGCCGAAGGCATCCGGAAGCACCTCGGTCATGGTCTTGACGCCGCTTGCCGTGAGCAGCTGCATGTCAGGGCCACCGTTCTCCCACAGGAGCTGACGGCACCGTCCGCACGGCATCAGCGGCTTGCCGTGCGCGTCGACGCAGGCGACCGCGATGAGCCGTCCGCCACCGGTAGCGTGCAGCGCTGAGACCATTCCGCACTCAGCACACAATGCGACGCCGTACGCGGCGTTCTCGACATTGCAGCCGAGCACGACACGTCCGTCATCGACGAGCCCGGCCACACCGACCTTGAAGTTGGAGTAGGGCGCATAGGCCCGCCCCATCACCTCGGTGGCATAACGAGTGAGGGCGTCCCAGTCGACCGGGTCGCCTGGTCCCTTGATACCCAACGCCATCAGCCCGCACTGCCCTTTCGATAGGGCTTGCCATCGGCCGCGGGCATCCGTAGCCGTTGTGAGAACAGCGCCAGCACCAGAAGCGTCGTGACATACGGCGTCATGCCGGTCAGGTCCTCGGGGATCGAGTCGCTGAAGAAGTACCAGAGCCCGATCACGATGCCGATGCCGAGAGTGACGGCGCCGGCGACCTTGCGCGCCTTGCGGATCTGCCACACGGCCATCAAGACCAAAGCGACTGCGACAAGGAGCAGCAGTCCGTGGATCGACTCTCCACCGCCGCGCAAGCGCAGCGTGTCGGTGTAGCCGAAGAGTCCAGCGCCCGCGAGCAGACCGCCCGGCCGCCAGTTGCCGAAGATCATGGCCGCAAGGCCGATGTAGCCACGACCGCCGGTCTGTCCTTCGCGGAACGTGCTGGATGCGACCAAGGCCAAGAATCCGCCACCGAGACCGGCGAGACCGCCCGAGATGAGTACGGCGATGAACTTGTAGCGAATGACGTTGACACCCAAGGACTCCGCTGCAGCCGGGCTCTCCCCGCAGGACCGCAGCCGCAGGCCGAAGGACGTACGCCACAGGAGCCAGAACGTGAGACCGAACAGCAGCAGACACAGCACGGTCAGGATCGACAAGTTGGTGACCAGCGCACGCAGCACCGCCGCGACATCGGAAACAACAAACCAGTCCTTGCCCTCAATGTCGCCCAGCGGGTCGGACAGCGCCGTGACAGTGAACTCTGGCAACTTGTCGATGCTCGGCGACTGGGTCTGGCCACCACCAGGCACTCCGGTGAACGCAAGCGCGGCAAGGTATTGCACCGCGCCGAGAGCGATGATGTTGATCGCGACACCCGAGACGATGTGGTCCACCCCGAAGATCACGGTGGCGACGGCGTGCAACAGGCCACCGGCGGCGCCGAGCAGGATCGCCCCCACGACGCCCTGCCAAGGGCCATAGAAGTAGCCGAAATAGCCCGCGCCGAACGTGCCGAGGATCATCATGCCCTCGAGACCAATGTTGACGATTCCGGCCCGTTCGGACCACAGGCCACCGAGACCGGCGAGCCCGATCGGGATCGCCGCAACCAGGGTTGCGCGCAGCGTGCCGGACGAGGCCAAATCGTCCGCACCGGTGATCACCCGCAGGGCAGAGAACAGCACCAACAGGGCAGCCAGTCCGATCATGACCCAGCCATAGCTGAGCTTCTTGGCAGCGGCCGGAGCGGCTGCAATCGCGTCAGTAACGACACTCATGCGGATGCCCCTTCCGTCGCGGGTTCGTCATCCAAGGCGCTCGACACCCGGCGTTGCTCAATGCGCACGCCATAGCGGCGGACCACCTCGTACGCGATGACCACCGTGAGCACGATCGTGCCCTGGGTGATCTTGACGATGTCCGGAGAGACGTCGAGCAGGATCTGGAGCGGGTTGGACTGCTCGTCGAGGAATGCAAAGAGCAGGGCTCCCAGTGCGATGCCGATCGGATGGTTGCGACCCAGCAGGGCTATCGCGATACCGGCGAAGCCGAGACCCGACTGGAACGTCGAGCCGTAGGCATAGTCGTTGCCGAACAGCAGCGGTAGACCGACGAGCCCAGCCGCACCACCAGACAGCAACATCGAGATGATGATCATCTTCTTGACGTTGATGCCGCTCGATACGGCGGCGGTCTCCGAGGCACCGGTGGCCCGTAGGTCGAAGCCAAAGCGTGTCTTGTTGATGATGAACCAGTAGGCGAAGCCAACTGCGACTGCCAGCAGCACCATTCCGTACACGGTCGCGGGAACGTCACCGAACAGGGTGAAACCGCCGATGCGGCTGCCCTCCGGGACTTCCTTGGTTGCCGTGATGTTGCTTCCCGGATTCTCGACAGCAGCCTTGCGCAGAAGGTAGGCCACGAGAGCGGTCGCGATGGCATTGAGCATGATCGTCGAGATGACCTCGCTGACGCCGCGAGTGACTCGCAGCAGCCCGGCTATGCCTGCCCAGGCCGCTCCGACCAGCACAGCGGCGACCATTGCGAGCGCTGTGTTGAAGTAGCCCGGCAGCCATCCCTCGCCAGCCACGACCGCGGCCGCGAAGGCAGCCACCCGGTACTGACCGTCGACGCCGATGTTGAAAAGGTTCATCCGGAACCCGATCGCGACGGCAACCGCAGACAGGTAGTAGACCGTGGCGGAGTTGATGATGTTGACGTAGCCGCGATGCGTGGGGAAGCTGAGGATCTGGCCCCACACGCCACCCACGTCGTCGCCAGCCAGGATGAGCACCAAGCTGGTGATCAGGAACGCAGCGAGCAGCGCAAGGACAGGTGCCCCGATCGCCAGCGCGAGCTTGGTGTTGCGTGGACTCTTCATGCCGTCATTTCCGAACAAGAACTTGTTTGCTCGCAGTCGCTCGCTCATGCATCCGCTCCTGTCATGGCCGAGCCAAGCATTGCTGGCGTCACTGTCGCGGGGTCGAACTCGCCGACGAGCTTGCCGCGGAGGATGACCCGGATCGTGTCGGAGAGCCCGATCAGCTCGTCGAGGTCGGCGGATATCAGCAACACGGCGAGCCCATCGCGTCGAGCGCGCTTGATGTGGCTCCAGATGGCGGCCTGGGCGCCGACGTCGACGCCGCGCGTCGGGTGGGATGCGATCAGCAGCACCGGGTCGCTCGCCATCTCGCGACCCACGATGAGCTTCTGCTGATTGCCCCCTGAGAGTGCGCGGGCGAGCACGTCGATGCCGGGCGTGCGTACGTCGTACTCCTCGATGATGCGCTGGGTGTCCTTGCGCGCCGCGGCTCGATCGATCAGCGGCCCGTTGACGTTGGGCTCGCGAGTCTGGTGGCCGAGGATCCGGTTCTCCCACAGCGGCGCGTCAAGCAGCAGTCCGTGGCGCTGTCGATCCTCGGGGATGTAGCCGATGCCGGCTTCGCGGCGATCGCGCGTCGACGCGTGCGAGAGGTCTCGCCCGCCCAGCGCCACGACACCCGTGGCGCCATGACGAATTCCCATAATCGACTCGACGAGCTCGGCCTGACCGTTGCCCTCGACCCCGGCGATCCCAAGGATCTCGCCAGCGTGGATTGTCAGGCTGATGTCGGTCAAAAGTGCGCGACTGGGACCAGGAAGGTTCATGTCCTTGACCTCGAGCACCACACGATCTGTCACTGTCGACGTCTCGGTGCTCGGGTTGGGCAGCTCGGAGCCGACCATCATCTCGGCGAGCTGGCGTGAGTTGACCGACTTGGCGTCGACAGTGTCGATCGTCGCGCCGCGGCGGATGACGGTCACCTCGTCGGCGACCGACAGAACTTCATCGAGCTTGTGCGAGATGAAGATGACGGCGAGGCCCTCTGCCTTGAGGTCCCGCAGATTGTCGAACAGCTCGTCGACCTCCTGTGGGACAAGTACGGAAGTGGGTTCGTCGAGAATGATGATCTTGGCGCCGCGATAGAGGACCTTGAGAATCTCGACGCGCTGGCGGGCACCGACGCCGAGATCCTCCACGAGCACATCCGGATCTAAGTCAAGACCGTATGACTTCGAGATCTCGGCAATGCGTTTGCGGGCACCGTCACCGATACCGTGCATCTTCTCGGCACCGAGCACGACGTTCTCGAGCACCGTGAGGTTGTCGGCGAGCATGAAGTGCTGAAACACCATTCCGACACCGGCAGCGATCGCATCGGCTGGCGACAACAGGGTGACCTGTTTGCCATTGACCTCGATCGTCCCGGAATCAGGCTTCTGGACGCCGTAGAGGATCTTCATGAGCGTCGACTTGCCTGCACCGTTCTCACCCACGATGGCGTGGACGGTTCCGGCACGCAGGTCGATGTTGACGTCATGGTTGGCGACCACGCCGGGGAAGGTCTTACCGATGTCGCGCAGCCGGACCACGATGTCCTGGCTGGTGATGGTGCTGTTCACAAATTCACCTCTGGTCAGGGAGACGGCAGTGGCCCGGGTCCACACGCTACGCGAGGACCCGGGCCACGTCAGTAGATCAGGGTGCCGTCGGAACCTTGATGGTTCCGTCGATGATCTGCTGCTTGTACTCGTCGAGCTTTTCCTTGATGTCGTCGACCGCTCCACCGGTAGTGGAGTAGCCAACACCGTCGACCTTGAGGTCGTACGTGGTCGGACCAGTCGGGACGTTGCCGCCGTCGACTGCCTCAAGGAACGCGAACACCGCAACGTCGATGTTCTTGAGCATCGACGTCATGATGACGTCCTTGACCGAGTCATCAGCGGTGAGTGCCTGGTCGGAGTCAACACCGATCGCCTTGGTCTTGGCGGCCGTGGCTGCCTCGAACACGCCGCCGCCTGAGCCACCAGCAGCTGCGTAGATGATGTCGGCGCCACCGTCGTAGATGCCCTCTGCCGCAGTCTTGCCCTTGGCCGGGTCACCGAAGCCGCTGAAGTCCGGCGGCTGCGTCAGGTAGCGAACGTCAACCTTGATGTCGGGATTGACGGCCTTGGCGCCAGCCTCGAAGCCAGCCTGGAACTTCTGGATCAGCGGAACTTCCACACCACCGATGAAGCCGACGTGGTCCTTCTCGGACTTGAGTGCGGCAGCAGCACCGACCAGGAACGAACCCTGCTCCTCTGCGAACAGCAGGTTGGCGATGTTCTTGCCCTCGACTCCGTCATCGACGATGGCGAAGTTGACGTCAGGGTTTGCCTTGGCGACCTTGGCGACGGATGCCGAGTAGGCGAAGCCCACGGCGATCACGGGGTTGTAACCGGCATCGACGAGCTGCTGCAGGCGGCCTTCACGAGCCGACTCGGCCTCGCCGTCCTGAGCTTCAGCCGTCTTGGCGGAGAAACCGAGGTCACAGGCGGCCTTGTCGAGGCCCTTGGCTGCCGAGTCGTTGAACGACTGGTCGCCGCGTCCGCCGACGTCGAACGCCATGCCGACCTTCTTGTCAGGGTCGACCTTGACGCAGTCGCCCTTCGACGACGTGTCATCGTCGCCGTCACTGTTCTTTCCGCAGCCTGCTCCAGCGAGCACGAGTGCGGCGACACCGGCAATAGCGGTGGCCTTCGTCAATCGACGCAAAATTCCTCCTTGGTACGAGAGCCGGGACCCCGGCACCGTTCGACCCTAGTGCGCGATTAGTCGGTTCGGCAGGGGCTCAGAGATATTGGCGGAGTCGATACCGATTTGTAACCTCCGGCTGAAAGAAATCAGGTCACTGCGGCGCAAGCGAGGACCTTCGCCCCTATCGCGATGGCGCGCTCGTCGACTCGAAAATTGCCCTGATGGAGGTCGTATGTCGGACCGTCGGGCGTACGTGTGCCAAGTCGTCCCATCGCACCGGGCACAGCTTCGACGTACCAGGCAAAGTCCTCACCGCCGAGGCTCTGGGTTGTTGTTGCGACCGCGCTCGGACCCACAGCCTCGGTCACGGCCTGACGCAGGACTTCGGTCGCCCGGAAGTCGTTGACGACCGGCGGTACGCCGCGTACGTAGGTGACGTCGGCACTCACCCCGAACGGTTCGATGATGTCACTGATCAGCCCGCGCACGAGGTGCTCGGCCTGGTGCCATGCCGCAGCGTCGAGCATGCGCAGCGTGCCGGTCAGCTCGCCGGTCGACGGGATGACATTGGCGGCGTTGCCGGAGTGGATGCTTCCCCACACCATGCTGGCGCCGGCCCGCGGATCAAAGCGACGCGACAGAACTGCAGGGAGCTGCGTGACGAGGCTTCCAAGCGCGTAGGTGAGGTCTTCGGTGAGATGCGGTCGCGAGGTGTGACCGCCACGGCCGCTGAGGACGACATGGATGCGGTCGGAGGCGCCGGTGATCGGTCCTTCACGCAGGCCAACGTGACCGACGTCGAGTGAAGGATCGCAATGCAGCGCGAACACTCGGCTCACACCCTTGAGGGCACCAGCGGCGAGCACCTTGAGCGCGCCACCGGGCATGGTCTCCTCGGCCGGCTGGAAGATCAGGCGGACGCGTACGGGAAGCGGCTCGACGGCATTGGCTTCTGCGAGCGCGACACTTGCCCCAAGCAGCGATGCAACGTGAACATCGTGTCCGCAGGAGTGCGAGACGCCGTGAGCGCTGGACTTCCACGGATCCTGTGACGTGTCCTCGACCGGCAGTGCATCGAGGTCGGCGCGCAGGGCGACGATTGGTCCTTCGTCAGGCCCGACCTCGGCCATCAGTCCAGTGCCTTCGAATCGTTCGTAGGGAATTCCGAGCTTGTCCATCCACGACGCGACGACATCCGTCGTACGTTCTTCGTGCCACGACAGCTCGGGAAACGCGTGCAGGTCACGACGCACTTCGATGAGGTCGGGCGTGACGACCTCAATCGAGCGGGTAAGCGATTCTGCAAGACGCATCCGCTCAGGATATCGCTGCCACCTTCCATTGACCCAAAATGCTCTGCCGCGTGGACAGATCTGGATAGCTTCCGGCCATGGACGGGATCCTTGATCTATTCGACGGCGCGAAGGGACTGGCGATCATCGCTGTGCTCGTGCCGATCGGCGGATTCGTCCTGTCGGTGGTTGCCCGCATCGTCCTGGGTCGCGTCATCGGCGGACTGTTCGGCGGCCTGTCGAGGTTCGTGCTCGACAAGCCGATCCCTGCAGCCACGCTGAAGTCCACTCCCACGGACGGCACGATCACCCTGCGGCAGATCATGAACGGTCAGCTCGGCCAGCTCACCGAAGCTCCCGCCGATCCTACTGACCGGATCAAGGTGCTCGAAGAGCTGCATGCGCGGGGCGGCATCTCAGCCGACAAGCTGTCCAAGCTCAAAGCTGCCATCGCCTCCGGCGACTGACTTCCCGGTGCGGTCACGCTGCCGCAGGAACCAGATAGCAGCGAGGCCAATACCTAGCCCTGTGGCGACTCCCGTCGAGACGAGCGCGACGCGTGCGCCGAACTCCTCACCGAGCCATCCCACGATCGGCGCAGTCAAGGGCACGCTGCCGATCGCCAGCATCAAGAAGATCGAGGCGACCCGACCCCGCATCTCCGGCGCGGAGGTCAACTGCACCAGCGCGTTGGCACTCGTGATGACCGTCAGGACACTGAGCCCGAGCAGGGGAAGCACCAACGCGTACGTCGTGAACGTCGGCATCAGGCCCGAGACAGTCTGGAGGACTGCGAACAGCATTCCCCCGCCGACGACAAGCCGAAGGCGAGGCCGCGCGCGCCGGGCAGCAAGGAGCGCGCCGAAGAACGAGCCGACCGCCAGTACCGAGCCGAGAATGCCGAACTCCTGAGCACCCTTGCCGAATTCGTCGGTCGCCATCAGGGCGCTGGTGATCTGGAAGTTCATGCCGAATCCGCCCAGGCACAGGACGCACGCCAACACCAGAACGAGGTCGGGTCGGGTACGGACGTACGCGATGCCCTCTCGAACTGCTCGAGACCGTCTGGAGATCAGCGCCGTCGGTGTCAGGCGCTTCACGTCCATCACCTGGAGGGCAAGGAACGCGGCTGCGTAGCTGGCGGCATTGAGTACGATCACCCAGCCCGTTCCCACGACACCCGCACCGAACGCCGCGATGAGCATCCCAGCGACGCCAGGACCGATCAGTCGACCAGCGTTGAACGATGCCGAGTTGAGTGCCACTGCATTACCGAGATCCTCGCGGCCCACCATCTCGGCCACGAATGCCTGACGTGCCGGCGCCTCGAGGGCGCGTCCGATGCCGAAGACAAACGCGAGCACGTACACGTGCCAGGCCTGCACGACTCCGGTGACGGCAAGGACACCAAGGATTGCGGCCGGAACAGCCATGCCGACCTGCATGATTCGCAGCACGGTTCGCTTGGGGAACTGATCGGCGATGACACCGCCGATCGGCGAGAGCAGGAGCGTCGGCAATAGTTGCAGTGCCACCGTGATGCCAAGTGCAGAACCGCTTCCCGTGAGCACCAGCACCAGCCACGCCTGGGCCGTGTTCTGCATCCATGTGCCGATGTTGGAGATGAACGAGCCGATCGCGTAGATGCGGTAGTTACGCACGCGAAGCGCGCGGAAGGTGGGGCTCACGCAGACGCCAGTCCTTCCAGCAGGTCTGCTGCCTGGCGAAGCACCGCTCGCTCGTCGGCCGTGAGGTCGGCCAGCCGATGCGCCAGCCACTCGTCGCGTCGGGCGCGCTCCTCGGCGAGCACGTCCTCGCCCTTGTCCGACAGGGAAATGAGCACCTGTCGACCGTCGTCGGGGTGCGGATCCCGGGAGACCAGGCCCTCGTCTACGAGGCAGTTGAGTATGCGGGTGACCGAGGGCGGTTGTACGCGCTCGTGAGCGGCGATCGCGCTGGGCGTCGCCGGTCCGAGCTTCATGATCGAGCCCAGCACCGACAGCTGGGTCGCGGTCAGGTCAGTCTGACGCTCCTGGCGGAGCCGACGGTTGAGTCGCGCAACCGCGCGCGCAAGGCGTTGAGAGTCGTTCGGCATATAGTTAGCATAACTTATTACCTTGGCTAACTAAAATCCTCGCTCGAGGACGGATCGAGCGGCAGATCAGGCCTTGGTCTTCTTCTTGCGACGGATCATCGGGTCGAACTTCAGGTCGACGACACGTTCCTTGAGCGGGATGAGTGCGTTGTCCGTGATCTTGATGTGCTCGGGGCAGACCTCGGTGCAGCACTTCGTGATGTTGCAGAAGCCCAGGCCGTGGTCGTCCTGCGCAGCAGCCTTGCGGTTGACGCCCTGTTCGGCAGCGGCATCCAGCGGGTGCATGTCGAGCTCGGCAACGCGCATGAGGAAACGTGGGCCCGAGAAGGCCGGCTTGTTCTCCTCGTGGTCACGCAGCACGTGACAGGTGTCCTGGCACAGGAAGCACTCGATGCACTTGCGGAACTCCTGCGAGCGCTCGACGTCGACCTGCTGCATGCGGTACTCGCCCGGCTTGAGGCCCTCCGGCGGTACGAATGCGCGGACC
>NZ_JAKFEL010000035.1:0-26686 GCF_036675695.1 Aeromicrobium sp.
CCACTCGTGCTCTTCGCTGTAAAACAGGTCCTCAGGGATCACCGTGTTGCTCCTTGCAGGTCAGGATGTGGGACGAGCGTACTCTGGCGACTTCACGTCGGCCAACGCCGTGATTGTGATCTTTTCCACCTTCAGCACAGTGGCCGTTCCGCCGCGGTTTGAAATGCGGTCGACAAGGCCGCCGCGGATGTTGGCAGCCTCCGCCAATGTGGCTGGATCACCGATCGCCTCGATCGTGAACGGGCGCTTTACCTCAAGGCCACCGATGAGGATCGTGTCGTCATCGTCGAGGAAGTACGTCTGCGCGACGACTCGTGCGACACCGTTGATCACGATCGCCTCAGCGCCGGCGTCACGCAGTTCCTGGACAGCGTCAAGCAGCTGTGGTGCGTCGATCGCGCGGTCTGGATCGGTGATCAGCAGGCGTACGCCGGGCCCGGTCGCACCAGACGTACCGGCGAGGATTCCGAGCTGATCAGCTCGCTCTTTGGCCTGGCGCTCGGCTTCTTCAGAACGCTTCGTACTGCTCAACAGGTCGTTGCGCGTCGACGTGAGGTCGTCGATCTGGATGTCGAGTCGTTCGTTGGCCGAGTCGAGCGACTTGAGCAGCTCAACGAGCTCATCGCCACGAACACTCGAGTAGTCGGTCGTGTCGCTCTGCTTGATCTGCAGGGTGATGGCGAACGCCAGCCCGCCGAGGAGGATCGCGACGACAACCTGCGAGACCGACGGCTTGCGGAGCAGATTCCTGGAAGGCTCTGTTGCCTCAGGCATGGAAGATCCGTCGACGGATGGCCGCGGCGTTGGCGAAGATGCGGATGCCAAGAACAACTACCACGCCGGTCGAGAGCTGCGAACCCACACCGAGCTGATCGCCGAGGTAGACCATGAACGCCGCGATGATGACGTTGGAGACGAAAGACACGACGAACACGCGATCGTCGAACCGGCGTTCGCCCAGTGCACGTAGGGCGCCGATGACGGCATCGAGGGCCGCGACAATGGCAATCGGCAGATAGGGCTGGAGCGACGTCGGCACCGACGGCTGGAGGATCAGACCGGCAACGATGCCGATCGCCAGTCCGAGTACGGGGATCATCGCGGGTCCTCGATCGCTTTGGCGTGGATGGGAGTCAGACGCTGGGCCGTCACGGCTGGCACGGTCAGCTGATCCGATGATGTCACTTCGTTGCGTACGCGGAGCGCCTGGACACGCCCCAGCCAGTAGCGACCCGACGGGTTGTCATTGAATCGCGACTCCAGCGTGTCGTCATTGCCGAGTGCGACGATCACGTACGGCGGGCCGATCGGGTCGTAGTTGACCGTGATGCCGCCGCCCGCGCTGCGGATGGCGCTCATCGTGCCGATACGTCGACCGTTGAGTGAAATGGCCTCCGCACCGGCGTACCAGAGGCCATTGACCAGGATCTGCAGATCGTTGTCGGTGAGCTGGTTGGTGTTGCGACGGTCATCGTTGTTGGTTGGCGTGGCCGTGAGTGTGATGCCCGGTCCGCGAGCAGCACGGTCGCCTGTCTTGAGCCGCAGCGTCTCGTACGCCGGATCGGTGCGGTTCGTGGACGCGCGCAGCTTTGCGACCGCGGCTCGGAGGTTGGCCGCGGTCTTCTCCTTGTTGTCCAAGAGCGTCTTGCGGTCATCGACATTGGCAATCAGCGAAGCGCGCTCGCGCTCGGTCGCTGGGCGGTCGCTCCGGGTCTGGACCACGGCCATCGTCACGAGCAGCGCGAACAGTCCCAGCACCACACCGGTCAACGCGGTGTTGAACTCCCGCGACTGCGAATAGTGGCCCGCGCGTACGACGTAGTAGTCGTCGTCGAGCGCTGTGTCGGCGATCTGCTCGAGCAGACCGGTACGGCGGTCTGGGTCGTCGGACATGCTCAGCGCCGTACGCGCGTCGTCGTGGCCATGAGCCGTCGGACCTGGAAGGCGTACAAGATGCCGCCCCACCAGTAGAGGCCCACGCCCCAGATGGTGAAGGCCCAACCGAACACGTTGGCAAGATCAGCAACTGTGCCCGTTGCATCACCCAGCAGGAGCAGCGGGAACGCGTACAACAGGCTCGCCGTTGCCGCCTTGCCGAGGAAGTGCACGGGCAGCGAGCTGTAGCCGCGCGTGCGCAGGAACGGCACCAGGCTGAACAGGAACACATCGCGCAGCGGCAGGATCACGGCGAGCCACCAAGGGATGATGTCGCGATAGCCGAGACCGATCACCACTGCCAGAATGAAGAACCGATCGGCCACCGGGTCGAGAATCGCGCCGATCTTGGACGTCTGGTTCAGCGAACGGGCGAGCTTGCCATCGAGATAGTCGGTGATGCCCGAGACCATCAGCACGACCAGTGCCAGCTCGTCCCACTTGGGACCCATCACCAGCCACAGGAAAACCGGTACGAGAAGAAGTCGCACAAAACTGAGGGCATTGGGAATCGTGAGGATGCGCTCCTCCACGGATTTCGCTCTCCTCGATGATGCGCGCGATGTCCTGGTCATGTCCCAGACAGACTAGACGAGTGCAACCGCGCGACTGCGCTCGGACACGACACGGCGTTCCAGCCCTCGGGCACCTCTTGCGCGCTTCATATGGGCTGACACACTGTGAGTGAAACCAGACAACTAAAGAACAGGGCATTGCCCTGACCGTCCCGAGGAGGATGCGTGGCCGACTACACACTTCCCGAGCTCCCGTACGACTACGGCGCTCTCGATCCGCACATTTCCGGCAAGATCATGGAGCTTCACCACTCCAAGCACCACCAGGCTTACGTGACAGGCATCAACCAGGCTCTCGAACAGCTCGAGGAAGCCCGCGACAAGCAGGCGTTCGGCAACATCAACTTGCTGGAGAAGAACCTCGCGTTCCACCTCGGTGGTCACATCAACCACTCGATCTTCTGGAAGAACCTCTCCCCCGAGGGAGGCGACAAGCCGACCGGCGAGCTGGCCGCAGCAATCGATGACAACTTCGGTTCGTTCGATGCTTTCCGTGCACAGTTCGAGGCCGTCGCACTGGGCCTGCAGGGCTCCGGCTGGGCCATCGTGGCCTGGGACTCGCTGGGTCAGAAGCTCGTCATCGTGCAGCTCTATGACCAGCAGAACAACATCCCGGCGACGCTGATCCCCATCACGCAGCTCGACATGTGGGAGCACGCGTTCTACCTCGACTACCTCAATGTCAAGGGCGACTACGTCAAGGCGTGGTGGAACATCGTCAACTGGGCCGACGCACAAGAGCGTTTCACCGCTGCGACCAGCGGCGGCCAGATCTTGTTCTGAGCAGTCTGTTCTCAGCAGCAACTTCAAACGGCGGGATCCCTATGGGTCCCGCCGTTTGCCATGTTCTGCGAGATCGCGGAGCCGGGCGTTGTACGCCTCGAGTGCGGCGTCGTCGGTGCGATCCTCTGATCGGTCGAACCGCTTGGCTTCGCGAGCATCACTGCGGAACCACTGCCACAGCAAAGCGCCCATGACGAGAATCAGCGGGATCTCACCCATCGCCCACGCCATACCGCCACCGAGGTACTGGTCGGCGAGCAGATCCGTGCGGTACGGCCGATCAAGCGCACGCCAGTAGTCGCCGGCGAACACGGAATTCGATGACATCACCGCGATCGCGAAGAACGCGTGGAACGGGATCGTCACGATCAACATGCCAAAACGCGCGATCGACGGCAGTGGCCGCGGTGACGGGTCGATGCCGATCAGCACGTAGTAGTAGAGCAGCCCGACGCCGAGGAAGTGCAGCTCCATGATCGTGTGACCCCAGTGGTTGCCCATAAGGCTTTCGAAAGCACCGCTGAAGTAGAGACCGTAGAGGCTGCCGACGAAGAGCAGCGGGCCCACCAGTGGATGCGTGAAGAAGCGCATCAACCTCGAGTGGAGGAACGACTGCAGCATCGCGCGCGGCGAGACCTCACCAGGCTTGCGGGGCCCAGGGAGCGTACGAAGAGCGAGCGTCATCGGCGCGCCCAGCACGAGGAAGATCGGCGCGACCATCGACAGCATCATGTGCGAGGCCATGTGCGCACTGAACAAGACGTGCGAGTAGGCGCCCAGGCCGCCGAACGTCGCCCACGCGATGATGACCATGCCAGCGAGCCACGAAATCGTACGACTGAGTGGCCAGGCGTCGCCGCGCTTGCGGAGGGTCCACACGCCGCTGAGGTAGAGCGCGGTACCGAGTCCGACGATCGCGAGGCCTGCTCCGTTGCCGGTCCAGCCCCACAGGATGCGCCCTATCGTCGGGGCCGCGGGCAGCGGACCGCCGAGCAGCTCCTCAAGCGGTGTCTTGAGGACGTCGTCGCCAACCGGAGTCGGCGTACGAGACAACGCAACAGCTAGACCGATCGTCGCGGCCATGATGAACAGCTCGGTGAGCGCGAGGCGTATGAATCCCGCTCCCTGCGCAACGATCCGTCGTCGTTGGGCATAGCCGAATGCTCCGAGCGAGATGAGCGCAGCGACCTTGAGCAGAACGAGTCGGCCGTACGTGGATCCGAAGACCTCGCCGAACGAGCCGAGCCGTACGGAGGCGTTGACGGCGCCTGAGACACCGACGATCACGAACGCCCATACGGCCAGCGCCGAGAACCGCTCGATGGCCGGCGGGAGTCGCTTGCTGCCGCGCAGGGCGACCCAGCCGAGGGCCATCAGGCCCCCGACCCAGAGCGTCACACCGATGACATGCAGCAGCAGGCTGGTGGTTGCGAGGCCGTGGGAGCCCGATGACGCGGAGTGGCCCGTGAGCGTGATGGGCGCGAGTGTCGCGAGTGCCAGACCGAGGATGGCACCGAGGGCCTTGGTCCCGAGGGTCCAGCGAGTCGCAATGGCAACCAGGCCGGCTCCGACTGCCTGAAGGAGGACGGCTCGGCCCGCAGATGTCTCCGCATAGCCCGTGATGAACGGACTCGAAAGGTCGGTGAGCGGCTTGGCAAAGATGTCGGAGACGTTGAGGAAGAACAGGCCGATCGTGACGGCGCACCATACGGCGGCCCACCACGACGCACGACGCACGGCTTGAACGGACAATCCCTGCACTTCGTCCTCGGACGACGGCAGCAGAAACGCGGCAACCAGCAGGAATCCGATGACCATGACGGCGCAGATGTCAGTCAGCAGCTTGAGGAAGGGCACACCCCAACCGACGAACTCGCCCGGGCTCGGGGTGTCGCCGGTGGGCGTTGAGGGCGCTCCTCCCCCGGCGTACAGAACGACGACCATCACGAATGCGCTCAGCAAGAACGCCAAGGCAGTGTCACGCGTCGTTCTGTTCATTTCGCCCCCTCAGCGGTGCGAGGAGCAGAGCGATCGCCACGGCGGCAGCGAGAATGCCCCAAATGAAGTGCGAGCGGTGGCGGTGCACAAAACTCTCTTCCTCGGGAAGGTTGACCTGCTTCACGGTCTGGCCCGTCGTAGTCGTCCAGTCGATCCTGCCTTCGACGGGATGCCCGTCGGCCGACACGACCCGGTATGTCGCGGTGTAGCGACCCTTCTGATTGCTCGGTGCGACGATCGCCGTCACAGTTGCGTCGACGGCGGACACGTCTGAAACCTCGACTTTGGTGCCGTCCGGTGCGCGTACCGCCACGAACGCGGGGTTGCCGATGTTCTCGCTGAACGTGAACGCGATCGATCGTGGTGCAGCTGCAATGGATGACCCGTCCTCAGGGTCGGAGCCGACGAGCGACGCGTGCGCCGACGCCGGTCCCGCCCCGAGGGCAAGGCAGAGCAGAGCCAGGAGGCTCACGCGAAGAACGACGTTACGCACGACGTCGATTCTGTCGCAGAACGACAAGCAGCGTTGCCACGGCGACTGCCAGGGCAGAACCGCCGAGCCAACGTGCTGTCCTGTCACCGTCATACGAGATTGACAGCTCGCTCGAATACGCAGCGCTGTCCTTCTCCGCAGCAACGGGTGCTGACAGCTTCAGCGTCGGGGCCGGGTGCTCCGGCTCTTTGTCGCCTTCGGCAACCTGATCCCAGTTGACGACCTCACCGTCGCTGTAGGTCTGTTCCGCCTTGAACGAGATTGACTCGTCGTCGGGGAACGGGCCGCCAGATATGGCGAACTCGTCGAACTGTGACGGTGCTATGCCCCTGCCCGAAGTGGTCCACGTGACGGTGCGGACCGACTCGGTCAGCTCGAAGTCCCCGACCTTGGTGGGAGCGTCGAGCTTTTCCTTCTTGAGGACGACCTTCCAGCCAGGCTTCGCCTGGGCCGTGAGGAAGGCCAGCGGGGCATCCTCAGGAAGGGTGACGACCAGCTTGGTGGTGGATGCGGTGTCCGACTCGGTCGGCACCCGGAAGACGGCCTTGCCGAATCCGCCCTGGGCAGCGTCTGTCGACGAGACCGAGACGTGTGCGGAGGCCGCACCTGCAACGCCGACAAGGGCAACCGTGAGGAGCGCAGCACAGAGCCGCGCGGGTGTTCTGTTCATGTGTGTTCTTTCTTGGAGGGGTTGAGTCGTACGGGTCAGCTGCGCCCGAACGGCGGACCTCTCAAGACGCGTGAGTACGCCAGTCGTACGTCGTGCCGCGAGCGGGTGACCGTGACGGACACGAGCTCGACCCGCAGCGGTACCGGGACAAAACCAAGAATGTGGGGTCGGAGCCGCAGTCCGAGCCGCTCCGCAACTCGCCATACGAATGCCTCACCACGAGAGAGCACAAGAGCGCTGGCCGCGGTCGCGAAAATGTGAGTCGCCACCATGAGGGCGGACATGTTCATCGAGCCCATCGAGCAACCCAGGTGCACGCAGATCTGGCACAGCACCAGCAGGCCAACCATCTGGCCCGTCGTCACTCGCCGCGAGGAGACTAGCCAGGCAACTGACGTGGCGCCGACGAACACCGTCGCCACGGCAGACCCTGGAACAATGCCACCCCCTGAAAGGTGCGCAAACGCAGCAGTTGCCGTGCACAGGAGCGCGATCGCAAGCGACCTGACGAGACGTACGGAACCACGTGCCGGGCGTATCGACTCAAACGAAACTGGCCCGCGCACCGGCTCAGGATATCTGGGGCCATCCCGGCCGAATCATGGGCTCACCACTATGTACCGTGGCCTCATGGCATCAACCGAACACGACACCGCATCCTTCATCAAGCTCGACGAGGCGTGGGGCGCCCACAACTATCACCCGCTCCCGGTGGTCATCGCCGAAGCTGAAGGTGCCTGGGTCACCGACGTCGACGGCAATCGCTATCTCGACTTCCTGTCGGGCTACTCGGCGCTCAACTTCGGCCACCGCCACCCCGCTCTGATCGCTGCCGCCCACGAGCAGCTCGATCGCCTGACGCTGACCTCACGCGCCTTCCACAATGATCAGTTCGGTGCGTTCTGCCAGGAGCTTGCCGAGCTCACCGGCACCGAGATGGTGCTGACCATGAACACCGGCGCCGAGGCAGTCGAGTCGGCGATCAAGGTCGCACGCAAGTGGGCGTACGAGGTCAAAGGCGTCGCATTCGACAGTGCCGAGATCATCGTCGCGGCCGGCAACTTCCACGGTCGTACGACCACGATCGTCTCGTTCTCCGACGATCCCGCAGCGCACGACAACTACGGCCCGTTCACCCCTGGCTTCATCACGGTCCCGTATGGCGACGCTCAGGCGATCCGCGACGCAATCGGTCCCAACACGGCAGCCGTCCTGATGGAGTCCATCCAGGGCGAGTCAGGCGTCATCGTCCCGCCCGACGGCTTCTTCGCCGAGGTGCGAAAGATGTGCACCGACAACAACGTGCTGCTTGTTGCCGACGAGATCCAGTCGGGTCTCGCACGCACAGGCAAGCTGTTTGCGCTTGACCACGACAACGTACGAGCTGATCTCTACACGCTCGGCAAGGCACTCGGCGGCGGCATCATCCCCGTTTCCGCCGTAGTCGGCCGCGCCGACGTGCTCGGCGTTCTTAAGCCTGGGCAGCACGGCTCGACGTTCGGCGGCTACCCCGTCGCCTGTGCCGTCGGCCGCGCTGTAGTCGAGCTCCTGCGGACCGGTGAGTTCCAGGAACGATCCGAGGAGCTGGGCAAGCATTTGCACAGCCGCCTCGAGGATCTGATTGGCCACGGCGTCAGTGCCGTACGCGGACGTGGCCTCTGGGCTGGTGTCGACATCGATCCCGCCGCCAAGACGGGCCGCGAAGTGTCGATGGCGCTCCGCGATCGAGGCGTGCTCTGCAAGGAGACCCACGAACGCACCCTGCGCATCGCTCCCCCGCTCGTCATCACCCGCGAAGAGATCGATCATGCGATCGATTCGCTGGTCGAGTCGCTCGAAGCCTGACGAGACAGTGAGCACGCTCGGAATCATTGGTCTGGTCCTCGCGGCCATCGCCGGTTTCTTTGCGATCCTGGTGATTGTCGGAGCAACGCGACTGCGCGGTATGCGCAAGGGATACCGAGCGCGCGTCGAGGGCGCAGGCACCGCAGAGCTGTCCGGACAGGCCAACTTCTTCGGCCAGGCGTCTGAGGGCAAGGCTCAGGTACGTGGTCTCGGTACGTTGCTGCTCACCGAGGCAGAGGTCGTCTTCGTGCAGATCATGCCGGCCCGAGAGCTTCGCATCAGTCGCGACTCGATCACGTCGTGTCGGGTCACCCGCCACTTCCTTGGCAAGACCCAGGGCCGGGACCTGCTCGTCGTCATGTGGGAGACCAACGGAATGGGCGATGCAGCAGCGTTCGACACTCCCAACATCTCCGACTGGACTTCACGGCTCGATCCGTCGGTCAGCTGAAGAACGCCGCGCCGCCCGGCGGTGGTGGCGACTGCTCGGTGTCGGAGTCAGTGAACGGCAACTGCCCGGCAAACCGGTCGACCACCTCGCGATAGGGCACGACCCGGTAGGGCAACGGCGAACTGGCGGCGCGACGAGCCAGGGACTCCCACGGGATCGGCCCGCGAGATCCGACCACCAGCAGGTTGCCGAAACGGCGTCCCTTGAGCGTTGCCGGCTCGGCGCTGATCATGACGTTCGGGAAGTGAGCACACACTCCGGCGATCACCCGCCGTGCATACGCGAACGGTGCTCGGTCAGCGAGGTTGAGAAGCAGCAGTCCCCCATCAGTCAGCACATTCGAGGTCTGCTCGAAGAATTCCGTCGTGACGAGGTCGGCCGGAATGCGTGCGCCGTCGAACGCATCGAGCACGATGATGTCCGCGAAGTCGGGGCGCATTGCCGCGATGCCGGTACGTCCGTCGACCGGCCGCACCTTGATGCCGCTGTGGCGCGGGAGTGGAAGCTGCTCACGCACGAGGGCCGTGACGCACTCGTTGGGCTCGAGGACGATCTGCGCCGACGTCGGTCGTGTGCTGGCGACATAGCGCGGCACGGACATACCAGCGCCGCCGACGTGTACGAACCGCAGCGGTGAGCCAGGAACGCCGTGCGCATCGATCACGTCGACGATGCGCTGGACGTAGTCGAACTCAAGCCGGAGCGGATCGTCGAGGTCGACGTAGGACTGGTCAGTCCCGTCAATCCGCAGGATGAACGCTCCTGGCCGGTCGCGATCGGCGATGATCTCGATCGCGCGATCTGTCACCACGTCATCCGACACGAGCGGCGAGTGTCTCGCCGGGCAGCTGCACCTCAACGAGCATGCCCTTGCCGAGCTGACGGCCACGACGTGTCTCGATCTCACCGTCGACCAACACGTCTCCGCCCTGGATCATGGCGCCGGCCTGAGCGCCGGACTCGGCGAAGTTGGCGAACTTGAGGAACTGGCCGAGACGGATCATGTCTCCGGTGATCTCAACGGTCTCGATGTCGTCGGCTGCCATGGGACCAGCCTAGGCTGCTCGTATGACCACCGGTACGCGCGCAGACGTATGGACCTCGTCCGTACGTCTCTATCGCACCCGTTCGTTGGCATCAGCCGCCTGCCGGGCCGGCCACGTCAAGGTCAACGGAGCAAAGGCGAAGCCAGCGCAGACCGTGTGCGTCGGCGACCGTGTCGAGGCACTCACCGATGGCGGCCTACGGATCCTGGTTGTCACGCGCATCATCGTGAAACGCGTCGGCGCCGCGATCGCGGTGACCTGCTACGAGGACCACACTCCCCCGCCTCCGCCCAAGGAAGAGCGGACTGTGATGCCGCGCCGCGATCGAGGAGCGGGCCGTCCGACGAAGCGCGACCGCCGGGCCCTCGATCGACTGCGCGGTCGCTAGACCATCAGAACGACAGCAGCACCCATCTGCTGAAGGCACGTACGAGACGCCGAACGGCCCGATGCGCCTCTATTCGAGGTCACACCGGGCCGCCCGCCAACTTCACGCGATCAGTAGACCGGCGGCTCACCCTCCGCGGCGGGGCCCCGCTCGACCGGCTCATGGTTGATCATCTGCGCGTAGGCATGGTTCTCATGCTGCAGCATCCTCGCCATGAACCCGATCAAGGCCAGCATGCCGAGAACGACGAAGACCACGAGCAGTGCGGTGGAATCCGCCCCGGTAAAGACGGCTCCGGGGGTGTCCCAATCACTGATGGGGCTCATACGGTGACCTCCTCTTTGACGGCAGTGCCGTTCTTGAATCCATTCATTGTGGTGACCGGAATGCCCTCGGGGTACGGCGTCGCCGGTACCTCGCTCAGGTCGAGTCCAGCAAGCTCAACCTCTGCAGGTATCCGCAGGAGGTTGGCCTTCTTGAGCGCGAGCGAGATCAGATAGCCAGGCACGAATCCGAGGAGTGCAAGGACGACAGTCCCACCGATCTGACCGAGCGGGTTGACGTCGGGGATGCCCTCGATATTCGGGTAACCCCAGAGCACGAACCCGGAGACGACCAGACCATAGACCGCGCAGCCGCCATGCACCGTGACCGCGCCGACCACGTCATCGATGCCGAACTTCTCGATCACCTTGCCGAAATGCGGAATCAGCGATCCGCCGACAACGGCGATGATGAATGCCAGGGCCGGGTGATAGAGGTCCATACCTGGTGCAACTGAGATGACCCCGGCGAGGCCGCCGGAGATCGTCCAGAACGGCTCACCCTTCGAGCTCACATACGCGCCGATGATGCCGCCCGCGAGACCCATCAAGGTGCTGAACGCGATCGCCGACAGGTTCGTCGGGTTGCCGAAGATCGAGAAGTAGCCGGAGTTTGTGTAGACCACACAGCCCATGAGAAAGCCGAAGAAGCCGATGAAGATCAGCATCAGTCCCAGCATCGTCAGCGGCAGGTTGTGCGGCGGGATCGTGACTGCCTTGCCGTTGACGAATCGGCCTATGCGCGGGCCGAGGTTGATTAGCACGCCAAGGGTGAACGCACCCGCGATGAGGTGCACGCAGCCGGCGGCGCCGAAGTCGTGCCAACCCCACTCAGTGAGCAGCCAGCCATTTCCGTGCCACGCCCAGGCGGCGCCAATGATCCAGACCACCGAGCCGAGAACCGTAGTGAGAACCAAGAACGCACTGGTACGGATCCGTTCGAGAACCGCCCCGGACATGATCGAACCGGTGGTAGCAGCGAAAAGTGCGAAAGCTCCCCAGAAGATGCCGTTGACAGACGTCGTGTTCGGGCCGGAGATCTCAGCCCATGGCAGATAGTCCTTGGCGCCGGTGAAGTCGATCGCTCCGACCGGGAACTGCGGGAACGCGTAGTAGAACCACCAGCCGAAGAAGAAGAACGTCGAAATCACGACCGCGAAGGTCAGAAGGTTCTTCATGGCCGAGGCCAGTACGTTCTTGGATCGTGAGGCGCCGACTTCGTAGGCTAGGAAGCCGGCGTGGATCGCGATCATCAGGGCAATCGAGACCCAGTAGAAGAGATCGGTGATGACCGACTCCATCGATGCGAGAGTGTCCTCGGGTGACACGGGTTACCTCCACGGTAGTGGGACAGGATGTCGAGCAAGGGCTCCGTTGCCCGTGCTTCACCGCGAGATTATTCGTCCGAGAATGACGCCCGATCACCGTGTTGTAACGTCTCCGTGAACACTGGGAATTAACAGCGTCCACCAAGAGTGACTATTTGCGGGCAGGGCGCACCACTAGATGTCGTCGGGGAACGCAATCACCGAGAGGAACCGGATCGGCAGCTCAATGAGCGCGACCGGGCCATGGGCGCCTTCGCCGTCAAGGGTCAAAGAGTCGCCAGGCTCCATCCGGTGGACAGATCGGCCGTGACTGTAATCCATGACGCCTTCGAGGACGTGGATGAACTCCGTGCCAGGGTGCTGGAACAGTGGATAGACCTCACTGTCCTCCGACAATGTCACCATGAGGCACTCGAGTCGTTTGTGCTCGCCGCGAAGAGCGCCGAGCAGTTCGTACGAGTGGCCCTGCTTGGTGCCGTTTCGCGTGATCGCGGGTCCACTGCCGGCCTTGGTGAGCGAAGCCTCACGCTCGGCATCGCCGCCTCGGATCAACGCCGTCACCGGGACGTCCAGGCCGGTCGCAAGGCGGGCGAGGGTGCCGAGGCTGCACGAGGTCTGCGCGTTCTCGATCTTGGACAGCATCGCCTTGGAGATGCCGATCCGCTCAGCAAGCTCGGTCACCGACAGGTCGTAGCGTTGACGCACGGCGCGAACGTTGGCTGCGATTGCCATCTGGAGCTCGAGCTCTTCGGTCGCCGCCCCAGGCTCTCGGTCGCGAGCGATCCCGGTCGCATTCCGGATCAGGCCTTCGCGTTCCGTAGTCACGACGCCAACCCTATTCCAGCGCCGCTGCCAGGCCCGGGAGGCTGGTCATCGCATCTCACCGGCGCCGACGTACGGGAACTGTGTCGTCAGCGGCTCGCCCTCGGCGAACCGGGACAACCTGAAGTCGGTCTCCGGGATCCTCGGATCGCTGCTTCGTCCCTCGACCACGAGGTCGGCGACCAAGCGGCCGACCGCAGGCGCAATTTTGAAGCCGTGTCCGCTGAAGCCCGCCGCCACGATGAGCCCGGCCACATCGGTTTTCGAGATCACGGGATTCCAGTCCGGCGTCACGTCGTAGCAGCCCGCATAGCTGCTGCTGATCGACGCGTCCGGCAGCCCAGGAAAGCGCGCACTGATCTTGTCGACCGTGAGGTCCACGAACTCGTCGTTGGCTCGGTTGAGGTAGTCGTCCGGGTCCACGATCTCGGGCTCGGACAGATCGCTGTTGCCAAAGAGGATTTCTCCTCCCACATCCGGACGCACGTATTGGAGCGACACCAGATCGGAGAACACCGGCACCGGACCAATGTCCACACCAGTGGCGATCATCACGATCTGTTCGCGGTGGACTCTGATCGGTACGTCAACTCCGTACCGCGCGAGCAAAGGTTGCGTCCAGACTCCGGTTGCCACCACCACTGTGCCGGCAGCGATCGTCGTCCCGTCGGCAAGTCGTACGCCGGTGGCTCGGTCGTGCTCAACCACCAAACCGGTAACGAGCGCACCCTGGCGAATCCTCACTCCTGCTGCCCGTGCGGAAGCGGCGAACGCCTGCGCAGTCGAATAGGCATCGCCGTACCCACCGCGTGCCTCCCAGCCGAACGCAGCGAACGGCTCCAGGTCGGCGACGGGCCACATCTTCGCTACGTCAGACCGGTCGATCTCCTCGGTCTGTACGCCCACGGCGCGCTGCGCGGCCAGACTGGCTCGCATGTTCGTGACATTCGGCTCCCCCACACCGACCACGTAGCCGGTCTGCCGGAATCCGATGTCGACCCCGAATATCTCCTCGGCCTTCTCGAATACCTCGAGTCCGACGGCTGACATCGCGGCCAGCGAGCTCACGCCGTAGTGGCAGCGCACGATGCCCGAGGACTTACCGGTCATGCCTGCCCCGACCGTCGAGCGTTCCAGGACGACGACGTCGGTGATACCTCGCTGGCTCAGTGCCCAAGCTGCCGCTGCGCCCTCCAGCCCACCGCCGACGATCACGACCTCGGCGCTCTCGGCAGCCACCGAGGGCATCAGAAGCCTCCCTGGCCGGGGACCCAGTTCGTACCTGCCAACGGGACCCGGGCCATCGCAGCCGCCTCGATCGTGATCGCGACCAGGTCCTCAGGCTCAAGGTGCTGCAAGTGCGCCTTGCCGCACGCGCGGGCGATGGTCTGCGCTTCCATGGTCAACACCCGCAGGTAGTTCGCGAGCTTGCGTCCGCCCTCAACGGGGTCGAACCGCGCCGACAGTACCGGGTCCTGCGTCGTGATGCCGGCCGGGTCACGGCCGTCCTGGAAGTCGTCATAGAACCCGGCCTTGGAGCCGAGCTGTTCGTACTCGTCCGCATACTTCGGGTCGTTGTCGCCGAGTGCGATCAGCGCAGCGGTACCGATAGCCACCGCGTCTGCGCCGAGTGCCATCGCCTTGGCGACGTCAGCACCGGTACGGATGCCACCCGACACGATCAGTTGGACCTCGCGCTGCACACCGAGTTCCTGAAGTGCCTGCACTGCCTGCGGGACTGCGGCCAGTGTCGGAATACCGACATGTTCGATGAACACGTCCTGGGTGGCGGCGGTGCCGCCCTGCATGCCGTCGACGACCACGACGTCGGCGCCAGCGTGGACTGCAAGCTTGACGTCGTAGTACGTACGAGTCGCACCGACCTTCACGAAGATCGGCTTCTCGTGGTCCGTGATCTCTCGCAGCTCATTGATCTTGATCGTCAGATCGTCGGGTCCGGTCCAGTCGGGATGACGGCAGGCGCTGCGCTGGTCGATGCCCACTGGCAGCGTGCGCATCCCAGCGACTCGCTCCGAGATCTTCTGCCCCAAGAGCATCCCACCGCCGCCAGGTTTGGCGCCCTGACCGAGCACGATCTCGATCGCATCGGCCTTGCGGAGGTCGTCTGGATTCATCCCATAGCGAGATGGGAGGTACTGGTAGACGAGATGCTTGGACTGCCCGCGCTCCTCAGGCGTCATGCCGCCGTCGCCGGTCGTCGTCGAGGTTCCGGCCTCCGAAGCGCCCCGACCGAGCGCTTCCTTGGCCGCACCGGACAGCGCACCAAACGACATGCCTGCGATCGTGACCGGGATATCGAGGTGGAGGGGGTACTTCGCATGCCTGGCACCAAGCACCACGTCGGTGCCGCAGCGCTCGCGGTAGCCCTCGAGTGGATATCGGGACATCGAGGCTCCGAGGAACAGCAAGTCGTCGAAATGCGGGAGCGCACGCTTTGCACCCCACCCCCGGATGTCGTACACCCCGGTCTCGGCCGCCCGCTGGATCGCAGCGATCGCGGCCCGGTCGAAGGTCGCGCTCTCGCGCAGGCCCCAGTTCTCCTTCGTCATGCGTGTCCTTCCGGGCTAGTACGCCGACGTGTTGTCGACATTGAAGTGGTAGAGCTTCCGGGCGGACCCGTACCGCGTGTAGGTTGCCGGGTCGTCCTCGTAGCCAGCGGCCTTCAGCAACCCCGCAAGCTCCTCGAGGTGCTCGGCCCGCATTGGTTTCGCAACGCAGTCCGCACCGAGCGATGCCACCTCGCCACGTACGTAGATGCGTGCCTCGTAGATCGAGTCACCGAGCCCGTCACCGGCATTGCCGCGGATCACGAGTCGGCCCGCTTGCGCCATGAACGCGCTGCTGTGACCGACATCGCCGCCGACCACGATGTCGGCTCCCTTCATCGAGATGCCACACCGCGCCGCCGCATCGCCATCCACAACCAGGAGTCCGCCGTGGGCTGTGGCACCGGCGCTCTGCGATGCGCTGCCATTGACGACAACGGTGCCGCTCATCATGTTCTCGCCGACGCCGGTGCCGGCGTTGCCGTTGATCGTGATCTCGGCCTGCTGATTCATACCTGCCGCGTAGTAGCCGACGTGACCCTCAATGGTGATCTTCACCGGCGCATTCACACCAACCGCCACGTTGTGGGCGCCGAACGGCTGGGAGATCACGATCTCGCCTGCCAGATCAGGGGCGTGGAGTGCCGCGTTCACCTCCCGAAGCGGGGTGACGGTGAGGTCGTACGTTGTATGGATCATCGCGTCCATGCGTAGATCACCTCCGGCTCCGGCTCCCAGATTCGTGCACTCTCAACACCGGGAAGGTGCGCCAGAGCCCGGAACTCGCTGCCCATCGCGACCCAGTCGTCGCATTCGGCGATCACGGCCGGTTTGCACGCGATCGCGTCCCGCACGACTGCGAAGCTGTCGTGGTTGGACACGACCAGCGTGTAGAAGCCGTCAAACGTCGCGCACAGTTCTTTCAACGCAGTCTCGACGTTCCGACCCTGCGCGAGTTGGTGAGCCACAAACCGGGCGCCAACCTCGGTGTCGTTCTCACTGTCGAACACGATCCCGTCGGCTCGCAGGGTCCGGCGAATCGTGGCGTGGTTGGCGAAGGATCCGTTGTGCACCAGGCACTGATCCGGGCCGACAGCGTACGGGTGACAACCCGCCGGCGTCACGGCAGATTCGGTCGCCATCCGGGTGTGTCCGACACCCTGCCAGCCCTGGGCGCCGGCGAGTCCCCACGAATCGGCAAGGACCCGAGGGTGACCCACACCCTTGAGGACTGCGAGATCGGTGCCGAACCCGGCGACCAGCGCCTCTGGCAGCGCTGACTTCGCGGCTCCGAGTAGTTTTTCGCTGTCGACGTCCGCTGTGAGGAGGTACGTCGTACCCAGGATCTGAATGCTCACCCCAACACCAAGCACGTCGCCGACGGCCGCCGCAGCCTCGTCTGGTCCAACCGAGACGTCGAGCAGCGAGACAGCGCCCTGCCCGGCCGGAGTCCACGTCGGGTCTCCGTACACCGCGACACCGGCTGAGTCGGCGCCTCGGTCCTCCATCTCGCAGAGCATGCCGGTGAGCAGCTCGCCCAGCCTCGGATAGAGCTCAGGGTTGCGGAGGTGCAATCCCACGATCCCGCACATAGGTTTTCCTTTCTTGTGGTCACGATCCGACTGCGCCGTCAGCGCGAGCCTCGAGACCAACGGCAACTAGAAGGCAGTGAGGTAGCGGTCGATCTCCCACGCGCTCACGGCGGCGTGGTATTCGCGAAATTCGTCCCGCTTGAGAGCGGCAAAATAGTCCGCCACCCCCGGACCTACGGCGTCGAGGACGCCACATACGACTGGATCGGCTGCCATCAGGTCGATGGCCTCGAGCAGGGTGCTGGGCAGTTCGCCCTCGGGCCCGCTACCGATCGGACCCGGATGTGCGCCGCGGGCGATACCGTCGAGACCGGCACCGAGCGCGCCCGCAACGGCGAGGTAGGGGTTGGCAGAAGCATCGCCGCCGCGCATCTCGATGCGCTGGTCATCCGGCACCCGGATGTAGTGAGTCCGGTCGTTGCCTCCGTATGTAGGCGTCCGAGGCGCCCACGATGCCCCCGACGCGGTGGAGACCGCGCCAGTCCGCTTGTAAGAGTTGACGGTCGGGGCGATCAGGCCCTGCAACGCCTGCGCATGCTCGAGGATGCCTGCGACGAAGCTGTAGGCCGTCGAGGAGAGACCAAGACCAGACTCGTCTTCTCCCGGGAAGACGGGCGCGTCGTTGGACGTGAGGGACAGGTGCAGGTGCAGCCCGCTGCCGGTGCGATCGGAGAACGGCTTCGGCATGAAGGTGGCGATCATGTCCCGCTCGCTGGCCATCACGGAGAGCAGGTAGCGAAGCGTGACGACACGATCGGCGGTGGTCAGCGCGTCGGCGTACTCGAAGTTCTGCTCGAACTGCCCGTTGCCGTCCTCGTGATCGTTGGCGTAGTTGCCCCAGCCGAGCTGGTTCATCGCGGTCGAGATGGAGGTCAGATGGTCGTACATACGAAACACGCCGCGTGCGTCATAACAGGGCTGCGCCGCGTCGTCTGCGGGATCCGCGGTCTCGATGCTCCCGTCCTCTGCCTTGCGTACCAAGAAGTACTCGACCTCAGCTCCGACCCACGGTTGGAATCCCATCTCGGCCGCTCTCGCGATCACGGACTTGAGGATCACCCGCGGGGCATACGGCCATGGCGCGCCCAACACGTGCGGGTCACAGTGCACGAGCGCGAGACCCTCCTTGACGAACGGGATCGGGGTGAACGATGCGACATCGGGCATAGCCATCACGTCGGGGTCTTTCGGCTCCTGTCCGAGCGCGCCAACCGCGTACCCGGCGAAACCGACGCCCTCATTGGCAAGCTGGTCGACGGCCTCGACCGGCACCAGCTTGGCGCAGGGTTTGCCCCGCAGGTCAACGAACAGCGCGAGGATGAACGAGGTGTTCGCCTGCTCGGCGAGCTCCCGAAGCGTCTCCATGGTCTGGCTCCAATTTCTAGTAGATGTCCTGTAGGTCGTTGTCGTCGTGAGGAAGCGAGTTCAGGTCCGCAACCACGGCACGACGTGGTGCCGGTAGTCCCCAAAGCCCTTGTATGTCGCGAGTTCTTCCGGCAGCTCCTCGATGACGGTCGCCAGTTGCCGCGCCCAGACCGGGAAGGCCTTGATCTCGGCGAGGGAAGCCATGTGGGTACGGATGTTGAACGTGACCGTGCCGGTCATGGGCAGTCGGATGAAGTGCTCGACCTCGATCCGCAGCTGGAGCTCGCCCCAGCGGCCGTCCCGCACGAGGGCGGGGATGTCGGTACCCCATTCGGGCAGTTCCTCGAGGCTCACGTCGAGCTTGCGCGACCCGGACCCCGACAGGGTCCAGTTGACCCGCCGGTAGACCTTGTCCGCTGGCAGTCTCATGAGGAACTGCTCCGCCCGGGCGGTGATCCCTTCGTTCGTCAATCGCGGCACGGGGTTGTGGATCTCGTACATGTCCATACCGACGTCGAACGAGACCGACCAGGCGGCTGCGAAGGTGACGGCGCCGGCGTCAAAGTAGAGCCGGCCGTCGCGCTCGGTGACGAGCAGCAGGTCGTCGGGCACCTCGCGGGCGAGAAACTCGAACGGTCCGTAGGGAATCGAGTCCCACTCCCCCAGCACGAATACCTGATCCGTGCCGAGCAGATCGTTTCGCCAGTGGAACCGGAGCGGGTCACCGTCGACGCCTTCGGTGAGGTGCATCAGCTCGGGGTACGACCTGTCAAGATCGCGGAAGTAGTAGAGCAGCAGGTCCCACGCAGCCAGCTCCATGCCGGGCCTCAGTTTCACCCGATCCGGGTCCTGATCGAGAATCCGTCGGCGGTCATCCATGATTTCGACGTACTCCGCGCCGCCGAGGTCAACGATGGTTCGGCCCCACTCGCCTGCTGCAGTCGGTCGCGACACCATGGCCGGGTCGACGTTGACGCTGTAGCGAAACTCCGCCAGGTCGTCGGGAAACGGCCACGGCAGCGTTGCGCAGTGGTCAACCGGTTGGGACAGGTAGGCCGCAGCGGCGGGCGTCAACTGCGTGGAGCGGGTTTCGACAGTCACAATTCCACCTCGATGTTCGATCCTTCGGATCCACGCGAGACGCAGCAGAGCATCGCGTCCCCACGACTCTTGTCCTCGTCAGAGAGCACCAGGTCGCGATGCACGATGTCCCCGCTTCTGACAGGGATTCGGCACTCGCCGCACACACCTTGGCGGCACAGACTCGGCACCGGCACGCCGTGGTCCACGAGCCTCTGCAGGAGCGAGACCCCGGACGGAACGTCGATCGTCTGGCCGGTCGACGCGACGGTCGCAGTGAACGGACTGCCCGGATCCTGCTCAGGGGCTGCGAACCGCTCGAGGTGCACTCTCGCCTTCGGCCAGCCAGCCGTCGCCGCGAGTTGCTGATAGCTCTCCAGCATCGCCATCGGCCCGCATGCGTAGGCGTGAGTGCCCAGCGGCTGATCAGCGAAGCGATCGGTGAGCAATGCCAGCGTCTCGTCCACCGTTGTCACCGCAAAGAGGGTGATGCCGGGTTGTTCGGCAAGGACCTCCAGGTCTTCGAGATGAGCAGCGTGACCGGGTCGGTAGGAGTAGATGACATCGGCGGTTCCACCCGCCCGGGAGATCGCACGGGCGTGGGACAGGACCGGAGTCACTCCGATCCCGCCAGCAACGAGCAACGCATGTCGCTGCCCCAGGATCGGCGCGAACATCGACCGTGGCCCTTCAACCTCCAGCAGGTCCTCGGCCGTGACGTTGTCGTGCAACCAGTCCGAGCCCCCGCCGTCGCCTCGGCGCATGACCGATATCCCGTACGTGGTGGGGTTCAGTCCGTCGCCAACCAGCGAATAGGCGTTGCGTTTCTCCCCAGCGCTCACAATCAGATGGCTGCCCGGTTGGTAGGCCGCCAGGATCCCTCCGCCGGGATCGGCCAGATCGAAGTGGGTGATCGTTTCCGTCAGATGAACAACTCGCACGACCCTCAAATGGCGTGCGGCAGTTTCGTAGGCCGGATGCAGGTGTCGTGAGCCGCCGCGCTCCACTGCGACTGCCGTCATGAGGTCAGCTCCCGCGCCTGGGCAGCTGAGGCGAGATAGCTCCCCAGTACGGCGGAGTGGTGCTCGTGCACCTCGAGCTGGCGACGGCAACCTGGGCAGGCCACTTCGCCACCTGGGGTGGCCGCGACTCGATGTGTGCCGCGGCAGTGCGCGCAATAGACAGGCAGGTCGCGCTCGTGCGTCACCCGACTGTCCAGCTCGTACGCCAAGGTGCCGTGTTCGCGAGCGAAGGCGAGGGCCTGCAACACGTCGTACCTGCCGCCGGCGATGAGGACACGTACGCCGACGCGAGCTCGAACGAGCATGTCGGCGAGCACCTCTCGGTCAGGCTGCGCGGCCATCGAGTCGAGCACGACCAGGGTCGTCGGTGCAACGCTCTCGGCCTCCGCAATCCACGACTGAGCCACCTCAGCTGTCAGCGGGTCTGAGCCAATCGCGACGACAAGGTAAGACGCCGCCGCCAGGTCCAGCCCGGCGTTCATGAAGCGCTCCCGGAATCCCGCAGCCAGGCGGCTGCCCTGTCCCTGTACTTGATGATGCCCTTGTAGTCGGCGATGTCTTCAGGCAGCTCAGCGAGCACCTCGGCCGTACGAACGCGCCACTCCTCAATCGTTGCGAGCTGCTCCAACGGGAGCATGTAGGTGCGTATGAGGAACATGATCGCGCCGGACTCCGGCAGCCGAATCAGGTGCTGTACCTCGACGCGCAGATTCACGAGTTGGCCGAATTCCGCGTCATTGACCTCTTGGATCATCTCGCGGTCAGGGCCCCACTCCGGATAGAGCTCGGTGGAGACGTCGAGGCGCCGACCGATCGTGAGAGTCCAATTGGTCCGTCGGTAAGGCTGGTGCGGTTGGAGTCGTTTGAGGAACTCGTGGGCGCGGGTGATGACCCCTTCTTCACGCAGTCTCGGCACTGGGCCATGGATCTCGAGGAAGCTCATGCCGACGTCGAAGCCGAAGCTCCAGTCCGCTGCGAAGGTCACCACGCCGGCGTCGCCCCACAGCTGATCGGCGCGCTGGTCCAGGAGCACGATGTCGTCCTGGACCTGCGAAGCGATGTAGCCGAGCGGTTCATCAGGGACGGTTCGTTCGTCGCCGTACGTGAACTCGAGCGACTCGTCCAGCACCCGGTTCTCCCAAAGCCAGCGCAGCGGTCCGGTACGCGTGAGTGACATCCGGTCTGGGTAGGCCACGGCCATCTCGTGCATCAGCGTGAGAAGCGCATCCCAGGCCGCGCCACGCATGTGCGGGAGTACGACGTGTCGGCCTGGGTCCTTGGCGAGGATCTGCTTGCGCTCGACCAGCTCACGTTCGTACTCACCGTCCATGTCCACGACCGCAGCGCCCCACTGGCCAGCTGGTGTGGTCACCGGGCTCGGAGAGGGCGAGACGTTGGTGCTGTAGCGGTATCGGTCCTCGACGAACGGGAACGGGAATCCCGCGATCAGGGAATCGGCCGGGTTGGTCGGAGCTGGCACAGTCAGGCTCATCAGAGGGCCACCTCGAGGCCGGGTCCCTCGGCGCGGGAGACGCAGCACATCAGCGCATCGGCCGCCTCCTTCTCGCCGTCGGAGAGGAACAAGTCACGATGCAACGGCTTGCCACCGACCACCGGGATGCGACATTCGCCGCACACCCCTTGCCTACACAGGTTCGGGATGTCGTGGCCGGCGTCCAGAAGTGCCTCGAGCAGGCTCGTCCCGCTCGGCACTTCGATCGTCGTGCCACTTGCAGAGAGCGTGACTGTGAACGGTTCACCGGGATCGAGCACGTCAATGCCAAACCGCTCCGCGTGAAGCCGCGATGGCGGCCAGCCAAGGTCAGCGGCGCTCGCAAGGACGTGGTCAATCATTGCGGCGGGTCCACAGACGTACAGGTGGGTGCCAAGTCGTTGCGCGACGAGGACTTCCGCCAGCCTCGCGACGAATTCGGCCTGGTCGGTGAAGAGTTCGAGCCGGTCGCCGGCGAGCTCGCGCAGCTCCTCGACATGGGCGGCGTGGCCTTCACGGTGCGCGTACAGCACCTGCATGTCGCGGCCCCACTGATCGGCCGCACGTACATGCGACAGGATCGGTGTCACGCCGATGCCTCCGGCCACCAGTACGTGGCGGGTGGCCTTGTTGGCAGGTGCGAATGCACTCCGCGGCAGTCTTGCCTCGACCAGATCCCCCACCGACAGCTCATCGTGGATCCACCGGGAGCCGCCGGCGCCCCCGTCGAGCCGAAGCACAGAGATCGAATAGGTCGCCGGGCGCACCGCGTCACCCGTCAGGCTGTACGCATTGGCGCGGCCGCCACATTCCACAACCAGATGACTGCCGGGCACGTAGGTGGGCAGCGCCTCGCTCCCGTCCGCGGCCGCCAGCGTCATGCTGCGAATGCCCGGCACCGAGTCGTCGAGTGCCGTGACGACGAGCTCTAGTGTCGTCACGATGCGATCTCCTCGGTCATTTTGCCCGCGCGAGTCTCGGCGTCGACCTGAAATCCAAGAAACTGACCGGTGCGGCGCGACACGTGGTGATAGACGAGCAAGCTGCGGTCGCAACCACCGCATGGCAGCACGTCGCCGATTGCCACATCAGCGAGCGACGTCGCGTTGCAGTGGACACACCACACCTCAACCGCGTCACGCTGGGTCGGGGCAAGGTGAAGCTCGTCGTCTTCGGCACCGACACTCACAGCAACACCGCGAAGCGTGAGACACGAGCTCACTGGCCCGGCGATGCGAACCCGTACGCCCACCCGTGCGTCGGTGAGCGCCACAGCCAGCTCCGTACGCACGGAGTCTGCATCGTCGCCGAGGACCTGGCCGACGATGTGCCCCGGCAGGTCAGCCACCCAGGTCGCGACCGCCTGACGCCCGTCAGCTCCGACGCCGACGAGCAGGTAGGAACTCCCACTGTGGTCGGGCTCGGCCACCCGGCCACCAGTCGCCGCCCACAGCGGAACGCTCGTGTGTTCAAGCTTCGGCATATCGACTCGTCTCAGAGCAGGCTGGCGTCGCGGTGGCCGGTGTAAAACGCGAGCGCATATGACGGCGTGCTGAAGTAGATCTTCGAGCCCTTCGGGAAGAAGATTGCGTCCTTGGCCCTCGCGACTTGGGTCTGCCCGGTCTCCTTGTTTTCGAGCAGGAACTCGCCCTCGAGGACGACTTTCATCTCGTCGTACTCGTATTCGTAGAAGAGCGGTGCGTCGCTGTGCTTGAGCTCGAAGAAGCCACTACACATGACACTGCTGTCGGGGTTCTCATAGACATCGCCGATGAATCCCTCCGTGCCCGGGTACTCGTCCGCGGCCATCTTGGGAAGGTCCTTCCACGCGTCAGCGGTCACCTTGAAGGGTGCTTGGGAGGTGGTCTCCACGAAACTGGCTCCGTTCTCTGTGAGTGGATGTTGATACCTCTCATGAAACAGGTGCCGTGTTTCGACCGTGTTATCTGTGCGTACCTTTTTGATCAAACTCGATCTCCGGTCGACCGAAGGCGCCGGCCTTGAGACTGACGCCGGTGGCTTCCAGCTGCCGCGCACCGGCGACCAACGCAGCAAGCGTGCGAGCAGCAGTGGCGTGGTCGAGTCCGGCGGGCGGACGGATGTTGGACACGCAATTGCGCCGTGAGTCCAGAACGCCGGGTCGTGGCTGCCAGGTTAGGTAGGCGCCGAGACTGTCGCTGCTCGACAGGCCCGGCCGTTCGCCGATGAGGACGAGCACCAGGCGCGCTCCCAGAGCTGCTCCGATGTGGTCGCCAAGTGCGACCCGAGCCTGAGTGGCAACAACGGGCGCAGCAACGGCAGTCGCCGCGTCAAGTAGCGGGAGCAGCTCTGCCAACAGTGATACGGCATGTGTCGTGACAGCCGTGGCAGAGAGCCCGTCTGCGACAACGATCGCCAGGTCGCACTGCCCGGACGAACGAAGCTCGTCGAGCACGCCTGGCGCCGGCGTGCGGCCGAGGTCAGGCCGGGTCAGGTACGTAGCCCGGTCCGGCGCGGCGGATGCGATCACCGTGGGCTCGCCCAGGTCCAGCTCACGGAGATCGGCGACGATCGAAGGTACGTCGAGCGGCAGGTGGACGGCGTCCCTGGCCAGCGCGTGAGCAGCGCCGGCCTCGAGCACCGCCTGCGTCGTGAGACCAGTGCCGGCGCGACCCAGTCCGATTCGTGCCGGAGTCGTGGCCCGGAGCAAGGTCCAGAAGTCACTCATGCCCGCGCCCCCAACGCACGCAATGGGCTGGCGGCTGGGTCGACCGATCGCACGCCACCTTCGTCATCGAGAAGGCCGAGGCTCTTCAGCCACTCCTCGAACTCTGGAGCTGCGCGCTTGCCGAGCACCTGTCGTGCATACAGCGCGTCGTGGAACGAGGTGGACTGGTATCCGAGCATGACGTCATCGGCACCGGGAACCGCTATCACGAACGTGCAACCCGCAACTCCCAGCAGAGTCAGAAGCGTGTCCATGTCGTCCTGGTCTGCCTCCGCGTGATTGGTGTAACAGACGTCCACACCCATTGGTAGGCCGAGGAGCTTGCCGCAGAAGTGATCCTCGAGACCCGCACGGGCGATCTGCTTGCCGTCATAGAGATACTCCGGGCCGATGAAGCCGACGACAGTGTTGACGAGGAATGGGTCGAATGCCCGGGCCACGCCGTAGGCCCGGGCCTCCAGAGTCTGTTGGTCTACGGGACGGTCGCCGACTCCGAGGTGAGCCCCCGCGCTGAGTGCGGATCCCTGACCGGTCTCGAAATACATGGCATTGTCGCCCACCGTGCCGCGGCCCAGCCCACGCGCGGCATCACGCGCCTCGGCGAGCATGGCGAGCTCGACACCGAATCCGGCATTGGCCCCCTGCGTCCCGGCGATCGACTGGAACACCAGGTCGACCGGGTGTCCAGACGACATCAGATCGAGAGTCGTGGTGACGTGAGTCAGCACGCACGACTGTGTCGGGATCTCGTAGCGGACTCGTATGTCATCCAGGAGCGCGATGAGGCGCGCAACCGTACGCGGGTCGTCAGAGGCGGGATTGATTCCGATGACCGCGTCACCGGAACCCATCAACAACCCATCGAGCACCACCGCTGCGACTCCCGCGGGGTCGTCGGTCGGATGATTCGGTTGAAGTCGGGTCGACAGTCGCCCCGGCAGGCCTAGCGTCGTGCGGAACCCTGTCACGACCTCGGTCGCGGCACCTACGGCGATCAAGTCCTGGTTCCGCATGAGCTTGGACACCGCAGCAACCATTTCGGGGGTAAGTCCCGGCCCGACTCGCCGGAGCCTCTCGGCCGGGTCGGGGCCGGAGGCGACTTCGAGCAGCCACTCACGAAGGCCGCCCACCGTCAGGTGGCTGATCTCGGCGAACGCGCTCACCTCATGGGTGTCGAGGATCAGGCGCGTTACATCGTCGGTCTCCGGCGGGACCACATGGTCGGTGAGGAAGGTGCTGAGCGGGACATCAGCGAGCGCCCATCGCGCCGCTGCCCGCTCGGCATCACTGTGCGCCGCACACCCGGCGAGCACGTCTCCCGAGCGCATCGGAGTGGCCTTGGCAAGCAGGTCCACGAGACCGTCGAACGCGTATGTCCTGCCGTGCAGGGTTTGCTGGTATCTCACCCTCGCAGAGGTTAGCGAGTAGATGTTTCGGCGAGGTGTCACTCACGCGACGGCGCACGAGCGTCGTCCCCGGGCGCAAATCGAACGAGCGTCAGTGCTAGGCCGGAATCGGCGTACAGACCACAACGGGGATCTCACGAGCACCAGCACGCTCCTTGTAGCCGTCGTAGCCGCTGTTCAGCTGCGTTGCCAGGCTCCACAGCTTCTCGCGCTCGGAACCTTCGGCTTCGCGCACCCGGTACTTGCCGCCCGCCTTGCCGACATACAGCTCGACCTCGGGGTTGGCTCGGAGGTTGTGCAGCCAGGCCGGGTGCTCCGGCGCTCCACCCTTCGACGCGATCAGGATGACGTCGTCGCCGTGGGTGAAGTAGACCAGTGGTGTCTGACGCTCCGCGCCGGACTTCCGACCAACGTGCTTGAGAACGACCACCGCATTTGTGCCGGTGGTGTTGATTCGCCCACCGCTCATCTTCATCAGGATCGGATCGATGCGACCACCGACGTGGATGAGGTACCAGGTCACCGCCCGGCGCTTGGCCAGCTTCTCGATCGACCTCTTGAACGCGCCCTTCGGCGCGGTCGGGTCCAACGCAGGGACTTTGCTGCTCTTGGTCGCCATCAGCCCACAATAGAAGTACGGCAACGAATACAAACAGAAAAGCGGCTCATCATCGATGAGCCGCCCTCTTCTCAAACGTCGGGCTGACAGGATTTGAACCTGCGACCCCCTGACCCCCAGTCAGGTGCGCTACCAAGCTGCGCTACAGCCCGTTTGTACCGAAGTGGAACTTTACCGCA
>NZ_JAKFEL010000245.1:0-26351 GCF_036675695.1 Aeromicrobium sp.
CACTACGAGAACGCCCTCGAGATCGTCGATGCGGCACCCGAAGGCACCGATGTCGTCGGGCTGGTCGTGGCTGCCGCGGATGCCGTCCTCACGGCTGGCCACCTCTATCGCTCGCTCGCACTACTGCGCGATCACCTCGGCCAGCTTCGTGCAGACGCGCCGACAGAGGATCGCGTACGTCTGCTCCTCGCGATCGGCAACACCGCCTTCTATGCGGGTCTCGACCCTGAAGCCCAGGCGACAAGCGTCGAAGCGCTCACGCTTGTCGGCGACGAGCGCACCGTGCTGCGAGCCGAGGCTGAAGCCTTGGGCTCGCGCATTGCCTCCGACCTGCGCAATGACGACGAAGCCATGGAGCGCGGCGAGTTCGCCGCGGCACTCGCCGAAGAGCTCGGTGCCGCGCATGTCATCGCTGACGTCACGACGACCTTGACCCGTCTTGTGGCGCGTACGGGCGGCGCCAACCTCGACAAGGCTCGGCAGCGCTACAACGACCTGGTCGCCACCTCGCGCGCCGACGGCAACATCGTCGGCGAGCTGCGCGGACTGCACAATCTCGCGTTCGTGCTCTACAACGCGGGGGAGCTCGACGATGCTGAGCAGGCGTTCCGCGCCGCGATGTCACGTGCCGTGAAGACCGGCCGTCCGTGGGCGCCCTACGGATTCGACGGCCGGGTGTTCGCCGCGATCATCTGCTACGTCCGCGGACGCTGGGACGACGCCGTCGAGCTGTGGAAGGCCGGCCCGGATGCGCCGATGCTTGCGGAGGCGATCCTGGCCGGAGGTGCGCTGCAGGTCGCGGCGGGCCGGGGCGAGGTGTCCGCGATCTCCAACGAGCAACGCCTCCGCGAGTATTGGGAGAAGGACGTCGCCATGACGGTGCACAGCGCCGCCGCACTGATCGATCTCCACGGAGATTCAGGCGATTTCACCTCGGCGCTCAAAGTTCATGACGACGTCGTCGAGACCCTCGATCGTGAATGGGACGGCAGGCTGTTCCCGGCACGCCTGCGACTGACGGGTCTGATCGTCGGGCAGTTCGCATCGGCTGTTCCACGTCTCGCGAAGTCCGAGCACGCGGCGCTCGTACGTCGCACTGGCGAGCTCGAGAAAGACGTTGCCGAGACCATTGCGTCCTATCCGCCCTTTGGACCCGAAGGCCTCGCTTGGCAGGCACGTGTAGCCGCCGAGGGCGCTCGACTCAGGTGGCTCACGGGCATCGACGCACCCCTCGAAGCTGACTTGCTGAAGTTGTGGCGCGAGGCTGTCGAAGGCTTCGTCGCAGTCGGTCAGCCCTTCGAGCAGGCGCGATCGGCGGTGCGTTTGGCTGCTGTCCTGCGAGCCAGCGGCCAGGACGAAGAAGCCCGCGCCGTACGCGCGTCGGCCCGCGAGATAGCGACCCGGCTCGGCGCCAAGCCGCTCCTCACCGAGATTGATGAGTCCGGCGGACGCGCATCGCGATCCGACGATGAGCTGACCCCGCGCGAGCGCGAGGTGCTGGCCCACGTCAGCGCTGGTCGGAGCAATGGCGAGATCGCCGCCTTGCTCTTCATCAGCACCAAGACGGTGTCGGTTCACGTCTCCAACATCCTCGCCAAGCTCAATGCCAGCGGCCGTACCGAAGCCGCCGCGATCGCCCGCCGTCGAGGTCTGCTCGACAGCTGAGCGAATCATCGGTTCGGATTGCCCGTCTAAGATGAATCTCGTGCAATTCCATCGCTATGTCGCCCTGGGGGACTCCTTCACCGAAGGCGTTGGCGACGACGACGAGACGCTGCCCAACGGCGTACGTGGCTGGGCCGATCGGATGGCGGAGGCGCTGGCCGAACGTGACAAGGACTTCACTTACGCCAACCTCGCGATTCGCGGTCGCAAGCTTCTCCCGATCCTTGACGAGCAGGTCGAACCGGCACTGGCGTTGAATCCCGACCTGGTCAGCATCTATGCAGGTGCCAACGACGTGCTGCGTCCTCGCATCGACCTCGACATGTTGGTCGACGAATACGACAAGGCGCTCGGTCGTCTCGGTGAAGCCGGCGCTCACCTCGTGGTGTTCACGGCGTACGACCCGGGCCGTGTTCCCGTGTTCGCAGCCCTGCGCGGGCGGTTCGCGATCTACAACGAGTTGGTGCGTCACGTCGCCGACAAGCACGGCGCAACCCTGGTCGACTTCTGGCGTATGCGCGCATACCGCGATCCGCGCCTCTGGGACACCGATCGGATGCACATGTCGAGTGCCGGCCACCAAGTCATGGCGATCGAGGTCCTCAACGCTCTCGGCATCGAGCACGATCTTGTTCCGCATGAGCTGGGAGAACGGGAGAAGCTCTCACTCGTGCAACAGAGCACGGGTCACGCCCACTGGCTGCGTGCCAGTGCTGGTCCATGGGTCAAGCGCCGGCTCACCGGTCAGTCCTCTGGCGACAACCTCGAGCCGCGGTGGCCGGAGCTCGTACGCCTCGACGACTCACCGATCCTGGGCGGCTAGAACGTCATGGTCCGTCTGCCCAAGGTCGGGCCCAAGCTCGCTCCACCTCCGACGGATCTCGATGACGACTCGATGGAGCGGTTGAACGAGTTCATCCGCATGACCGGCGGCGAGAAGGTCGTCAACACCCGGCGACTGCTCTGGCTCGCCGTTGTCTACTCCGGCAACCTGCAGCTCAAGGACGACCACAATCCGAAGGCGACCGGCGAGACGATCACGCTCAAACCGCACACCGTGGTGATGACGCCACAGCAGTTCGTCGGCGTCGAGAAGGTCAACTACTACCTCACCGAGCTCAATGCGGGGGAGTCGATCAAGCCCGCACGTGTTGCCGAGGTTGGCGACGGTGACGGCTGGTGGCACCTCGACGGCCTGCACCGGCTGCTCGCGGCGCGCATTGTCGGCCAATCGCTCGAGGCGAAGGTGTGGCGGTGACCGAGGCCCTAGGGCGTGAGAGCGTCGCGTACGGGGATCAGCTTGGCGTTGGACTCGGCCAGCTCGTCTGCGGGCACGGAGTCCGCGACGATGCCGCAACCGGCGAACAGTCGTACCTGGCTTCCGTCGTCTTCGATCTGCGCTGAACGCAGGCCGATGCCCCACTCGCCGTCGCCAGAGGCGCCGATCCAACCGACCGGACCGGCGTAGCGGCCGCGATCGAGCTGCTCGATCTCGGCGATGAGAGCTACAGCGGCAGGTGTTGGCGTGCCGCCCACGGCAGCCGACGGGTGCAGCGACGCGGCGAGGGTCAGGGCGCTTGCGTCGTCCTTGATCACGCCGGTGACATCGGTCGCCAGATGCATCACATTGGGCAGGTGCAGGACGAACGGCGCTTCGGGGACGTTCATGCTCGTGCAGTGCGGAAGCAGTGCCTCGGCGACTGAACGAACGGCGTACTCGTGCTCTTCGAGATCCTTGCTCGATCGGGCCAGCGAGCCCGCAAGGGCAAGATCGCGACCGTCGTCGCCGGACCGGCGGATCGTGCCGGCAAGAACGCGCGAGGTGATCAGTCCGCGCTCAAGTCGAACCAGCATCTCGGGGGTGGACCCGAAGAAGCCGTCGACGTGGAACGTCCAACAGCTGGGGTAGTCACTGGCGAGCTTGGTCAGTGGTGCCCGTACGTCGAGCGGATCGGCGAGGGAAGCGACCAGGTCGCGGGCCAGGACGACCTTGTCGAGCTCGCCGGCTTCGATGCGGCTGACGGCCTGAGCGACGAGGCTCTGCCAGTGCACGCTGTCGATGGGCCCGTCGGCGAAGGTGGTGCCGTCGGCGGGCGGAGCTGCTGGGGTCGTCGTGAGCTCCGGTGACGCAGTGATGCCAAGGCCGATGACGGTGATCCACGCGACGCCATCGCGCCGGCCGATCACGACCTCCGGGACGATGAGCACACTGCCGTCGGCATCGTCGCTGAAGGTGAACGAGCCGAAGGTGACCAGTCCGCTGCCGGGAACGTCTACTTCATCGCGTACGACGGCATGCGCGGCGAGCTCGCGCCACCACTCAGAGGCCTCTGTGAATCGGGCAGGTCCGGACGTACGGAACTCCGCAGCGCGGCCCCAACCGACGAGTCCGTCTCCGCCGTGCACCCACGCGAGAGCGTCGTCGGGCGGCAGGAGCGCAAGCAACTCACCTGGGTCATCGATGCGCTCGGACCGGACCACCAGGGGTTCAGCCGCAGCGTCGAGGGCAGGGTTGCTCACAACCAATGAGCCTACCCGTGGCAAGGTTGGGGCGTGAGTCGAGCCGGTCTGGACAAAGAGCCCCACGACGTCGCCAAGATGTTTGACGGCGTCGCCGAGAAGTACGACATCACCAATGACGTGCTGTCGATGGGTCAGGATCGCCGTTGGCGCAAGCGCGTCGTCGAGCTGGTTGCTCCCCGATCTGGCGAGCTGATCCTCGATCTGGCCGCTGGCACCGGTACGTCGAGCGAACCCTTTGCCAAGGCTGGCGCAACGGTCGTACCGTGCGACTTCTCCATCGGCATGCTCGAAGTCGGCAAGAAAGCGCGCCCTGGACTGCCGTTCGCGGCAGGCGACGGCATGAAGCTGCCGTTCGGCGACGACGTGTTCGACGCCGTCACGATCTCGTTCGGGCTCCGCAACATCCACGATCCAGTCGAAGGTCTGCGCGAGATGCTCCGGGTCACGAAACCCGGCGGACGCATCGTGGTCTGCGAGTTCAGCACGCCCACCTGGGGGCCGTTCGACGCGATCTACAGCAATTACCTGATGCGTGCGCTGCCCGCGGTTGCCCGTGCGGTGTCATCCAACCCGGAGTCGTACGTCTACCTCGCCGAGTCAATCCGCGAGTGGCCGGACCAGAAGGGTCTCGCGCTGCGCATGGCAGAGGCGGGATGGGGCAAGGTTGACTGGCACAACCTGTCAGGCGGCATCGTCGCCCTGCACCACTCGATCAAGCCCAGCTGATTCAGGGCGCTACGAGGCGAGCTTGTCGGTCGCAGGGTGAGACACGATGCGTCCCTCTGCTGCGTCCCAGAGCCGGTCGGTCCTTGCGAGGATGAGGCGACTGGCGTGGGCGAGTCGGCCGGTGTGCGGTGAGTTGGGATGCGGACGTGTCGGGGAGCCTGCCTCGACCGGCCCCATCCGACTGGCGAGAGCATCGCGGGTCCTCGGATCGAGTCGGATCGACAGGTCAGCCACCAAGTCGCCCTCGAGGATGATGAGCCGTCGAAACTCGGTGCCCAGATCGGACCAGACTTGTGACCACGGCAGATCGGCTGTGTGCGACTCGCCGTAGAGACGCCGCTTGGTCTGGACGATCGCCTGCTCCGTATGACGGGCCTGGTCGACATAGGAATCGACCACGGCTTCGCCGCCAGGTAGCTCGGTCCTTGCGGCCGGAAGGATGACCTCGCATACAGCCGAGAGATGTCGACACGCGTGGATCAAGAACGCATCGGCCTTCTGGATCGATTCGCGTCGCCCAAGGTGATTGCGCACCGCGGCGGTGGCAGCGTCAAAATGCTCGGTGAGTTCGTTGTGGGCAGTATCGATAGAAATTCGCAGTGGATCATTCATGATCCGTCACCTCGTTCGTGAACGTGTGAATTCCAGTTTCTCTCTCGGCAACGCGGACGGCAACCGCAGATATGCACTCCGGGCCCAACGTTGGTCGCGTACGTAGTCAGGCGTCGTTTTGCACGACTCGATCAAGCCCAGCTGATTCAACGGGTTGGCGTGTTGAGCGCGAACTCCTGGACTTTCGCCAGGTCGTAGTCGCCTGCGTCGGTGCCGACTCCAGACACGAGTTGTGCCGCAGTGGCGCACCCGAGCTCGGCCGACGCCCGCAGATCGAGACCGAGACCACGGCCGCGAAGGAAGCCGGCCGAGAACGCGTCTCCGCAGCCCGTGGTGTCGACGACTTCGACGTCGTATGCCGGCACGGTGATCGTCTCGTCGGCGGTGACGACGAGTGCGCCCTTGGCGCCTTGGGTCACGGCTACGCAGGTGGCACCGCGGGCGACCAGCTCGCGTGCTCCGGCTTCAAGGTCCGTCGCTCCGGTGAAACCGAGGACCTGCTCGTCATTGGGCAAGAGGTAGTCCGCGTGCGGCAGGCAGTCTTCGATCCAGGCCAACATGTCTGCGTCGCCGGGAGCCAGGATGTCCACGGACGTCGAGCACCCGGCTGCCCGTGCGGCGGCGAGCAGCTCGCCTGCGGCTGGCCCACCCAAGAACTCTGGACCGCCGAGATGGACGTGGGTCAGGCCCGGGATCGAGGACAGGTCGATGTCATCGAGGGTGAGGGCACCGTTGGCGCCGACGCAATGCCAGGCTGGCCGATCTCCGTTCGGACGCACCGGAATCACACTTGCCGACGTCTGTACCTCGGGCTTGTGGATCAGTCGGGTCGTGTCGACGCCGTGCTTGGCAAGGAGCGAGGTGAGGACAGGGGCAATCGGGTCCTCGCCGATCGCGCCGATGCTGTGAACCTCGGCACCGAGGCGGGACAGGACGAGTCCAGTGCCGCCGGCGGTGCCTGCAGGTGACATGCGGATCGTGTCGACCAACGCGCCGTCAGAGTTGGCGGGGATCGACTCCACCCGGAGTACGTGGGTGTCGAGCACATGGACACCGACTGCCGCAATCACCGCGGGTACGTGGTTCATCAGTTCTCCTTGTTGTCCGTTGTCACTGGCTGCACGGTTCCGTAGCTTCGATTGATGGCCGCTTCAATCACCGCTGCCTGGGCCGACTCGTCGAGGAATCGCGGACTCCCGAGCGCTGAGCTGTCGATCAGCAGTCGGCACAGCCATTCCAGAAGCAGCGAGTTCTCGACTGCTTGCTCGATCGTGGCGCCGGTCGTGACGGCTCCGTGGTTGGCCATGAGCACCGCCGATCGCCCGGCGAGTGCGCTGTTGACGCTGTCAGCGAGCGCAGAGGTTCCGAAGGTTGCGTAGGGGGCGACGGCGATCTCACCACCGAGCAGAAGCTGCTGGTAGTGGATCACCGGTAGCGAGTCTCGTACGCAGCTCACCGCGGTGGCGGCCGGAGCATGTGTGTGAACGACGGCGCCGACACCCGTCGCCGCGATCACGCCGAGATGCAGCTCGAGCTCGGAGGTGGGTTGGAAGTCACCGTCGACGAGGCGACCCTGCGAATCGACGATGCTCACCTGCTCCGCGCGACAGTCGGCGAGCACCACGCCTGTCGCGGTCACTGCCACATTGCCGGTCTGCGAGTCGACGACGCTGACGTTGCCTGAGGTGCCGATCAGCAGGCCCTCGGTGGCGAGTCGGCGGCACGCGGTCGCGACAGCGTCGCGTACGGGGAGGTAGTCGATCATTTGGAGAAGCCGCGAAGGTAGGCGCTCACCATGACGATGCCTTGTTCGATCAGGTAGGTGTCGCCAGCAAGATCGTGCTCATATGCCAGCTGAAAGCATCGATCGCCGATCTCGACGGCGAACTCTGCCGCAGCTGCTGGAAGGTCGGTGCGAGCGAGCCCTGCCTCGATCGCGAACGCGCGGAGCTCCTGGGCGGTCCGCTGATTGTGCTGGCGACCGAATTCATAGATGGCGGCATTGGTGCGGCCGCGGAGCCAGATCTCGACGAAGTCCGGGCGCCGGGCGTAGACCTTGACGTACGCGCGCATGGTGGTCTCTACGAGTGCGGCGATCGAGAGATCCTCGACGGTGGCCAGGTCCTGCGCGACCTGTTCGTCCATCTCGTGGGTGTCGCGCTCGACCAGCGCGAGCAGGATCGCATCCCGGTCGGAGAAGTATTGGTACAGCGAGGCAATTGGTACGCCCGCGGCTACTGCGATGTCCCGGGTGCTCAACGCGTCTACGCCGTGCTGAACCACGATGGCCGACGCGCATTCCAGGATCCGTTCGACCCGTTCGCGCGAACGAGTCTGGGTCGGAGTGCGACGTAGGCCACTCGATCCGGTGGCAGTTAAAGCAGTGACAGCAGGCACAAACGCACTGTAGCATCCAAACCTGAACCTGACACATGTTCATCTTTTACCTACCCACGCAGGAGAAGTAGATGACTCTCGACCGTCGGACCTTGCTCAAGGGCGGCCTCGCTACCGGGCTGGGTGCTCTCGGCACCAGCCTCCTTGAAGGGCCTGTCACCGCGGCGACTCTGCAGGGGTCGTTGCCCAAAAAGGTCGATGTTGTCGTGGTCGGCGGAGGGTTGTCGGGGCTGGTGGCTGCGCAGAAGGTCGCGCGATCTGGTCGGTCTGTTCTGGTCGTCGAAGCCCGCAAGCGCGTCGGCGGACGGTTGCTCAACCACCGCCTTGACGCCGGCGGCGTGATCGAAGCCGGTGGTGCGTTCGTCGGTCCCACGCAGGACCACATCCTCGCCCTCGCCAAGGAGTTGAACGTCGCGACCTTCCCGGAGTACATCGACGGCAAGAACGTCTACATCTCCAAGGGCAGGCGTTCGCTGTACTCCGGCACAGTTCCACCTGACCCGTGGATCCTGATCGACGCAGCCCTGCTGCTGAGCAGGCTCAACGGATATGCCGCGGAGATGCCCGTGGACGCGCCGTGGTCGCACCCCAACGCGGCCAAGTGGGACTCGATGACGCTGAGCGAGTTCATCCACCGGAACACGCTCAACTCAGCCGCAGTCGAGAACCTCATCAAGGCGTGGACCCAGCCGGGGTTTGGTGCCGACCCGTCACAGCTGTCACTGCTGTTCGTCATCCACTACATCGCGTGCTCGGGCAACGAGCGGACTCCTGGCACGTTCGAGCTGAACTCCAACACCAAGGGCGGGGCGCAAGAGAGTCGGTTCGTCGGAGGGTCACAGCTGATCCCGCTGCGTCTGGCGCAAAAGCTCGGCGACCGTGTGGCCCTCGCTGCAGCGGTGACGCGGATCGAGCAGCGCGACGGAGCGGCATTCGTACGCACGACCCGCGGAACCGTACGCGCACGGCGCGTGATCGTTGCAATGCCGCCCCCGACAGTGCTGGACATTGACTGGTATCCGCAGCTGCCGTCGCGCCGCCACACCCTTCTGAAGAAGTGGGAAATGGGCGATCTGATGAAATGTGACGCCGTCTATTCCACACCGTTTTGGCGGGCCGACGGTCTCAGTGGTTCCGGCGTCGCCGACGCAGGCGCGACTCGGACCGTGTTCGACAACTCCCCACCCGACGGCAAGGTCGGTGTACTCCTCGCCTTCGTCGGAGGGTCAGTCCACAAGCAGTACGCGGGCCTGTCTCTTGCAGCGCGTCGTCAGGCAGTCCTGGAAGGCTTCGCCCAGATGTTCGGACCGAAGGCGCTGAAGCCGATCGAGTACACCGAAAAGGACTGGACCAAAGAGCGTTGGACGGGTGGCGGGCCGGTCCCGATCATGGGCCCCGGAACGATGACCACGTTCGGCCCTGCAATTCATACGCAATTCAAACGCGTTCACTGGGCCGGCACGGAGACGTCGACGTACTGGAACGGCTACATGGACGGCGCTGTCCGAGCCGGCAAGCGAGCCGCAACTGAAGTGTTGGAGGCGCTGTGAAGCGACTGGTAGCGAGCCTGTCGGCGGTCGTCCTTGGCCTCACCCTGGTCTGGGCGGTTCCAGGAGCCGCCGCATCCGGGACGCGGGACAAGTGGGACACCAGGGTGTTCTCGAACGTGCCCTACCCGGGCACGCCAGCTTACGTGTTCGTTCACACCAATGGCCGGGTCTACGCCGGCACGTATGACGCTGGCACCAAGACGCCGTCCCGGGTGTTTGAGTGGACCTCAGGCGGCACGTTGCTGCGATCGTGGACTGTCCCCGGCCAGGATCTCGCGCACCATCCCGGCATCCAGGTGGCCAACCAGGATGCTCGCGGTCGCCTGGTCCTTCTGGAGAAGTCGACGTCCGCCGTCATGACCCTTGACCTGAAGACCGGTCGATTCAAGCGCCAGGCAACGCTGCCCGACCTGCCACTGTGCTCGACCAAGGTCACGCCGTGCTCGCCCAACTCCAGCGATTCCAAGGCCATTCCAAACTACGCAGCGTGGGGTCCCGACGGAGCCCTTTACATCACGGACTACGGACAGGCTGTGATCTGGCGTCTACCGGCCACGGGAGGTACGCCGAAGGTGTGGTTCGGCTCCAAGGCGCTGGACAACGTCCTTGGGTTCGGAACGACTGGACTCGTCTACCAACCCAGCAGCAAGTCGTTCTTGATAACCCAGCAGACCGTGGGGAGCCTGCTGGCAAATGCCCCGTCGGGCCGCCTGTATGCGCTCCCGATCAGCGCGGGCGGCAAGCCGGGCACGCTCAAGACGCTGTGGACTTCACGGCCCGCCGAGCTTCCGGACGGATTCGGGATTGGGCGCTCGGGCAAGATCTATGTCGCGAACGTCGGCCCGCTGAACCAGCTCGTCGTGCTGTCTCCAACGGGCAAAGAGCTCGAGCGATTCCCGAAGTTCCCGTTGACGGGGGCGAACGGCTCGCCGGTGCCGTTCGACGGGGCGTCCAATGCGACGTTCCTGGGAACGCGGGTGCTGGTCGCGAACCAGTCACCGATCAGCAAGAAGCGGGCTCACCACGTCATCCTCGATGTCGAGGTGGGCGAGCGCGGCATACCGAACTACCTGCCCAAGGGATCAACCCTGCGCTGATCAGGCTGGTTGTTCTTCGGCCTCTTCAACGCCGGCAACGTGCGCCGGCGTGTGCGGCTCCCACTCCGCCTCGTTCTCTTCGTCGCGCGGCTCGCCCCGATGGCTATGCGGCTCCGTCATGGTGAACTCCCGTCCCTCGGCCAAGAAACTACCTGCACTGCGTCAAACGCGCGAGGGTGTGGGGCTGGCGAATTCGTGATGCCAGAACTTAGTGTGACCTAAGTTACATCCCGCATCTGCCGGGCGTATGGTGAGACCGCGATCACGTTGTGAAGCAATTCACAAGCGCACGATCCATCGATAGATGTCGGTTCAGCCCGGGAGGTGTCGTGACGGTTTATACGCCGATCCTCGTGCTGGGCGCGTTGGCTGCCGGATTCGCAATCTTCAGCATCCTCATCGCACCGATCACCGGCCCCAAGCGCTACAACCGAGCCAAGCTCGACCGGTACGAGTCCGGCATCCAGCCGAGCCCGCTGCCGGAAGGCGGCGGCAAGATCTCGGTTCGCTACTTCATCATCGCGATGCTGTTCATCGTCTTCGACATCGAAATCATCTTCCTCTACCCGTTCGCGGTCGCCTTTGACGCGCTCGGCTGGTTCGGACTGATCGAGATGTTCATCTTCATGATCACGGTGTTCATCGCGTACGCGTACGTCTGGCGCCGCGGAGGTCTCGAATGGGACTGACAGTGGCGAACGAAAAGGTGGCACGACGTGGGAATTGAAGAAAAGCTGCCAAACGGTGTGCTCCTCTCCACTGTCGAGGGCCTCGCCGGCTACATGCGCAAGGCCTCGTTCTGGCCCGCGACGTTCGGTCTCGCCTGTTGTGCGATCGAGATGATGACGTTCGGCGCTCCGCGCTTTGACTCCTCCCGCTTCGGCATGGAGGTCTTCCGCCCCTCGCCGCGCCAGGCCGACCTGATGATCGTCGCTGGCCGCGTCAGCAACAAGATGGCTCCGGTCCTCCGCCAGATTTACGACCAGATGGCTGAGCCCAAGTACGTCCTCGCGATGGGCGTCTGCGCCAGCTCGGGCGGCATGTTCAACAACTACGCGATCGTCCAGGGAGTCGACCACGTCGTACCCGTCGACATGTACCTCCCCGGCTGCCCGCCGCGTCCGGAGATGCTGATCGACGCGATCCTCAAGCTGCACGACCAGATCCAGCACCAGAAGCTCGGCTCCAACCGCCTCGCTGAGATCAAGGCCGATGAGAAGGTTGCCCTCCTCGCGACGCCGACGTCGGCGATGAAGGGTCTGATGCGCTGATGGCCGACGACAAGAAGCAGGACGCCTCGCACGAGATCCAGCAAGAGGTCGTCAAGAGCGACGCGGTTCAGCTCGAGGTCATCAACGTCCGCGAAGGTGCATTCGGCGCCCATGGCACGGGCGACACCAGCGGTTTCGGCGGCCTCACGCAGCCGGTCATCATGCCCGGCGCAGCCCAGAAGCCCTATGGCGGTTGGTACGACGAGGTCGCTGACAAGCTCGCGACGCTGACGCTCCCCGAAGCGATCGAGAAGGTCGTGGTGCACAACGGCGAGATCACGTTCTTCATCCGTCGGCACGCACTCCTGGACACCGTCACTCATCTGCGCAATGACCCCGAGCTGCGCTTCGAGTTCTGCTCCTCGGTCTCAGGCGTGCACTTCCCGCACGAGACCGACCGCGAGCTCCACGTTGCGATCCATCTGCTGTCGATGACTCACAACCGCCGCATCCGCGTCGAGGTTGTGGCACCAGACTCCGACCCGCACATCCCCAGCATCGTCAGCATCTACCCGACGGCCGACTGGCACGAGCGCGAGACGTACGACTTCTTCGGCATCATCTTCGACGGGCACCCGGCGCTGACCCGCATCATGATGCCGGACGACTGGCCGGGCCACCCGCAACGCAAGGACTACCCGTTGGGCGGCATCCCTGTGGAGTTCAAGGGCGGAACGATTGCCCCTCCCGACCAGCGCAGGAGCTACTCATGACACAAGGTCTGAATGAGGAGCGAACAGATCCATACGCGGGCACGACGGAGACCAGTGATGGTCCGGTCTTCACCGTCACCGGCCAGGACTGGGACACGATCGACCCGTCGGCCGTCGAGGGCGACCACCTCGTCATCAACATGGGTCCGCAGCACCCGTCCACGCACGGCGTGCTCCGCCTGGTGCTCGAGATCGATGGCGAGACCGTACGCGATGCTCGCGCCGGCATTGGCTACTTGCACACCGGCATCGAGAAGAACATGGAGTACCGCACCTGGACCCAGGGCGTGACGTTCTGCACCCGGATGGACTACGTCGCTCCGTTCTCCAACGAAGCCGCGTACGTCATGGCGGTCGAGAAGCTTCTCGGCATCGAGGCGCCCGAGAAGGCGCAGGCCATCCGCGTCCTCCTGCTCGAGCTCAACCGCATCTCGTCCCACCTCGTATGTCTTGCCACCGGCGGCATGGAGATCGGCGCGCTGACGGTCATGACGATCGGCTTCCGTGACCGCGAAGAGATCCTCAACCTGTTCGAGCTGATCACCGGACTGCGCATGAACCACGCGTACTTCCGTCCCGGCGGCGTGGCGCTCGACCTTCCCGATGGGGCGATCGAGAAGATCCGGGCCACAGTTCGACTGCTCAAGAAGCGCCTCCCGGAGTACGCCGCACTCTGCAACGCCAACCCGATCTTCAAGGGCCGGCTCAAGGGTGTCGGGCACCTCGAGCTCGCCGGATGCATGGCTCTCGGCCTCACCGGCCCGGTGCTCCGCTCGACCGGCTACGACTGGGACCTCCGCAAGAAGCAGCCCTACTGGGGCTACGACACGTACGACTTCGACGTCGTCACCCGCGACGAGCCTGACGCGTACGGACGCTTCCGGGTGCGCCTCGACGAGATGTGGGAGTCGCTCAAGATCGTCGAGCAGGCCACCGAACGCATCGCATCGATGGCCGGCGAACCGGTCATGGTCGCCGACAAGAAGATCGCCTGGCCGTCGCAGCTCAGCGTGGGCGCCGATGGTCAGGGCAACTCGGCCGAGCACATCAAGCACATCATGGGCGAGTCGATGGAAGCGCTCATCCACCACTTCAAGATCGTCACCGAGGGCTTCCGGGTCCCGGTCGGTCAGGCGTACGCCAGCATCGAGTCACCTCGCGGCGAGATCAGCTGCCACCTCGTCTCCGACGGCGGCACGCGCCCATACCGCGCGCACTTCCGCGATCCGTCGTTCGTCAACTTGCAGGGCACCTCGGTGATGAGCGAGGGCGGCATGATTTCCGACGTCATCGTCGCGATCGCCAGCATCGATCCGGTAATGGGGGGTGTTGACCGTTGAGTCTCAACAAGAAGACCATCGCTGAGCTCAATGAGCTCGCTTCGCGCTACCCGCAGGCTCGCAGCGCGCTGCTGCCGATGCTGCACCTGATCCAGTCTGTTGAGGGTCACGTGACCAACGAGGGCATTGAGCTGTGCGCCGAGATCCTCGACATCACGGCAGCTGAGGTCTCGGGCGTCGCGACGTTCTACACGATGTACAAGCGCCGCCCGATGGGCGAGCACCACGTCGGCGTGTGCACCAACACGCTCTGTGCCGTGATGGGTGGCGACGCGATCTTCGAGCGGCTCAAGGGTCACCTCGATGTCGGCAACGACGAGACCACCGAGGACGGCAAGGTCACTCTCGAGCACATCGAGTGCAACGCAGCCTGCGACTTCGCACCCGTCATGACGGTCAACTGGGAGTTCTTCGACAACCAGACTCCCGAGTCGGCGGTCGAGCTGGTCGACAAGCTGCGGGCAGGCGAGAAGGTGCAGGCCACCCGCGGCGCCACGATCACATCCTGGCGCAAGGCCGAACGCGTACTCGCCGGCTACGAGGATGGGCTAGTCAACGAAGGACCCGCGGCCGCAGGACCGTCGTTGGTCGGCCTCAACATCGCCAACGAACACGGTTGGGCAGCGCCCAGCATCAACGGTGCCAAGCCAAAGGCCGATGCAGTCGCCGACGACAAGCAGAGCGCAGTCGAGCAGGCGGACACCGCGCGTGCCGAGTCAGAGACCATCGACGAGGAGGGCAAGAAGTGACTGACATGCTCACGCCCGTACTCACCGCCGACTGGGGCAACGACCGCGCCTGGACCCGTCAGGCATACGAGCAGACCGGCGGCTACGACGCGCTCCGCACGGCGCTGACGATGAAGCCCGACGACCTGATCACGCTGGTCAAGGATTCCGGCCTGCGTGGCCGTGGCGGCGCTGGCTTCCCGACGGGCATGAAGTGGAGCTTCATCCCGCAGGACAACCCCAAGCCCAAGTACCTCGTCGTCAACGCCGACGAATCTGAGCCGGGCACGTGCAAGGACATCCCGCTGATGATGGCCTCGCCGCACGTGCTCATCGAGGGCGTCATCATCGCCGCCCATGCGATCCGTGCGGAGAAGGCATTCATCTACGTACGCGGTGAGGTGCTGCATGTCGTACGCCGACTGCGTGCTGCCGCCCGCGAGGCGTACGAAGCCGGATACCTGGGGGAGAACATTCTCGGCTCCGGGCTCAACATCGACCTCGTGATCCATGCCGGCGCCGGTGCCTACATCTGCGGCGAGGAGACAGCGCTGCTCGACTCGCTCGAGGGACGCCGCGGCCAACCGCGACTGCGGCCACCGTTTCCTGCCGTCGAGGGCCTCTACGCGAGCCCGACCGTGATCAACAATGTCGAGTCGATCGCCTCTGTCCCGGCGATCGTGCGCGGTGGTGTCGACTGGTTCGGCTCGATGGGCACGGAGAAGTCCAAGGGTTTCACGATCTACTCGCTGTCGGGCCACGTGAAGAGCCCCGGCCAGTACGAAGCGCCGCTCGGCATCACCTTGCGCCAGCTCCTCGAGCTCGGCGGCGGCATGCGCGAGGGTAGCGAGCTGAAGTTCTGGACACCGGGTGGTTCATCGACGCCGATCCTCACGGCGGAGCACCTCGACGTGCCGCTCGACTACGAGGGTGTGGGCGAGGCCGGCTCGATGCTCGGCACCAAGGCGCTGCAGATCTTCGACCAGACGACCTCGGTCGTACGGTGCGTGCTCCGGTGGACCGAGTTCTACAAGCACGAGTCGTGCGGCAAGTGCACGCCGTGCCGCGAAGGCACGTGGTGGCTGGTGCAGACCCTGCAGCGTCTCGACGCTGGCGAGGGTCGTCACGGCGACATTGAGCTGCTCCTCGACCTGTGCGACAACATCCTCGGCCGCTCGTTCTGCGCCCTGGGTGATGGAGCGACGAGCCCGATCACTTCGGCGATCAAGTACTTCCGCAAGGAGTTTGAGGCCGGAATGCACACCCCGTCCAGCTGGACCTTCCCGCCGGCCGCGTCGACCCTCTTCCCGCAGGAGGTGGCAGCCAAATGACGATTGAAGCCTCGCGCGACACCGAACTCATCACGCTGACGATCGACGATGTCGAGGTCAGCGTTCCCAAGGGCACTCTGGTGATCCGGGCCGCCGAGCTTGTGGGCACCGAGATCCCGCGATTCTGCGACCACCCGCTGCTCGAGCCCGTTGGCGCCTGCCGTCAGTGCCTCGTCGACATCACCGACGCAGGCAATGGCCGCGGATTCCCCAAGCCGCAGGCTTCCTGCACGATCGAAGTTGCGGCCGGCATGGTCGTCAAGACTCAGGTCACCTCCGAGATCGCCGAGAAGGCGCAGCGCGGCAACATGGAGTTCCTGCTCATCAACCACCCGCTCGACTGCCCGGTCTGCGACAAGGGTGGCGAGTGCCCGCTGCAGAACCAGGCCATGACCCACGGACAGGGCGAGTCACGGTTCACCGAGACCAAGCGGACGTTCCCGAAGCCGATGAACGTGTCCGAGCAGGTGTTGCTCGATCGTGAGCGCTGCGTGCTGTGCGCTCGCTGCACGCGTTTCTCCGAGCAGATCGCCGGTGACCCGTTCATCGAGCTGCTCGAACGCGGGCCGCAGCAGCAGGTCGGCATCTATGAAGAAGAGCCGTTCCACTCCTACTTCTCGGGCAACACGATCCAGATCTGCCCGGTTGGCGCGTTGACCAGCGCCGACTACCGCTTCCGCTCACGCCCGTTCGACCTCGTGTCGACGCCGTCGATCGCCGAGCACGACGCCTGTGGGTCGGCGATCCGTGTCGATCACCGCCGCGGCAAGGTCATGCGCCGCCTGGCTGGCGACGATCCCGAGGTCAACGAAGAGTGGATCACCGACAAGGACCGCTTCGCCTTCACCTCGGCGATGCAGGGCGATCGCATCGCGACTCCGCTCGTACGCAACGACGAGGGCGACCTCGAGCCGGCGTCCTGGCCTGCGGCCCTGGCCATCGCGGCACGCGGTCTCGACAAGGCTGCTGGCAAGGTGGGCGTCCTGCCCGGCGGCCGCCTGACCGCTGAGGATGCGTTCGCCTACAGCAAGTTCGCCCGTACGGTCCTCAAGACCAACGACATCGACTTCCGCGCTCGCGCGCATTCAGCAGAAGAGGCGGAGTTCCTCGCCTCGCATGTCGTCGCCACGTCGCTCGAGGTCACCTTTGCGTCGCTGGAGAAGGCGTCCACGGTTGTGCTCGTCGGCTTCGAGCCCGAGGACGAAGCCGGTGCGGTGTTCCTGCGCCTCCGCAAGGCATCGCGCAATGGCGTCAAGGTCGTCGCGATCGCAAGTCACGCGACTCGTGGGCTGACCAAGATGTCGGGCGAGCTGATTCGTACGGCTCCCGGCCAGGAGGCCGCTGCACTCAACGAGCTCGAGCTCGATCGCAACGCCGTGATCCTCGTCGGCGAACGCCTCGCCTCGGTGCCGGGTGGTTTCAGCGCCGCCGCGACGCTGGCGACCAAGGCGAAGGTACGCATCGCGTGGATCCCGCGTCGTGCTGGTGAACGTGGTGCGCTCGAGACCGGCTGCCTGCCGACACTGCTGCCAGGTGGACGTCCGCTCGACAGTGCCGAGGCCCGCGCCGATCTCGCTGCTGCCTGGGGAGTCAAGACGATCGTCGCCAAGAAGGGTCGCGACACATCCACGATCCTCGAAGCCGTGACCGGTGGGTCCCTGAAGGCTCTGGTTATCGGCGGAGTCGAGATCGATGACCTGCCCGATCCCGCGGCTGCGCGTGCAGCGCTGAAGGCTGCAAGCTTCATCGTCAGCCTTGAGGTCCGCGAGAGTGACGTGACCAAGGTCGCCGATGTCGTGCTGCCGATTGCACCTGTCGTCGAGAAGCCCGGCATGTTCGTCAACTGGGAGGGTCGCGTTCGTACGTTTGACGCGGTCATCAAGGACCAGCACTCACTCTCCGACGTCCGCGTGCTCGCCGGTATCGCCGAGGAGATGGGTTCGCCGCTCGGCTTCCGTACGATCGCCGACGCGCGAGCCGCCATGACTGAGCTGGGTCCGTGGGACGGTGCTCGCGCCGAAACCCTCACACGCGCCGCAGGCGCCAAAGCGGGCCCGAAGGGCAAGGTCGTGCTCGACACCTGGCGCCAGCTGATCGACGACGGTCGGGGCCAGGATGGCCAGGACCTCTACAAGGCGACAGCTCGACCGGCAGTGCTCAAGGCCAGCGCTGCGACGCTCGGTGCGTTCGACGTCGCTCCCGGCAAGAAGGCCACCATCGCGACTGACGCCGGCAAGGCCACGTTCATCGCTGAAGTCGCCGACCTGCCTGACGGCGTCGTGTGGGTCCCAGCCAATAGCGGCGTCAGCCTGCGGGCCGCGCTCGGTGCTGGCTTCGGCGACCACGTCGAGCTGAGAGGTGGCTCGAGATGAGCGAGCGAACCAAAGGCACAGGGTTCATGCCGGTGCCTCCGTACCGTGCCCTTTCAACGGGGGTGGCGGCATGAGTGAGCTCTTTGGCAATGAACCGTTCTGGGTGATCGCGCTCAAGGCGCTCATCATCTTCGTGTTCCTGATGGTCTACACGCTGTTCAACATCTGGTTCGAACGTCGCGTGGTGGCGCGGATGCAGCACCGCATCGGCCCCAACGTGCACGGACCCTTCGGACTGCTGCAGAGCCTCGCCGACGGCGTGAAGCTCGCGTTCAAGGAGGACCTGGTCGTCAAGGCTGCCGACAAGGTCGTCTACATCGCAGCGCCGATCATCGCCACGATCCCTGCGTTCATGGCTTGGTCCGTCATCCCGTTCGGACCTGAGGTCAAGATCCCGTTCACCGACACCGTGACGCCTTTGCAACTGACCGACCTCCCGGTCGCGGTGCTCTACATCCTCGCCGTCACATCGATCGGCATCTACGGCATCGTGCTCGCCGGTTGGGCGTCCGGCTCGATCTATGCGCTGCTCGGCGGTATGCGATCGAGCGCGCAGATGATCTCGTACGAGGTCGCGATGGGTCTGGCATTCGTGCCGGTGTTCATCTTCGCCGGGTCGATGTCGACCTCGGAGATCGTCGCCGCCCAGGCTGACACGTGGTACTTCCTGCCGCTGTTCCCGTCGTTCGTCATCTACGTGATCGCGATGGTCGGCGAGACCAACCGCGCCCCGTTCGACCTCCCCGAGGCCGAGGGCGAGCTCGTCGGCGGATTCCACACCGAGTACTCCTCGCTGAAGTTCGCCCTGTTCTTCCTCGCCGAGTACGTCAACATGGTCACCGTCTCGGCGCTGGCGACCACGCTGTTCCTCGGCGGTTGGCGCGCACCGTTCGGCCTGGCGCAGATCAACGATGGCATGTTCAACACCGGCTACTGGCCTGTCTTGTGGTTCTTCCTCAAGACGTTGGCGTTCGTGTTCCTGTTCGTATGGCTGCGAGGAACCCTGCCGCGTATGCGTTACGACCAGTTCATGGACTTCGGCTGGAAGGTTCTCATCCCGGTCTCGCTCGCCTGGATCATTGCCGTCGGCGTGATCCACAAGCTCGACCGTGAGGGAATGCTCGACCGGCAGACGTTGATCTGGATCTCGGTCGGACTGGGAGTGCTGCTCCTGCTGTCCTCGTTCTGGCCAACCAAACCCGACCCCAGTGCGGCCCCTGAGCCCGAGTTCGACGCCTTCGCCGGCGGTTACCCCGTTCCTCCCCCTACGCGCCCGCAGACGCCAGGTGCTTCCAGAGAAGCGCGTGGGGGGACCCCCACCATGCCTGCTAGCCAAGTGAGCACAACGAAGGTTGACGACAATGGCTGACGACAAGAAGGGCATCTTCGAGGAAGCGCGCGAGGTCCTGTGGGACCCGATCGCTGGCTTCGGCGTGACGTTCCGGACCATGTTCCGCAAGCCGGTCACCGAGCAGTACCCGTTCGAGAAGATCCCCACAGCTCCGCGCTTTCACGGTCGCCACCAGCTCAACCGCTGGCCTGATGGTCTCGAGAAGTGCATCGGTTGTGAGCTGTGCGCGTGGGCCTGCCCTGCCGACGCGATCTACGTCGAGGGTGCATCGAATGAAGAAGGCGGTCGCTTCAGCCCCGGCGAGCGCTATGGCCGCGTCTACCAGATCAACTACCTGCGCTGCATTCTCTGCGGACTCTGCATCGAGGCTTGCCCGACTCGTGCGCTGACGATGACCAACGAGTACGAGCTCGCCGACAACAACCGTGCCGACCTGATCTACGAGAAGGACGATCTGCTCGCGCCGTTGCTGCCCGGCATGATCGAGGCTCCGCACGAGATGTTGATCAGCGACGACCACCACGACTACTACCGCGGGAAGTCGCTGCCGATCTTTCCGGTCGACGCTTCGACCGGCTCAACGAACGGGGGAAGCGCCGAGTGACCACGTTCTGGCTCCTCGCCCCGATCATGGTGATCGCCGCCCTCGGGCTGGTGTTCGCCAAGAAGGCCGTCCACGCGGCGCTGTGCCTGGCGATCGTGATGATCAGCCTCGCCGTTCTGTACGCAGTGCAGGACGCGCCATTCCTGTTCGTCGTGCAGATCATCGTCTACACCGGCGCGATCATGATGCTGTTCCTGTTCGTCCTCATGCTCGTCGGCGTCGAGTCGTCCGATGCGGTCAAGGAGACGATCAAGGGTCAGCGCTTCTTCGCCGCTGTGATCGGCCTGCTGTTCGGCGTCACCGCGGTCCTCGCGATCGGCCAGACGATCACGGGCACTGTGGTTGGACTCAAGGGCGCCAACGAGAACGGCAACCCGTACGGACTCGCCGAGCTGCTCTTCGGCAAGTACGTGCTCGCCTTCGAGTTCACCAGTGCGCTGCTGATCACCGCAGCACTCGGCGCCATGGTCCTCGCTCACAGCGAGCGTCTCACCCCGCGTCAGACGCAGGCCGACATTGCCGCTCGTCGTATGCGTGAGTACGCCGAGTCCCGCCGCCATCCCGGGCCGTTGCCCGTTCCCGGTGTGTTCGCCCGCCACAACGCAGTCGACACCCCTGCGCTGCTGCCCGATGGCACGCCACTCGAGTCCTCGATCTCCTCGAGCCTGGTCTCCCGCGGCCAGGTCGTCGAGGGCAACACCGACAACGTCGAAGCGACCCTCGATCAACTCGAGGAGGGCGACAAGTGAACGAGTACATCACTCTCTCGCTGATCCTCTTCACGATCGGCTCGGTCGGCGTCCTCATCCGGCGCAACGCGATCGTCGTCTTCATGTGCATCGAGCTGATGCTCAACGCGACCAACCTCGCGTTTGTCAGCTTCTCCCGCCAGCACGGCAACCTCGACGGGCAGGTGGCCGCGTTCTTCGTGATGGTCGTCGCCGCAGCCGAGGTCGTCGTTGGTCTGGCCATCATCGTGTCCATCTATCGCACGCGTCGTTCGGCTTCGGTCGACGAGGCGAGCCTGCTGAAGTCCTAAGGGGAGCACGATGTTCGACCTTCAGTGGCTCCTGATTGCCATCCCGCTCGCGGGTGCCGCGATCCTCCTGACCTGGGGCAAGGAAGCCGACGGATTCGGCCACATCATCGGCACACTGGCGTCAGCCGCGTCCTTCGTCCTTGGCGTGATCCTGTTCGCGCAGCTACTCGGCAAGCCCGAGGATGATCGCTCGCACACGACCACGTTGTTCACCTGGATCGATGCAGGACGCTTCCACGTGGACATGTCGTTCACGTTCGACCAGCTGTCCGGGCTGTTCGTCCTGCTGATCACGGGTGTCGGCACGCTGATCCACGTCTACTCGATCGGCTATATGGAGCACGATGAGCGGCGCCGCCGGTTCTTCGCGTTCCTCAACTTGTTCATCGCCGCGATGCTCACGCTGGTGCTCGCCGCTGACTACCTCGTGATGTTCCTCGGCTGGGAAGGCGTCGGCCTGGCGTCCTACCTGCTGATCGGCTTCTGGCAGCACAAGGACTCAGCTGCCGCCGCCGCCAAGAAGGCGTTCGTCGTCAACCGTGTCGGTGACCTCGGTATGGCCCTCGCGATCATGTTGATGTTCGCGCAGTTCGGTACCTCCGCGGTTGAGGCAGTCAACCAGTCCATCCCCGGCGCTTCGCAGAGTGTTGCGACGGCGATGGGGCTGCTGCTCCTGCTCGGCGCGTGCGGCAAGTCGGCGCAGGTTCCGCTGCAGAGCTGGCTGCTCGACGCCATGGAGGGCCCGACCCCGGTCTCCGCGCTCATCCACGCGGCGACCATGGTCACAGCTGGCGTCTACCTGGTCGTTCGATCGGCCGCAGTGTTCGATGCGTCCGAGGTCGCTCGCAACGCCGTGATCATCGTCGGCCTCGTCACGCTGCTCGTCGGCGCCTGGATCGGTTGCACCAAGGACGACATCAAGAAGGCACTTGCCGGTTCGACCATGAGCCAGATCGGCTACATGATGCTCGCGGCCGGCCTCGGCCCCGCTGGCTACGCGTTCGCGATCTTCCACCTCATCACCCACGGCTTCTTCAAGGCCAACATGTTCCTTGGCGCCGGTTCAGTGATGCACGGCATGAACGACGACGTCGAGATGCGGCACTACGGCGCCCTGCGCAAAGCCATGCCGATCACGTTTGCCACGTTCGCACTCGGCTACCTCGCGATCATCGGCTTCCCAGGCTTCTCGGGCTTCTTCTCCAAGGACAAGATCATCGAGACCGCGTTCGGCGAGAACTTCTGGGTCGGCATGGGTGCGCTGATCGGCGCCGGAGTCACGGCGTTCTACATGACGCGCCTCATGATGATGACGTTCTTCGGTGACCAGCGCTGGAAGGAAGACGTCCACCCGCACGAGTCGCCCAAGGTCATGACCTACCCGCTCATCGCGCTTGGCGCGCTGTCGCTGCTGGGTGGTCTGCTGCTGCTCGGCGACTGGATCGTCGAGTGGCTCGAGCCGGTGGTCGGCCATGCCGAGCACCACGAGCTCGGCATCCCCGTGTGGCTGATGACGGTCATCATCACCTCGACCGCCGCGCTCGGCGTGGGACTCAGCTACCTCACCTACGGTCGCCGGCCGATCGCGGGCGAGACGCCGTCCGACAGCTCGGTGTCGATCTGGACCCGCGCCGGTCGCCACGAGCTCTACGGCAACGAGATCAATGACGCCCTCGCCGTACGCCCGACGCGCCACCTGACCCGATTCCTGGTGTGGTTCGACCGCATGGGCGTCGACGGACTCGTCACCGGTATCGCCGACCGACTCGGTGACACCTCACAGTTCCTGCGTCAGCCGCAGACCGGATACGTCCGCTCATATGCGCTGATGATGTTCGGCGGCGCTGCCCTCGTTCTCCTTGCTCTCCTGGCGGTGACCCTCGCATGATCCTGTCCGTACTCGCCGCCGTCCCCATCGTGGGAGCGATTGCCCTGGCGCTGCTGCCCAAGTCGACATCGGGCGCCCAGCTCAACGCCAAGGTCATCGCACTGGGCGTCTCGCTGATCACTCTCGTGGTGTCGCTGATCGCCCTCGCGCGCTACGACCTCGAGGCCGGCGGCTACCAGCTGACCGAGAAGCACGAGTGGATCACCGCGTTCGGCGCCTGGTACTCCGTCGGAGTCAACGGCATCGGCCTCACGCTGATCCTGCTGACGACCGTGCTCACGCCGATCGTGATCCTCGCCGCCTGGGACGATCGACTGCCCGAGGCCACGAACACCAATGCGTACTTCGCCTGGATGCTCGCTGTCGAGGGCCTCGCCCTTGGCGCGTTCATGGCCACCGATGCCTTCCTCTTCTACGTGTTCTTCGAGGCGACGCTGATCCCGCTCTACTTCCTGATCGGCTCGTTCGGCGGTCCCAACCGCTCGTACGCCGCCGTGAAGTTCCTGATCTACAACCTGGTCGGCGGCTTGCTCATGCTCGCCTCGATCGTCGGCCTGTACGTCGTCAGCTCGCGTGACGGTGGCGCCACGTACCTGCTCACGGATCTCTCGAGCATCGAGATGAGCACCTCGACCGAACGCCTGCTGTTCCTCGGCTTCATGGCGGCGTTCGCGATCAAGGCACCGCTCTGGCCGCTGCACACGTGGCTGCCGGATGCAGCAGGTCAGGCTACGCCGGGCACCTCGGTGCTGATGGTCAGCGTGGTCGACAAGATCGGCACGTTCGGCATGATCACCTGGTGCCTCTACCTGTTCCCCGATGCAGCCGAGTGGGCCAGTCCGGTGATCATCACGCTCGCGGTCATCAGCATCTTGTACGGCGCGCTGCTCGCGGTCGGCCAGGACGACATCCGACGCCTCATCGCCTTCACCTCGGTGTCTCACTTCGGCTTCATCATCTTGGGAATCTTCGCGTTCACCACCACCTCGATGGCTGGTTCAACGCTCTACATGTTCAACCACGGTCTATCGACCGCCGCGCTGTTCCTGGTGACCGGCATGATGATCGCGCGACGCGGTTCGGCCAAGATCTCCGACTTCGGTGGCGTGCAGAAGATCGCCCCGATCATGTCGGGCATCCTGCTCGTCGCGGGTCTGTCGAGCCTCTCTCTGCCGGGCTTGGCGCCGTTCATCTCTGAGTTCATGGTGCTGGCCGGAACGTTCACCCGATCGATCCCGGCGGCGGTGTTCGCGACGCTCGGCACCGTGCTGGCCGCGCTCTACATCCTGATCATGTACCAACGCACCATGACCGGTCCGCTGCGCGAGGACAACCAGGGTGTCCACGACCTCGTGCCTCGTGAGATCGCTGCACTCGCTCCCGCGATCGTGCTGATCATCGGCCTCGGATTCTTCCCGCAGCCCGTGCTCAACGTGATCAACCCAGCGATCGACGAGGTTGCCAGCCACATCGGCACGGGTGACCCCGAGCCGAAGTCGCCCGTCTCGATTGAACCCACGACGCCGGAAGGGGGCCACGAATGAGCATCCGTCAGCTGGCCGCGGCCGAGCTGCCCCCGCTCGACGCGCCCCACATCGAGTACTCGCTGCTCGCACCGCTGTTCATCATTGCCGGCGTTGCTGTGGTCGGTGTCATCGTCGAGGCCGTATGGCCCCGTGGCACACGCTTCACCGCACAGGCGATCCTCGCAGTCGTCGGTGTGATCGCGGCGTTCGTCGACACCGTATGGGTCTACCAACATCTCGACACGATCGACGACCCCGAGCTCGCTCGCGGTGTGATCGGAGCCGAAGGCGCGCTGTCGATCGACGGTCCTGGCGTCTTTACGTGGGGCATCCTGTTGGTGTTCGCCCTGATGAGCATGCTGCTGTTCGCCGAGCGTCGCCTCGAAGGTGGGCTCAGCGCATTCACCGGCCGCGCCGCCGATGCGCCGGGTTCGGCTGGCGAGGCTGAGGCGATCTCGAAGCGCATCGAGCACACCGAGGTCTTCCCGCTGGCGATGTTCTCGCTGGTCGGCATGATGCTGTTCGCCACTTCCAACGACCTGCTGACGATGTTCGTTGCGCTCGAGGTGCTCTCGCTCCCGCTCTACCTCCTGTGCGGCATCGCTCGTCGTCGCAGGTTGCTGAGTCAGGAGGCTGCGCTCAAGTACTTCCTTCTCGGTGCGTTCTCCTCGGTGTTCTTCCTGTACGGCATCGCGCTGACGTACGGGTTCGCCGGCAGCTTCCGGCTCTCCGACATCGACGTTGCTGTGTCGACTCGTACCGGCGGCACCAACATGCTGCTGGCAGCGATCGCCCTGATGGTCGTGGGCCTGCTGTTCAAGATCGGTGCCGTGCCGTTCCATACCTGGACGCCCGATGTCTATCAGGGAGCGCCGACCCCGGTCACAGCTTTCATGGCGGCGGGCACCAAAGCGGCCGCATTCCTCGCAATGCTGCGCGTGCTGTTCGTCGCGTTCGGTGGCTCGTCATGGGACTGGCGACCGACGATCATCGGCATCGCGGTCATCACGATGTTCCTCGGTGCTGTCGTCTCGATCTCGCAGACCGACGTCAAGCGCATGCTTGCCTACTCCTCGATCGCCCATGCCGGCTTCCTGCTGGTGGGCCTCGTGGGTGTCTACGGCGGAGTGGCTGGCGAAGAGCGCATCACCTCGGTGTCGAGCATCCTGTTCTACCTCGCGGTCTACGGTGTCGCCTCGATCGGTGCCTTCGCCGTGGTGACGCTCGTACGCGACTCCGGTGGTGAGACGACGCACCTCTCGCGTTGGGCCGGGCTCGGCAAGACTTCGCCGCTGCTGGCCGGGTCGTTCGCGCTGTTCATGCTGTCGTTCGCCGGCATCCCGCTGACGGGTGGCTTCATCGGAAAATGGAGCGTCTTCACCGCAGCGTGGTCGGGTGGCGTGTGGCCGCTGGTCGTCATCGGCGTGCTGGTGAGTGCCTTGGCGGCCTATTTCTACGTTCGCGTGATCGTGCTGATGTTCTTCACAGATCCGGTGGGGGATGGGCCGACGGTCGCTGTCCCGAGCGCGCTGACTACCGTAGTGATCGCCTTCGCCGTCGTGGCGACGGTCGGTCTGGGTATCCTTCCCGGACCGCTGCTCGATCTTGCGCAGCACGC
>NZ_JAKFEL010000248.1:0-26336 GCF_036675695.1 Aeromicrobium sp.
GTGGCAGGATTCATCCCCACGGCTCCCGTCTTCGGAAAGGCCCCACCACGTGAAGTTCCGCATCGACCGCGACACACTCGCGGACGCCGTCGCATGGACGGCGCGCAGCTTGCCCAACCGTCCAAGCGTCCCCGTGCTGGCCGGCCTGCTCATCGAAACGGCCGCCGACGGACTCACACTTTCGGGATTCGACTACGAGACATCGACACGCGCGACTCTGCCCGCTGAGGTCTCGGCTGACGGCCGCGCTCTGGTGTCGGGTCGCCTCCTCGCCGAAATCGTGAAGTCCCTGCCACCAAAGCCTGTCGAGGTCGCCCTCGACGGCACAAAGGTCCAGGTCGTCTGCGGCAACGCTCGCTTCAGCCTGCAGACCATGCCGGTCGAGGAATATCCACAGCTGCCCGAAATGCCCACAGCGTCGGGCACGATCAAGGCTGACGACTTCGCCACCGCGGTCGCCCAGGCGAGTGCTGCGGCTGGTCGCGACGAGATGCTCCCGCTGCTGACCGGCGTACGCCTCGAGCTCGAGGGCTCGACCATCTCACTGATGGCCACTGATCGATTCCGTGCCAGCCTTCGCGATCTGCAGTGGTACCCCGAAAAGGCTGATATCTCTGCTCAGGCGTTGGTTCCTGCACGTGTTCTTGGCGAGACCGCGCGGGCGTTGACCGCTGGCGGCGACATCACAATCGCTGTCTCGTCGGGTGACGCGGGCGACGGACTCATCGGATTCGAAGGTGTCGTCGGCAATGGCACACGTCGTACGACGACCCGCCTCCTCGAAGGTGACTTCCCCCGCGTACGTCAGCTTTTCGCGGCTGCACCCGAGACGGTCGCCTATGTCGACACCCAGCAGTTCGTCGACTCGGTCAAGCGCGTGGCTCTGGTTGCCGAGCGCAACACCCCCGTACGGCTGAGCTTCTCGGACGGACAGCTTCTCCTTGAGGCCGGGAGCGGTGAAGAAGCCCAGGCGTCTGAGTCGCTCGAAGCCACCATCAACGGTGCGGACATCTCGATCGGCTTCAACCCGAACTACCTGCTCGAAGGGCTCGCGGTCATGTCCGATCCGGTCGTGCACCTTTCGTTCACTCAGCACACCAAGCCTGCGGCGATCTCGGGCGTCCAGGAGATCGGCGCCGATCCGGACGCCGCTTTCCGCTACTTGATCATGCCCGTACGTTTGCAGAACTGAACCTCACAGCACTGAACTTTGGAGGCTTCGGCCATGGAAATCGGACTCGTCGGACTCGGCAAGATGGGTGGCAACATGCGCACCCGCCTGCGCAACGGCAGCGTCGGCGTCGTGGGATACGACCGCAATCCCGAGGTCAGTGACGTCGCGTCGCTAGCCGAGATGGTCGAGAAGCTGCCGTCACCCAAGGTCGTGTGGGTCATGGTGCCGGCCGGCGACATCACCCGCGCCACCGTCACCGAGCTGATCGAGCTCCTCGACAAGGGCGACGTCATCATCGACGGTGGCAACTCACGCTGGACCGATGACGAGGTCCACGCTGCTCTCGCCACCGAAAAGGGCATCGGCTACATCGACTGCGGTGTCAGCGGCGGCATCTGGGGTCTCGAAAACGGTTACGCGCTCATGGCGGGCGGCGACAAGGCAGATATCGCCAAGGTTCAGCCGGTGTTCGACGCACTCAAGCCCGAAGGCGACTCCGGTTTCGTTCACGCGGGTCGCGTCGGAGCAGGCCACTTCTCCAAGATGGTTCACAACGGCATCGAGTACGCCATGATGCAGGCCTACGCCGAGGGATACGAGCTCCTCGAGAAGGTCGACGTCGTCGACAACGTCACCGCGGTGTTCGATTCCTGGCGTCAGGGCACTGTCGTGCGTTCATGGTTGCTCGACCTGCTGGTGACAGCTCTCGAAGACGACCCGGGGCTCTCAAAAATTCGCGGCTACGCCGAGGACTCCGGCGAGGGTCGGTGGACTGTGGAGGCTGCGATCGACAACGCCGTCCCGGTCCACACCATCGCCGCATCTCTGTTCGCGCGATTCTCATCCCGCCAGGACGAGTCGCCGGCGATGCAGGCCGTCGCGGCCATGCGTCAACAGTTCGGCGGGCACGCGGTGCAGGCCGCCGCCGAAGCAGGGCACGACCCCAAGGACGCCTAGCTCGCATGCACGTTGCCCGGCTGTCCTTGCACGACTTCCGGTCGTACGCCGCTGTCGAGATGGACCTCGAACCCGGCGCGACGGCGTTCATCGGCGCCAACGGGCAGGGCAAGACCAATCTCGTCGAAGCCATCGACTACCTCTCCCGCCTCGAGTCACATCGTGTCGCAAGCGACACCCCACTCGTCAAGGCCGGTGCCGACCAGGCGGTGATCCGAGCCGACGTGGTCAAGGGCGACCGCACGGCGCTGCTCGAGCTTGAGATCACCCCGGGCAAGGCCAATCGTGCGCGCATCAACCGCGGGGCGCTGCCCCGTACGCGAGACCTCGTCGGCGTCCTGCGCACCGTGATGTTCTCGCCTGATGACCTCGACCTGGTCAAGGGAGATCCCTCGGATCGCAGAAAATTTCTCGACTCACTCCTTGTCCTGCGTACCCCGCGTCTCGCCGGTGTTCGGTCGGACTACGAGCGCGTCCTCAAGCAGCGCAACACCCTGCTCAAGTCGGCGGGCCGACGCCGCGATGCGGATCTCTCGACCCTCGACATCTGGGACGAGAACCTCGCGCGTACCGGTGCCGAGCTCGTCGCCGAACGACTCAAGCTGCTGGACGAGCTCGACCCCTTCCTCGGTGAGGCTTACGTACGAGTCGCGGCCGAAGCTGCGCCGGACCGTCGTGAGATCACAGCGACATACAAGCCATCGCTGGAGCTGGCGGCCGACTTGCGAGACGCGGCGGCGATCCATGACGCGCTCCTCGAAGAGGTCGCCCGCCGCCGCGGCGACGAGATCGACCGGGGCATCAGCCTGGTCGGTCCGCATCGCGATGACGTCACGCTGATCATCGGATCACTCCCGGCCAAGGGCTACTCGAGCCACGGCGAGTCCTGGTCGCTGGCCCTGGCGCTGAGGCTGGCGTCGTTCGAGCTGCTGCGCAAGGATGACGACGATCCGGTGCTGATCCTCGACGACGTGTTCGCCGAGCTCGACCAGGGCCGTCGACAGCAGTTGGCTGAGCTCGTCGGCGATGCCGAGCAGGTCCTGGTCACCGGTGCCGTTGCGGAGGACGTACCGGACGCACTCAAGGGTCACCGGTTCCGTGTCGCTGGAGGGGAGGTTGTCCGTGACTGAACCCGAAGAGCCGGATGCCCTGCGCCTCGCCCGCGAGATCGCCAACAGTTATCGCGGTGCCAAGCCGACCGGTCAGACTCCCAAGCGGAAATCGCGCCCAGCGAAGCCGGCCAGACCCAACCGTGATGAGCCGAGCGCATTGGGTGATGTGCTCGGTGAGCTCGTCGAGAACCAGGGTTGGACCGAAAAGCTCGCGTCCCAACGGGTGTTCACCGACTGGCCAAAGATCGTCGGCGCCGAGGTGGCGCAACATTCCGAGGTGATCGCCTTCGAGGACGGGGAGGTCGAAGTGCGCACCGACTCCACCGCGTGGGCGACTCAGCTCCGGATGCTCGCACCGCGCATCGTGGCCAAGCTCAACGAAGAATTCGGTGACGGCTCGGTGCTACGTATCGTCGTACGCGGTCCCCAGGCACCGTCGTGGAAGAAGGGCCTGCGCTCTGTGAAGGGTGCGAGGGGTCCGAGAGACACTTACGGCTGAATCACTCGGAGGGCGATACTGCTGCGGCAGCTGCCACGAAGACGGCGGTCACGGCGGTCACGGCGCCAAGAACGAGTGCTGCCTGGGTGAAGCCGACCCAGCCGTACGCCGGACGTACGCCGACCGCCACCAGGAATGCGAGACCACTGACGCAGCCGACCGCAGCGCTGACGAACGTCCCCCTCACCGGATGTCGCGGGCCATGGACGACGGCGGCAACCGCGGCGGTCCACAGCAGACTGATCGCGAGCGCCGCCACGACGTCGGCCGGACGGTGCCAGCCGGCGACGACAGTTGAGGCACCGGTGAGCGTCGTGGCGAATCCGCCGACGAGCGCGACCGCGGGGCGCAGCACTCCGGGCGCGACCAGCAACGCTGCTCCGACAGCGCTTGCGACGACAGTCGTGTGACCGCTGGGCAGGCTGTTGAGAGTGCCGAGACCAAGGTCCGGTCGCTCGAGCACGCTCTCCTTCAAGATCTGGGTCGTCAGATTCGCGCCGACCAGCACGGCCGCGGCGGCAGCACCGATACGCGGCTGACCTCGCAGCAATGCGACCACGGCGCAGGCCAGCGCCACGGCCAGGATCGCGCCGATCGACACATAGCCGAGGACGCTGAGGAGGGTCAGCTGAGCGTCGCGACCGGCGATCACCGTCCGCATCGCGGAGTCATCCCACTGTTGGCCGCGGTCAGAATTGAGCGCGAAGCGTACGAGCAGAGCGAGCGCGCCGACCGATGCGAGCGCCGTCGCCACAGCCGCGGCTGTGGTGTCACGACGGGTGGCGACAATCGACATGCCTCAACGATGCCTGATGGTTCCCAGCGACCAATCCGCGAGGTCCAGGATCCAAACCATGACGGCATTTTCAGCATCACCGCCCTATCCGGGCTCAGATGGGGACCTCCGGCGTCGTCACAGACGCCCTTCTGTGGCTCTGAGGGGTACGTGGGCTCCAAGAATCCACTCCCGAAACGTGTGGGTAGAAGCTGGGAGGCCCGTAAAGGGCCCGTATACTGGTTAGGTGAGCCAAACTCCAGATCCTGAAGCAACATATGACGCCAGCAACATCCAGGTTCTCGAAGGACTGGAGGCCGTACGCAAGCGTCCCGGCATGTACATCGGCTCCACCGGTGAGCGCGGACTGCACCACCTGGTCTACGAAGTCGTCGACAACTCGGTCGATGAGGCACTCGCGGGCTATGCCAGCCACATCAAGGTCACGATGCAGCCCGACGGCGGCATCCGGGTCGACGACGATGGTCGCGGCATCCCCGTCGACGAGCACCCGATCGAGAAGATGCCCGCCGTCACCCTGGTGCTGACGTCGCTCCACGCAGGCGGCAAGTTCGGCGGCGGCGGCTACAAGGTGTCGGGTGGTCTGCACGGTGTCGGCGTCTCCGTCGTCAACGCGCTGTCGACCAAGCTCCATGTCGAGGTCAAGCGTGACGGTTACCGCTGGACCCAGTCGTTCACATACGGCGAGCCGGATGCACCGCTGGAGCGTCACGAGAAGACCAAGGAAACCGGCACCACGACGACGTTCTACGCCAGCGCCGAAATCTTCGACTCTCTCGACTACAGCTACGACACGCTCAAGACGCGCTTCCGCGAGATGGCGTTCCTCAACAAGGGACTCGAGCTCGTGCTCCGCGACGATCGCGAGCACGAGAGCGACGACGAGACCTCTGACGAGATTGAGCGCGACGCAAGGTTCCGCTACGACAAAGGCCTCGTCGACTACGTCGAGCACATCAACGTCGGAAGCAAGTCACCGATCCACCGCGACATCATTGCGCTCGAGGCTGAGGACGAGAGCAAGGGATTGTCGCTCGAGATCGCGATGCAGTGGAACGACAGCTTCATCGAATCGGTCCACACCTTCGCCAACACGATCAACACCCACGAGGGCGGCACGCACGAAGAAGGTTTCCGTGCGGCACTGACCACGACGGTCAACAAGTTCGCTACGACGCAGGGCCTGATCAAGAAGGCGACCGACAACCTGTCGGGCGAGGACATTCGTGAAGGCCTGACGGCGATCGTCTCGATCAAGCTCGAGGAGCCTCAGTTCGAAGGTCAGACCAAGACCAAGCTCGGCAACAGTGAGGCGAAGTCCTACGTACAGTCCGTCCTCAACGACGAGCTCGGTGCGTGGTTCGAGCAGCACCCAGCCGAGGGCAAGACGATCGTCCGCAAGTCGATCGATGCGGCGACCGCTCGTATGGCTGCCCGCAAGGCTCGTGACCTGGCCCGCAACCGCAAGGGCTTGCTCGGCGGCGGCGGGCTCCCCGGCAAGCTTGCCGACTGCTCGTCGCGTGATCCCGAAGAGTGCGAAGTCTTCATCGTCGAGGGCAACTCGGCCGGTGGTTCCGCGAAGGGTGGCCGCGATCCGCGTACGCAGGCGATCCTCCCGTTGCGCGGCAAGATCCTGAACGTCGAGAAGGCCCGCATCGACAAGATCCTCCAGAACGCTGAGGTTCAGGCGATCATCTCGGCGCTCGGCACTGGCGTGCACGAGGACTTCGACATGGCCAAGCTGCGCTATCACAAGATCGTGCTGATGGCTGATGCCGACGTCGACGGCCAGCACATCTCCACATTGCTGCTGACCTTGCTGTTCCGGTTCATGAAGCCGCTGATCGATGCTGGCCACGTCTACCTCGCGCAGCCGCCGCTCTACAAGATCAAGTGGACGAACTCCCCCGACGAGCTGGCCTACACCGATCGCGAGCGTGATGCCCTGCTCGAGGCCGGTGCAGCGGAGGGCAAGCGCCTCCCCAAGGAGGTCGGCCAGCAGATGCAGCGCTACAAGGGTCTCGGCGAGATGAACGACAGCGAGCTGTGGGACACCACGATGGACCCGGCCAACCGCATCCTGCGACAGGTGACGCTCGAGGACGCGGCAATGGCCGATGAGATGTTCACGATCCTGATGGGTGAGGACGTCGAGCAACGACGGGCCTTCATCCAGCGCAACGCCAAAGACGTACGTTTCCTCGACATCTAAGGGATAGACCGTGACTGAAACGACCCCTCCCGAGCACGACCGCATCGAAGGCGTTGAGCTGCAGGACGAGATGCAGCGCTCGTACATCGACTACGCCATGAGCGTGATCGTGTCGCGGGCCCTGCCCGACGTACGCGATGGTCTCAAGCCGGTGCATCGCCGCGTTCTCTACGCGATGTTCGACGGCGGCTACCGACCCGATCGCGGGTTCTCCAAGTGCTCGCGCATCGTGGGTGACGTGATGGGCCAGTACCACCCACACGGCGACACCGCGATCTACGACACCCTCGTACGTCTCGCTCAGCCGTGGGTCATGCGCGCACCGATGATCGACGGCCAGGGCAACTTCGGTTCGCCGGGCGACGATGGCGCTGCCGCCATGCGATACACCGAGTGCCGCCTCGCTCCCATCGCGATGGAGATGGTGCGCGACATCAACGAGAACACCGTTGACTTCCGTCCCAACTACGACGGCCGTTCGCAGGAGCCAACGGTCCTGCCGGCCCGCATCCCCAACCTTCTGGTCAACGGCTCGGCCGGCATCGCGGTTGGCATGGCGACCAACATCCCGCCGCACAACCTGGTCGAAGTTGCCGAAGGTGCCCAGTGGGCGCTCGCCAACCCCAAGGCCAGCAAGGAAGGACTTCTCGCGGCATTGCTCGAGCGGATCAAGGGCCCCGACTTCCCGTCTGATGCGTTGATCGTCGGCACCAAGGGCATCGAAGACATGTACCTCACCGGCCGCGGCTCGGTCATGATGCGCGCCATCGTGTCGATCGAAGAAGACACCAAGGGCAGGATCCAGCTGGTCGTCACGGGCCTGCCTTATCAAGTCAACCCCGACAACCTGATGCGCAAGATCGCCGAGCTGGTCAACACCGGTCGCATCCAGGGCATCTCCGACCTGCGCGACGAGACGTCATCGCGCGTCGGTCGCCGCATCGTGATCGAGATCCGCAAGGACGCGGTCGCGCGGGTCGTGCTCAACAACCTCTACAAGCACACCGAGCTGCAGACCAACTTCAGCGCCAACATGTTGGCCCTGGTTGACGACGTACCTCGCACGTTGACGCTCGATCAGTTCGTCAGCCACTGGATCAACCACCAGATCGAAGTCATTCAGCGCCGCACCCAGTACCGCCTCGACGAAGCTGAGGCACGCGCACACATCTTCCGCGGTCTCGCGAAGGCGCTCGATGCCCTCGACGAGGTCATCGCACTCATTCGTCGCAGCCCGACCGTTCCCGAAGCGCAAGCCGGACTCATCAAGCTGCTCAAGATCGACGAGCTCCAGGCCAGTGCAATCCTCGAGATGCAGCTGCGGCGTCTCGCGGCCCTTGAGCGCCAGAAGATCATGGACGAGTTGGCCGCTCTCGAGGAGAAGATCGCCGACTTCAAGGACATCCTCGCCAAGCCCGAACGCCAGCGTTCGATCGTCTCCGAAGAGCTTGCCGCGATCGTCGACAAGTTCGGCACTCCTCGCCGCTCGCAGATCATCCCCGCGGATGGCGACCTGTCGGACGAGGACCTCATCCCGGACGAGGAAGTTGTCGTCACGATCACCAAGGGCGGCTACGCCAAGCGCACCAAGACCGACCTCTACCGGGTGCAGAACCGCGGCGGCAAGGGCGTACGCGGTGCCGCATTGCGTGGCGACGACATGGTCAACCACATGTTCTCGACCACCAGCCACCACTGGATCCTGTTCTTCACCACGGCTGGTCGCGTCTATCGGGCGAAGGCTTATCAGCTTCCCGAGGCTGGTCGCGATGCCAAGGGCGGACACGTCGCCGGGCTGCTGTCGTTCCAGCCCGACGAGGAGATCGCGCAGGTCTTAGCGATCCGTGACTACGAGTCCGCGCCGTACCTCGTGCTCGCCACTCGCCGCGGTCTGGTCAAGAAGACCCGACTGATCGACTACAACAGCCCGCGTCAGGCCGGCGTCATCGCCATCAACTTCCGTGAGGATGACGACGAGCTGATCGGCGCCGAGTTGGTCAACCCCGAGGACGACCTGCTGCTCATCTCGCGCAAGGCTCAGTCGATTCGCTTCAAAGCCGACGACGAGCAGTTGCGCCCCATGGGTCGTGCGACCTCGGGTGTCACCGGTATGAAGTTCCGCGACGGCGACGCAATGCTCTCGATGACCGTGATCCGTCAGGAGCACGCGGACCAGGACGAAGTCCCTGAAGAGGACCAGCTGTACGTCTTCACGGTGACCGATGGCGGCTTTGCCAAGAAGACGCGCATCGACGCATACCGGCAGCAGGGACGTGGCGGACTGGGCATCAAGGCCATGCAGATCACCGACTCTCGTGGTGAGCTCGTTGGCGGTCTGGTGCTCAAGGACAGCGACGACGTCATCAGTGTCACGGCCGGCGGACAGGTCACCCGAAGCCTCGTTGCGGGAGTGCCTGTCAAGGGACGTGACACCATGGGGGTGAGTTTCGTCAAGTTCAAGGGGGATGACCGCGTCGTGACCATTGCACGCAACGCTGAGCTTCCGTCGGACGAGACCTCATCGGAGGAACCGTCGACTGACGAGGAGCAGACCGAGTGAACGACGAACAGCACGAGTCAGACTCGGTCCCGGGTTCTGGTGCGGGGGATGCTGCCACGTCGCAAGCCATTCCACACCTTCCCAAACCTGTGACAAATCCCCCACGGACTTCGTCCGCGGGAGGTACCCCCACGGCCAAGAAGAAGCCCGGGCTCAAGCAGAGTCCAGCGCCAACCGTTGTACCGGCCGAAACCGACAAGGGCCGGGCCCGAGAGATTGCGACCGCCGAAGCAAAGATCGCTCCCACCAAGGCCGAGAAGCCTCGACGAATCGAACCGGTGCCGCCGACTCGGCCGTTGACCGCGGCCGACTACGCGCGTACGACGACTCCGTCGCCCGCGACCACCTCAGTCATCCCGGCTGTCAAGGAGGAGCCAATGGCTACCGAAGCGACACCCGCCCCGTACGCCCCGTCCACTCGACAGGCGAGCCTTCGCCTCAATCACATCGAGCCGTGGTCGGTCGCGCGCATCGCGTTCGCTGTCTCGGTGGCGATGATGATCGTTGGCGTTGTTGCGATGACGATCTTCTGGGTTGTCCTCAACATTGCGGGCGTCTGGGACCAGGTCAACGAAGCAGTGACGTCGGTGCTCAGCGATGATTCTTCGAGCTTCGACATCACGGACTATCTCGGCTTCGGGCGCCTGATTGGCCTGACCCTGGTCTTGTCTGCGATCAACGTGGTGCTGATGACTGCACTCGCCACGATCGGTGCTCACCTCTACAACCTCGCGGCGCAGGTTCTTGGTGGCGTCGAGGTCACGTTCAGCGAAGAGAACTGACTCCACCCGTTTTGGGCTGGAGCATGGCGGTGCGGTAATGTTCACCGCTGTTGCGGGCGTATAGCTCAGCTTGGTTAGAGCGCATCCCTGATAAGGATGAGGTCCGAGGTTCAAGTCCTCGTACGCCCACTCGACGGAAGGTCATGATGAAGAAGTTCATAGCCCTCGGGCTCGCCGCAGCAGGCGTGTTCTGGGCCATCGGCCAGTCGAAGAAGTCACCCGCGATCGACCACTGGGCCGCCGCGAGCGACAAGGTCTGACAACTAAATTCCACCCTCACGGGGCCTTAGCTCAGTTGGTAGAGCGCTGCCTTTGCAAGGCAGATGTCAGGAGTTCGAGTCTCCTAGGCTCCACAGAAGAAAAAGGCCCCCGCCCAACGCCGCGAAGCGGCCCGAGCGGGGGCCCTTTGCTTCTGTGAATCCAAGCGAGTGACTCGAGTCGGGCCCCATCACCGACCATGTGCACTTCGCGCCGAAGGCGCCGATCCATGTGGTCCGAACAAGGGATCTCCTAGGCTCCACAAGGATCAAACCCCACCACCCGGTTCGCCGGCTGGTGGGGTTCGTCGTTGTGGGTGGTGGGGTTTGATCCTTGTTCCGCCCGAGGGGACTCGAATCGGGCCCCACCACCTATCGCTTGCGATCACGCCGGAGGCGTCAGTCCAGGCGATCTTGACTAGGGGGCGGGATCTCCGAGGCTCCGGCCCCTCGGTCGTCCCAAGGTGAGCTGGCATCCTAGGTCTTCGACCGTCAGGTCAATCCTCGCGATCTAGCCCGCCTATGGGGGGAACGAGTCACCCAGGAGGCGCATCATTCGTTCCTCGGGGACGCCCAAGGCTCGGCTGACCTGCGTCAAGCCATGGGTCTCTACGAGTTCGGTCAAAGTGTCGTGGCGCACCCGCTTGACGAGTTGGACGAGGCTTGTGACGCCGTCGTGAACGTCGGAGAGAGCGTCGATTCGATCAGCCGGGTCCATGGTCGCGAGCCAGCGCTCAAGGCGGTTGTTGAGCGTTGCCAGGTGCTCCACCAACTGATTCGTCATGAACTACGACCTGCCTTAGGGATTCGTGGGTGCCGTCATGTCACGGCGAGCTGTAGGAAACGACGGCGTCTCCGGGCGTCGGATCGGTGTTGTCGGCGGCGGTGAGTGAGCCCGCGAAGGCTTTCGTTCCGCCGGTGTCGAGGAGCAGGAACCCGATCGTTCCCGTAAAGGGTGGGGTGAAGATGCAGGTGATCTGTACGGGGGTTATACCCGATGGTGCCGAGCAGTCTGCGCCGGCTGGTGGGGGGTCGGCGAAGTTCCACTCACCGGCGGTGGTGATGTCGATGACGAGTGTCGAAGTGGCGTCGGGGGAAGACACGTCGAGGTCGAAGCTCATGTCGTTCCCTAGGTCGTTGACGTTCGCCAGGGCAAGGACCAGGTCGTAGGTCGTGCCCTCTGGTTCGGGTTCGGGCTCAGGCGGCGGATTGGGCGCTCGCGCCGACGTCGGGGGCTCGATGAACGGCGCGACCGGGGCAGGCACTTCCTCCTCGGTTGGGGGGAGAGTAGGCGGGTCGGGCTGCTCGACCAGCGTCAGAGTTGCGCCGCCGCCGAGAGCCGCCGCTGGCGCGGTCACTCCATCAGGCGCGTTCGAACCGTTCGTCACCACGACAGCGATGACGCATACCGCAGCGACGGCAGTGCCGACGACGATTGCGCGAGCAGTTCCAGTGCTCACCAGCGACCGGGCAGTGACGCCGGTACGGCCTCCGAAACCACGTCCGGCGTTGCTGCGCAGGTTAGGTCCGCTTGGGTTGCTGCGCGCTTGCTGCCGGCTCTTCTTGCGAGGGCGGTGCCCTTGGATCGCCAGGCCGGAGGTGCCGAGGAGAGCCGGTATGAGCAGCGCCGGCAGATCGCTGGTGATGCCGCGCAAGTCGGCGAGCACCGCCGCACAGGCGGAACAGTCGTCCAGGTGCTGCTCGATCGCCCGCGTGTCGCGAGTAGCGAGGCGGTCACGGGAGTACGCCGGGAGGCTCTCGCGGACCTCCTGACAGGAGGGATCGTCGGTCGCTGCGATGTGGGCTGACAGGTAGGCCTGGCGTAGCCCTTCACGGGCTCGATATGCGAGCGCGGCCACTGCAGACGGGGAGATGCCGAGCAGACGCCCGACCTCGGCGGTCGAGTCGTTCTCAACGCTGGTGTGCCACAAGACGGTCTGCCAACGTTCAGGAAGTGTCGCGAAAGCCTGTGCCAGCAGCGTCGACTCGGAACGCAATGCGGTCTCGTCAGCGGTCGTTGTCAGGCTGCTGGTGCTTTCGTGGTCGTCGACCCACGTGAGCCGCCCGTCGCGCTTGCTGGAGTTGATATAGGCGTTGCGCACTGATGTGATCAGGTAGGCGCGGAATGCAACGTCGGGCCCCCGCCCGTTCCGGAGCGCTGCGAGGACCTGACTGAATGCCTCTGCCGCGAGGTCGTCGGCAGAGTTGCGCCCCGCGAGCTTGGCCGCGAAACGTACGGCTGGATCGTGGTGTCGGGCGAACAGCACAGACGCGGCCGTGTCATCGCCCGCGCGGTAGCGCGTGATGAGCTCCGCGTCGGTGACTTCGTCGTCAATGTGCATGATGTCCTCTCCCAAGAAAGACAACCTTAGGCGCGCACGATGACGGGGACCCCGCGCACTATTTCGCCAAGAGTCGCCGATCCATGCGTCATGGATCGCCGCGCGAGTTGTCTACACGGATGTAGGCCGCCCGCGTCGAGCCTTGGGAGGGAGCACGAGGTGTTTGACGAAGATCCTGGTCTCGCCGCGTCGGACAATGCCGTGCACGGTCAGGCAGTGCCACTGAGGATGGCCAGTCTGTGTGCCGCATGGACGGGCGACGGCGACACTGCTGACGCCGTCCGGGACGTGGGCAGTTCGTATGCGCTCGATGGCGATAGCTTGCAGGTGCTGCTGGACGATGTTGACCTGGCTCGCGCTGCAAGTCGTCTGCCGTCTGCCGACCTCACCCTGGTGCGGGCGTTGGCGTTGGCGTGGTCTGAGGCCGCCCTCGGCAGGTACGCGAGGTTGACGTGTACCGATCCGCTAACAGGCCTTGCCACGGCGCAGCACCTTCAGACGCTGGTGGTCAGCCTGACTCGCACCCCTAGGTTTGGCGCTTGGGCGTTGGTCATAGTCCAGACCGGATCAAGGATGAGTTCGATCGACACGGCATCCGTCCCTGGTGGCTTGTTCGAGTTGGTCAACCTGTCAGAAGTCGCCGCTGTCGTGGCCCGAGAGGTGACCATTGATGCGATCGTGGCACGGCTCATGTCGCGGCGCTGCGCTGTCTTGGTTCCGCAGGACGAGGCGTCACGACTGGCCAAGCGAATCGATGGGCGACTCCGGGGCCATTTCCGTTCAACCCGGGTTTGGATCGAACGGTTGCCTGACGAGCCGGCTGAGGCTGCATCGCTCATCGATGACCTCTGCCGATGACACCCCGGCATCGGCACCTGCACATCGCCCGGCCACATCGAATTCTGCAAATGTTCGGTGGACCGCGTTATGCATCACGAAGTCAGCTGTCTTAGAGGTTATGAAGTGTTCCGGTTCGCTCCGTGGAACGAGATGAGCCGGCGCAGGCCCCGTCGCGGTGTGGGAGCACCCGACGGGGCCAACTGATCAGTCGAGATAGCCTCACACGCATGACTCGCGAGGATGTCACGTTCCTGTCCGGTGGCGACGAGATTGCCGCCTGGCTCTACCGCGGTGGTGAGGTCTGCGTCGTGATGGCGCACGGGTTCTCGCTGACGCGACATGACGGACTGCATACGTACGCCGAAGCGCTCAACAGCGCCGGCGCGACGGTTCTGGTCTTTGACCATCGCTATCTGGGCGACTCCGGCGGCGAACCCCGACAGCGGATCCGGGTGAAGGAGCAGTCCGACGACTATCGCGCCGCGATCGCGTACGCGCGCGGGCTCGACGGGATCGACCCGAAGAAGATCGTCCTCTGGGGCTACTCGTTTGCCGGGGGAACGTCGGTCAACGTCGCGGCGAACGATCCGCGTATCGCAGGACTGATCCTGCTGTGTCCGTTCCTCGACGGCAGGGCGCGAGTGATCGGGACTACTCGACGCACACCGTGGGTTGCGACGCGCGTCATGGGACGCGCCATCAGAGATCGTCTCGGCTCGCCCAACACGATTAAGGCAACCGGCGAGCCCGGCGAGATGGCCGCGATGGCCTTCACCGGAGAGGCCGCAGGATTCGCGGCCTGTGCGAGCAGCGAATGGATCAACGAGGCCTCACCGGGTGCGTTCGCCACCATCGCGACACATCGACCCGTCACCAAAGCGAAGCGGATGGCTATGCCGGTGTGGGTTGGCCTGGGCGAGCGGGACATCACCGTCTCGGGCAAGGCCATCGAGAAGCTGGCTCGCGAGGCTCCCCACGCTGAGCTGCATCGCTACGGCATCGCGCATTTCGAACCGTTCCACGGCAACGATCCGGCTGTCATCGCCGCCGATCAAGCGGATTGGTTACGACGCCAGAGCTTCTGAGCATCCCGCTAGGATGAACCAGGTTTTCGGCAGACTAGTCAGGGAAGACGTTGCGCAGTCTCGCGAGCATGAGCAAGCGCGTTGTGGTCGGCGTACTGGCTCGTCCCCTCATCTCGCAAGGCTTCACCGAGGCTGCAGCTCGGCGGTGGGTTCGCGAGATCTATCGCGATTGGCTTGAACCGGAGACACGGTTCCGCTCGCTGCGTCGTGCTCACCGTGAGGGTTTCACTTCGTCGGTCTACGGACTGATGGGCAGAGCAGGATCCGGCCAGCTGCCGTCGATCTCCCAGCGGGACTATCACTCTCTCCATCCCCTGAACCACTCTCTCCATCCCCTGAACGAGCGCGCGTCGTGGCTGTCAAACCGCATCGTCGCCGCTCGCACCGTGCGTGGTCTTGCAGAGCGGATGGATCAGCCGATTGCGATCGTCACTCGGCTTGAGGATGAGCTGGTGTTCGCCCCACTCGATGGTGAGCGAGAAGTCCGCGACGTGGCGTGGTTGCTCGAGCTCTTACGTCAGCGCGAAGCCGTACGTTTCGTCACGCTTGCGTGGGGTCGCGGTCCGGGAAGTCTGATTGCCTGGACTGGCGAGGGATACACGTTAGACGGCGAACCGGTGACTCCCGAGCAGCTGCGGCTCACGTTGCTTGAGCGCGATGGGCCAAGACGCTGGCTGCTCACAGACTGCCCGGAGGATCCGACCCCCGGGTCACTTCTGCGCTTGTTCGTCGGGCGCCATGACGACGGGCACGTACGGGTTCTCGATGCAGAAGTTCTCGACCTGGACGAGACCTCCCGGTGGGGCTCAGTCGACGAGAATCGTGGGCTTGAGGCCGTGATTGCCGCCGTGGAGAGGATCTTCACCACCTCACGGGCCTCCTTCACCTTCATTGCCGTCGATGTGGTGCTTGGTGACGATGGGCAGTTCATGGTGGTTGATATCGATGCCAAACCGTCGTATCCGGGTGCGCGACTCTTCGATGAGAAGGCGGCGGTGTTCCTGAGTGACCTGCACTTCGCTCGGGAGCATCAGCGAAGGGACCGCGCAGACCACGGATCCTTTGCCAAGCGGACACGACATCGGGTCGGGCACCTGAAGCGCAGATTCAAAGCGTTTGCGTTGCGCGCGTACGGGTTCACCGGGCGGGCAGCACGCTCGTGGGTATGGCACACCGAGCGTGACAAGAGTGACCGTCAGGGGTTCTCATCGCGTGAGATCAACCGCGCTCATGCTTGGGGATTCACGCCGACGGTACTGGCGGACTTCGGAGTGACTGAAGAGAACCGGTCTGAGTTCATCTCGATCCGGGACTACCTCTATGCCCGGCCACTCAACGGCAAGTACGCCAAATGGATCCGCAATCGGGTCTCGGCGCTGATGGTCTTTGCGCCATTCCAGGACCGCTTCGACACCGTCCACTATCAGCTCTTTCGGCGCGGGGGTGAGCTGCACATCGTGCCGATCTCGACCGAGGCGCGTCGCATGGGTGTCACGCTGAGCGGGATCGCCGAGCTGATCGCGACCAGCGGGAACCTGGTTCTTGCGCCGACGTCCTGGCAATCATCCGGCAGGGCTGACATCGCGCACGATGGTTCGAAGTTCCTGGTCGACGGCATTGAATGCGCGCCCGGAGAGTTCCACGAACTGCTCAGCTCTGTCGCGAGGCGCCAGTCGTTCGTGCTGCTGAAGTTGCGCGACTTGGACTCTGCCGCCGCCAACCTGCGTGTCGACGTCACCATGCTCAATGCCGACGGCACGCGACCGTCGGTGGCCGACGCCTTTGTGGTCGCTGAAGGCGTGGTTCCGCTCGAGGCTGAGGACGTACGGGTGCGGTACCTCAGCCGGATCGATACCGAGAGCGGCGCCTATGAAGGTGCACGAGCCGTGGTCCAGAGGCGCGTGCAGCAGTTCGCCAAGAATCCTTCGACAGGTGAACCTTTCGCCGGAGTGGTGCCTGCCTGGCACGACATCGTCGAAGTGCTGAAGGAGATGGGGGCGTTTGCCCCTCAGTTGCGGCTGGTGCAATTCACGCTCGCCGTGAGCGAAGGGCAATGGCGTATCCAACGCGTGGCCGCAACCCCGCATTACAACCGGGAGTTCCCATTTTCGTCCCGGCTGGTCGCCTACCTCCAGGACACTCTCGAAGAGAAGAAGTCGACGGCGTTTCGCCTGCGGGCGCGCGTCGCGCGAGGGCTGCACAACGCCAAGCTCAAGATCCGCCGCGAGTACGCCGCCGCGTTCTTCCCCAAGGGACTACTCGCGTATCAGTCGGTTCGCTGGCCGGGCGACGTGTGGCGAGACCTGGTGAGTCGCAACGGCGTGGCGCTCAGGACGAAGATCTGGGCCTACCGGAACGGCTACCTGTCCTACCGGATTCCGCAGTACGGCATCACGGCTCAGAACCGGCACCAGTTCATCTCGGACTTCGAGTACCGCTGGCTCCGTCACATCAACGAGCGCTACAAGTTCTGGCTCGAAGACAAGGTGAGCATCAAGTACGTTGCGTCGGACTTCAACGAGTATCTTCCGGCCTACTACTTCTATACGGCGCGAAGTCACGGTCGCAATCACGTCGTCCCGATGATGGACTGCCCCGAGGGCTACGGCGCTGAGTACGGAGATGTTCTCCGCCTCGCCCGGCAGGAGGGCACTCTCGCACTCAAACCCGACGACGGATCGCACGGCGAAGGATTCTTCCGGCTGGACTGGGACGGCGACGGATACTCACTCAACGGCGACAAGGCTGGCGAGCAGGCGGTGATCGACCTCCTGGAGGATCCGAAGAACCAGTACCTGATCACCGAGTACATCGAGATGCATCCGACGATCGCTGAGATCTACCCGAAGTCCGTGAACACGATCCGGATGATCGTGTTCAAGAAGGACGGGACCACTCCGGAGCTCGGCAATGCCTATCTGCGTATCGGGTCCTCAGCGTCTGGCTACGTCGACAACACCGCTGCGGGCGGAATGCTCGCAGAGATCGACGTGGAGAGCGGACGTTTCGGAAACGCACAGGCTCTTGTGCGCGGGCGTGTGGTGGCTTGTCCGCGGCATCCTGACACCGATGTGCTGATCGAGGGCGTCGTCCCGAACTGGGAGGACGTCAAGGCGCAGATCCTGCGAATGGCCGATAGCTTCTCACAATTGGAGTACCTTGGCTTCGATGTTGCGATCACCGTCGATGGCTTCAAACTCCCAGAGATCAATCGCTTTCCGGACTTCCCGCGCATTGATCGGCTGACACCGGCGACGATCGACTACCTGTTCCACAAGCTTGACCAGAAGAAGCAGCGCTACCGGTATGACACCAGGCGTTCGTTCTCTTTCGTCTCGCTGCCAAAAAGGGGATGCGATGAGCGGGCTCCGGATCGCCACGGTGCGCCTCTTGCTGGCGACGGTCTACGGGGCCATCAAGCTGGTGACCCGGGTTGACGAGCGCAAGGTTGTCTTCCTCGGCCGGCGGATGGATCGGTTGCCGCTCGACTTCCGGTTGATCATCGAAGAGCTCCAGCGGCGGGACCCCGAGGTGAAGGTCGCCGTCATATCCAAGTTCGTCAAGGGCGACCGGCGAGAGACGTTCGCGTTCCTTCCTGTGCTGCTCAAGAGCCTCTATCACCTCGCCACCTCAAAGGTCTGCGTCCTGGACTCGTACTGGCCCGCCGTGTCGATGCTGACCCATCGAAGATCGCTGGTCGTCTACCAGATCTGGCATTCCATCGGGAAGATCAAGCAGTCCGGCAGGCAGACGGTCGGGCGTGGACAGGGGTGGGCCGAGCATGTCGCTCAGGGCATGCGTATGCACGACGGCTATGACTACGTGGTCGCTGGTGGGCCGATCTGGAACTCGCACTACTGCGCAGCCTTCGGTGTCGTACCCGATCAACTGCTGAACATCGGCCTGCCGCGCGCGGACTATCTCATTCACGAGAAGGAACGGATCGCCACGCGGATCGCCGAGACATATCCGGAGCTGATGACCAAACCCATCGTTCTGTACGTGCCGACATTCCGCAGAGCGGAGAGCGCGTCGGGGGCCTTGAAGCTCGCCAGCGCCATCGACCTGGACCGCTTCAATCTCGTGATCAAGAAACACGAAACCGACAGCCTGCTCTTGCCGCCTGAGAAGCACCACGTTTGTCCGGAATTCACGGGCACACAGATGCTCACCGTCGCTGATTATGTGATCACCGACTACTCGTCGATCGCTCTCGAAGCGGCGCTGATCGATGTCAAGACCTACTACTTCCTGTACGACTACGACCACTACTTCGAGAGCAATGGGGTGAACATCGACCTTGACCTCGAGATGCCCGGTTGCGTGTTCCGGACACCAGCCGAGCTTCGTATGGCGTTGGCCGATGACTACCCGGTGGAAACGCTGCGTCAGTACAAGGAGAAGTTCCTGTTCGACGATCCCGGTCACTCGACGACCGATCTCGTCGACCACATCGTCGAAGTGGGTGAACTGTGCATCCGCTGATCAGAACGAGTGTCCGCAAAGCCAAGCTCGTCTACCTCTGGGTGACTCGCATCCTGCTGGCGCCCAATCGCTTCGGCGTCCCGTTGCCGACCCGGATCCGCTACGCGGTGCGCGGTGGATTCATCGGCGACCAATACGCGCTGTACGACTTGAGCCGTCGGTCGAAGCGTGAGTACCTCTCGGAGTTCGACTGGTACCGATCCCGGTGGATCAACGAGCCGTTCGACGCAATGCTCAACAACAAGATCGTCTGCAACGAGATCCTTCAGCACCACGTCTTCGTGCCAAGGATCCTCTTCATCAAGAACAAGGGTCGGCTGGTGGCGCACGGCGAGACGTTGCCGGTCAGCTCGGTTCACGACACCATCCCCGCGCTGCGCCAGGTCGGGTCTGTGTTCATGAAGCCCATTGCCGCCGGCAAGGGCGTGGGAGTTCGGCGGTTGGACATGAAGGGCAAGTCGTTCTGGATAGATCGGTCGCCAGCCTCTGAGGACCAGCTCGTCCAGCTGCTCGAAGATGAGGACGGCTGGTTCCTCTCCGAGACCATTGAGCAACATCACGAGCTGGCGAGGATCCACGAACCGACCAGCAACACGATCCGGCTGATCACGATGCGACGGCCTGACGGTGCGGTGGAGATCTTCTTCGCCGTGCTGAGGGTGGGCACGTCCGCATCCATCCCGGTCGACAACGGCAGCAGGGGTGGCCTCGTTGCCCGCATCGACCTCGAATCTGGCACGCTCAGCGAAGCCCGCACCCTGTGGTCAAAGGACGTGTTCACCGAGCATCCGGATTCGGGAGTGCTGATCCGCGGAGCGAACGTGCCCATGTGGGACGAGGTCAAACGGCAGGTGCTCGATGCAGTCGAGGCGGTGCCCTACCTGCAGTTCATCGCCTGGGACATCCTCGTCTCAGAAGAGGGGCCGTGTGTGATCGAGGCCAACACGTCGTCGGGCGTGAACATCATCCAGATCTGGGGACCACAGCGCAACGGAGAGCTGGGCGACTTCTACCGTGAGCACGGGGTGATCCGCTAGTCATGCGCTACGTCATCATGGCCAACGGGCGAGGAACCCGGTGGGGCGGCCACTCGGGTGTCCCGAAGCACCTCATCGAGTTCGATGGCGAGACTCTCCTGCGCCGGATCGTACGACAGGTTTCCTCGTTGGATCCGGGCGCGGAGATCGTGATCTCGGCAAGCAACCCGCTGTACGAAACCGAAGGGGCGCGGAGGCACACGCCGAAGGTGAATGAGATAGAGCTCGATCGCTTCGTCCCAGAGCTCATCACGGATGAGATCTGCTTCCTCTACGGCGACACCCTCTACAGCACGCCGGCGATCGAACAGATCGTGGCGACGGCGACGATCGAGATCGACTTCTTCGGCGACGAACGCGCCATCGTGGCGCTCAAGTCGTCCAACAGCGAACTACTGCTGGCGCACCTGGGTCACGTGCGCACACTTTTCTTGGCGGGAGAGATCGCCAACTGTGTGGGCTGGCAGGTCTATCAGTCGTACGACGGACTTCCGTTCGATGAACCACAGATCGGCCCGCGCTTCCGCGTTCTGACGCATGCGACGGTGGGATTCAACAGCCCTCACGAGCATGAATCCTTCCATGATCACGACGGCCGGATGGGCGTGCGCTGAGCCGGTCGCTACCTAGAACGTCGCTCCACCCGAACCTGGCGCCGCCTCGGGTTCCTTGTCGCCCTTGACCTTGTGGACGACCTTCGAGCCGGCGTCGCTCGCCGCGTCGGCAATCTTGGAGCCCACATCTGACGCGGTGCTCTTGACTGCCTGTTCGACCGTGTCCGCCGCGTCCTGGACGACGGGCTTGTTCCAAGCCTTCGTCGCCTGGCGCTTGATCTGCTCGTACCGCTCGCGACCGGCGCGCGAGCCGAGGACGTACCCGGCCGCACCGATGACAAGAACCGAAAGCTTCTTCACGCTGACCACTCCTTCGCCCGACGTGTACCCCGTTGAGCAATCGTCACACGCGAGGAGGCGACCGGCTACCTCTTGATCTGCGCGAGAACGGCCTCGGCTTGGGCGGCTGCGCCGGCTGAGTTGGGGTGCAGCGGGATGCTCACCGCGGGAGCGTTGAGTGACAGCGGGATGACGCCCTCGACATACCGAATGTGCGGCAGCTGACAGACATCGTGGCCGATCGTCGGCGTGTACGTGTCGACGAGCTCGGCGCCACCCTTGGCCGCGGCGCGCTTGACCATCGCGTTGAGCTCGTTGAACTTCACGTACAGGTACGCGATGTCGGCGTTGTCAGCCTGTACGTACGGGTAGCAGCCGGTCGTGGGCACGGCGGCGAGGTAGTTGACCGCCAGGATGCGGGCCTTGGGCGACTTCTTGCGGATCGCCTTGAGCGCCGCGACGACCTTGGGCTCGGCGGCGTTGATCTGTGCGGTCAGCTGGTCCTTGCCACCTGCGGTGAGCTTGTCCTTGCAGGATCCGCCGAGGGGGGACGGCAGTCCGAGGCCGAGGTTGGGCAGCAGGTTGAGGCACCCGGTCGCGGCCGAGGCAACTCCGGCGTCGTTTCCACCGATGCCGACGGTCACGAGGTCGGTCGTCTTGGTCAGTCGATCGAACTGCGGCGGGTTCGTACCGCCGATGGGGAGACCGGTCTGCGGCTGCGTGAAGTCCCTGGTCGTCGCCGATCCGCACGACGCATCTCGGAACGTCTTGACGTTGAGCGCCTTCGCGACGAGCCGCGGGTAGTTGACGCGGGACTGCGCGCAGTCGATCGGGGCGAACTCGGTGGCCGGCAAACCCTGCGCGTTCAGCAGAACAACGTCGGCCGTCCACGAGTCGCCGAGGGAGACGTACTCCTTGTAGACCTTGGGCTTGGCCTTTGCCGCCTCAGCTGGTGCTGCGAAGGAGGACACCGTCAGGGTGCCAGCAGCCACCATGGCAAAGGCTGTGGCGAGTCGTCGGGTGCGTGACATGGATCCTCCAGGCGTTGGTCTGGAGAGATCAACGACCTGGAGGGATCCGGGTCACGTCAGGAGATGTCGGTGAGGAGATGCCCTCGCTCTTCGCGACGACGACGCTGTTCCACAGGATCAGGCACGGGAACGGCCGCGATAAGTCGCTTGGTGTAGTCCTCCTGCGGATTGCCCAGGACCTGTTCGCGCGGACCGATCTCGACCAGCTTGCCGTCCTGCATCACCGCTACGCGGTTCGCGAGTGTGTCGACAACGGCAAGGTCATGGCTGATGAACAGGCACGCGAACTGCAGGCGGTGCTGCAGCTCGGTGAACAGCTCAAGGACGCGAGCCTGCACGGAGACGTCGAGTGCCGACGTTGGTTCATCGGCAATCAGCAGGTCAGGGTCGAGCGACAGCGCACGCGCGAGGCTGACGCGCTGGCGCTGACCACCGGAGAGCTCGTGCGGGAAACGCTCGGCGTACGAGCCGCCCAGCTCCACACTCTCGAGCAGTGATCGCACCTTCGTGTCGACTTCCTTCTGCGTCATCTCGGTCTGTACGTGGAGCGGCTCCGCGATGCACTGACCGATCGACATACGAGGGTTGAGTGACGAGGCGGGATCCTGGAAGACGAACCCGAACCGCGACCGGTATGGACGCAGCTCACGATCGGACAGGCCGGAGATCCGGTTGCCAGACACATCGATCGTTCCGGACGTGGGCTGCTGCAGCCCGACGGCCGTACGACCGATCGTCGACTTGCCGGACCCTGACTCGCCCACCAGTCCGAGCACTTCACCCTTGCGGACCTCGAGCGACACGTGATCGACGGCGCGGAACGTCGGCTGCCCGAACCTGCCCGGGAACTCGACCACGAGGTCATCGACTTTGAGCACGAGCTCGTTGGCGTCAACAAGACCAGGACCGTTCTCGCGGCCGAGGTGCGGCACGGCATCGAGCAGCGCGCGCGTGTAGGGGTGCTTCGGCGATGCAAAGAGCTCGCGCGACGGCGCGGACTCCACCACATTGCCGCGATACATCACGACGACCCGGTCGGCCATGTCGGCGACGACACCCATGTTGTGCGTGATGAGGACGATCGCAGTGCCGAGGCGCTCGCGCAGCGAGAGGAGCAGCTCGAGGATCGCGGCCTGGACGGTCACGTCGAGAGCGGTGGTCGGCTCGTCGGCGATGATCACGTCAGGCTCGCAGGCGATCGCCATTGCGATGACAACGCGCTGCTTCTGTCCACCGGACAGCTGGTGGGGGTAGTAGTCGACGCGATGCTCCGGGTCGGGCATGCCGACCATCTCCAGCAGCTCGACCGCGCGCTTGCGGGCGTCCTTCTTGGAGATTTTGGTGTGCGCCTGCAGACCCTCGATGATCTGCCACCCGACGGTGTAGACCGGGTTGAGTGCAGTCGACGGCTCCTGGAACACCATCGAGACCTGGTCGCCGCGGATCGGGCGGAGCTGATCAGCGGACATGCCGAGCAGCTCGCGATCGCCGAGGGTGACCGAGCCTCCGACCTCTGCCGTCGAGGGCAGAAGTCCGAGGATCGCGCGCGAGCTCACCGACTTGCCCGAACCGGACTCGCCGACAACTGCAACGACCTCACCGGGAGCGACGTCGAAGCTCACCCCGTTGACGGCGTGGACTTGCCCGCCGTCGGTCTGGAAGGTGACTTCGAGATCGGTCAGAGAGAGCGCCACGACACGATTGGCATCCGTGGCGACGGCTGCCGTACGAATCTCGACGGACGCGTCCTCGCCGCCGGTGATCTCCTCGAACTGGTGGGCGAGCTCGGCTTCGTCAGCCGACGTGCTGTCAGTACCGCGGTTGCGCAGCAGCGGGTTGAGGATGTCGTTGAGGCTCTCACCGACCAAGGTCGCGCCCAGCACGATGAGCACGATCGCGAGACCTGGGAACACACCGGTCCACCAGATGCCGGAGGAGGCATCGGGCATCGCCTTGTTGAGGTCGTAGCCCCATTCGGCTGCGGCTGATGGCTCGATGCCGAAGCCGAGGAAGCCGAGACCGGCGAGGGTCAGGATCGCCTCGGAGGCGTTGAGTGTGCCGATGACCGGCAGCGACGACGACACGTTGGAGAAGATGTGCTTGCGCAGGATGCGCGGCGTGCGTACGCCGACCACGCGCGCGGAGTCGACGTAGGGCTCGACCTTCACCGCGATCGTGGCATTGCGGATGACGCGGAAGTACTGCGGTATGAACACGACGGTGATCGAGATCGCCGCCGCCATGATGCCGCCGAACGCGCTGCTGCTGCCTCCGGAGAGCACGATCGCGACGACGATCGCGAGGAGCAGCGACGGGAACGCGTACAGCGCATCCATGATCAGGACGAGGATCCGGTCGAGCCAGCCGCCGAGGAAGCCGGAGACCAGGCCGAGCGGTACGCCGATGACGCCGGACAGCACCACCGCGAGCAGGATGACCTCAACCGCCGTACGGGTGCCGAAGATGACGCGTGACAAGACATCCGTGCCGCCGACCGTCGTACCGAACCAGTGCGCCGCCGACGGCGCCTGCTGGGTTCCGAACACAACGCCGTCAGCGGTGCGGTCGGCGTTGAAGTCATAGGGCGCAAGCCAGGGAGCGAAGACCGCGACGAACAGGAAGATCGCGATGATTGCGAAGCCCAGCAGCAGCATGAAGCGCTGCAGACCGTGAGACTGACGCACGATTGTGGGCACAAACTTCTTTGCGTTGACGGCCATGTCAGAACCTCACTCGGGGGTCGACGAACGCGACGATGACGTCGATCAGGAAGCTGGTCACGCCAACGATGATCGCGATGAGGGTGACGATGCCCTGGACCGCGAGGAAGTCGCGCTTGATGAGGTACTCAGCGAGCTGATAGCCGAGGCCCTTCCACTCGAAGGTCGTCTCGGTCAGGATCGCGCCGCCGAGCAGCAGGGCGATCTGCAGTCCCATGACGGTGACCACCGGCACCAGAGCATTGCGGAACGCGTGCTTGTTGAGGACCCTTCGCTCGCTGACGCCGCGGGCACGTGCAGCGGTGACGTAGTCCATACGCATGGTCTGGAGCAGGTTGACGCGTACGAGCCGGAGGAACACACCGCCGGTGAGGAGGCCGAGCGCGATCGCGGGGAGCATGGCGTGCTTGAGCACGTCGCCGATGATCGCGGGATCGCCCCAGAGGAAGGCATCGACGATCATGATGTTTGTCTGCGGGTCGACGTCCTGCAGCGTCAGCTCAGTGCTGATCGAGGCTCGACCCGACGACGGCCAGCCGAACGGGGAGAAGGCCAGCTTGAGCAGCAGGCCGACGAAGAAGACGGGCGCGGCGTACACGAGGATCGCGAAGAGTCGCAGCATCACGTCGGGGAACCGGTCGCGGTAGCGCGCGGCGATCCGTCCCAGCGGGATGCCGATCGCGAAGGCGACGAGCAGGGACCAGAAGGCGAGCTCGAGAGTTGCCGCGCCGTTCTCGACGAGGATCGTCGACACCTTGCGGTTGTCCGTCAGTGTCGTGCCGAAGTCACCGCGGAACAGGCCGGAGAGGTACTCCCAGTACTGCGTCAGGATGGGGCGGTCCAGTCCGGCTTCAGCCTTGCGCTCGGCGATCTGCTCAGGAGAGAGACGCCCACCGAGCGCAGCCTGGATCGGATCACCGATGACCCGCATCAGCAAGAACACCATCGTGACAAGCACCCACACGGTGGGTATGAGGAGTGCTGCGCGTACGAGCAGGTAGCGGGTGAGCGGACTGAGTCCGCCTCGGCGCCTCGGCTCAGCTTCGGGAGGGCCCGTTGGGGCCATGATTTCTGCTGTAGTCATCGGAACCTACTTTTTGGGGAGATACGGGTGCTGGTGGTTGTGAGAAACGAGAAGGCGGGTCCGGCCTGAGCCGGACCCGCCTCCTCAATGGTTCACTTCGACAGCGAGGTGAAGCGGAACTTGAACGAAGCGTCAAGGGTTTCCTTGACACCGTCCACACCGTCCACCGCCACGGCCACCGAGGTGCCCGTCAGCAGCGGCAGGTAGGGAACCAGGTCCGCGAGGCGGGTCTGGATCTCAGCAAGCGTCGCCTCACGCGATGCCTGGTCACCATCGGTGCGCTGGTCGTCGAGAAGTTTCGACATCGCCGGGTCGGCGAATTCGGTCGTCTCGTCGTTGTAGTGCGAGTTGGTGAAGTTGCCGCTCTTCTTCTTCTCCGTGTCGTACGGAGCGAGGAAGGGTGACAGGTAGTTGTCCGGGTCCGGGAAGTCCGGGAACCAACCGAGCTGGTGGACCGGGTACGCGTCGGC
>NZ_JAKFEL010000015.1:0-26266 GCF_036675695.1 Aeromicrobium sp.
CCTTCCACGGACTCAAGGAGGCCAACCCATGTGGTGGTACGTCGCCAAGCGGTTGTTGCAAACCATTCCAGTATTTCTGGGCGCCACGCTGATCCTCTTCATCTTGTTGAAGCTGCGACCGGGCGACCCAATCCTCAACCTGGCCGGCAACAAGCCGGTCTCCCAAGAAGTACGCGACGCGCTCGCCGCGCAGTACCACCTCGACGACCCGTTGTTTGTCCAGTGGTTCCAGTTCGCCAAGAACGCCCTGACCTTCAATTTCGGTGAGACCTTCGCCGGCCAGCCGGTCTTCGAGCTGATCAAGCAGACCTTCCCGGTCACCGTTGTCCTCGCCATCATGGCCCTGACAATCGACGCAGTCCTCGGCATCGTCATCGGTACGTTTGCGGGCCTTCGCCGCAACGGCTGGTTCGACTCGAGCGCACTTGTCGTCTCGCTCCTCCTGATCTCCGTCCCCATCTTCGTGGTCGGCTTCGTGATGCAGCTCGTCTTCGGCGTCAAGCTGGGATGGACCTCGCCCACGGTCGGCAGTGACTGGACCATTGGTGATCTGCTTCTGCCGGCGATCGTGCTGGCCATCGCCAACTTCGCCTACACGATCCGCCTGACGCGTACGTCAGTCGCCGAGAACCTCAGCGCCGATCATGTGCGTACGGCTCGCGCCAAAGGACTTTCGGAGCGCCTGGTCATCCGCAACCACGTGCTCCGAAATTCGCTGGTACCTGTGGTGACCTACATCGGCATCAACCTCGGTTCGCTGATGGCGGGCGCCATCATCACCGAGACAATCTTCAATGTCCCCGGTATCGGCAACTCGGCGTACGTCGCGATCCAGAAGGGCGAGACGTCGACGGTCGTGGCCATCGTGACGTTCATGGTCATGATCTACGTGCTGATGAGCCTGCTGGTCGACCTGATCTATGCACTACTCGACCCGAGGATCCGCTATGTCTGAGACACGATTGGGTCAGGAGCGATTCGTCGCGCCGATCGAAGAGACCCCACTCCGAGCCATTGACGCAGTCAACGTCGATGAGGTGCCCGAGAACCAGTGGAAAGAAGCCTGGAAGCGTCTGCGGACGTCCGTCCTGTTCTGGTTCGCCGTCGCCATTCTCACGGTGATCGCGGCAATGATCTTCCTTCCTGGTTTGTTCACCGACGTTCCTCCTGACGCCAAGGGCAAGCTGGAAAACAGCTTCGCTCCGGCGAGCGAGGGCCACCCTTTCGGGTTCAACCTGCAAGGTGAAGATGTGTGGGCCAATGCGGTCTACGGCGCGCGTGCCTCGGTCGCCGTCGGAGTACTAACGACCATCATCACGGCCCTCCTCGGCATGGTGACGGGCGCCATCGCCGGCTTCTACGGGGGTCTCTTCGACTCCCTGATCTCGCGATTCAGCGACATCTTCTTTTCGATCCCGCTGCTGCTCGCGGCGATCGTCGTCATCTCGGTGCTCAACAACATCTGGCCCGATCGCGGGTTCTGGGGCTCAGTCCTGGTGGTGGTGATGGCTCTTGCGTTGTTTGCCTGGCCACAGATCACTCGCCAGATGCGAGGAGCGGTGCTGGAGATCAAGAACCTCGAGTTCGTCGATGCCGCCACGGCGATCGGCGCATCGAGGATGAAGAACTTGCGCCGCCACATCGTCCCGAATGCGCTGGCACCCGTCATCGTGACGGCGACGATCTCACTGGGTGTGTTCATCGTCGCCGAGGCGTCGCTGTCATTCCTGGGCCTTGGCCTTCCGCAGGGCGTAGCTTCCTGGGGCAATGACCTGTCGGATGCTCAGCTGCAGGTGCGTTCCGGCCAGCACCTCAACGTCATGTACGTGCCAGCGGCTGCTCTGGCACTCACCGTCCTTGGTTTCATCCTGCTGGGTGAAGCCGTGCGCGAGGCGCTCGACCCGAAGGCGAGGAAGAAGTGAACACCTCCACACCCCTCCTCCAGATCGAAAACCTGAGCGTCGGCTTCCGCGCCGGCAAGGAGATCCTGACGGCCGTCGACCAGGCCAACCTGACGATCTACCCGGGTCAGACCATCGCGATCGTCGGTGAGTCCGGTTCGGGCAAGTCGACTCTCGCGCACGCCGTGATCGGGCTGCTGCCCGGCACCGGCAAGGTGACCGGCGGTGCCATCAAGTTCGACGGCACCGACATCAGCCAGGCAGGCAAGGGACAGATCCTTGCGCTGCGCGGATCGTCGATCGGTCTCGTGCCGCAGGACCCGATGTCCAACCTCAACCCGTTGTGGCGCGTCGGCTCGCAGATCAAGGAAGCTCTGGTTGCCAACGGCATTGCCACCGGTGATGCTGCCGACAAGCGTGTTGTCGAGCTGCTCGAGGAAGCTGGTCTGCCGGACGCCGAGCGTCGTGCACGTCAGTACCCCCACGAGTTCTCCGGTGGTATGCGTCAGCGCGCCCTGATCGCGATGGGTCTTGCTGCTCGACCGAAGCTGCTGATCGCCGACGAGCCGACCTCGGCTCTCGACGTGACGGTTCAGAAACAGATCCTCGATCACCTCGACAAGCTGACGGATGACCTCGGTGTCGCGGTCATGCTGATCACCCACGACCTCGGCCTTGCCGCGGAGCGTGCCGATCACCTGGTCGTGATGTACCGCGGCCGAGTCGTCGAGTCGGGTCCGGCTCGAGCGATTCTGCAGAACCCCGAGCACCCTTACACCCAGCGTCTTGTCGCGAAGGCGCCGTCGCTGGCATCCCAGCGGTTGTCGTCCATCAAGGCGCGTGCTGAAGTGCGTGAGCAGGCGGTGCAGACGGCCGCGGAGATCGCCGCGGAGATCGCACACAGCGAGGCCGAGTTCGGCGAGGGCGAGTCCGACATCATCGTGGTCGAGAACCTGACCAAGGTGTTCTCGTTGCGTGGTGCCAAGCCCTGGCAGAAGATCCCGTTCGCGGCCGTCGACGATGTGTCGTTCAAGCTCAAGCGTGGTACGACAACGGCGATCGTGGGGGAGTCCGGTTCGGGCAAGTCGACGGTTGCGCGTATGGTGCTCGACTTGTTGCCGCCGACGTCGGGCAATGTGCTGTTCGACGGTCACAACCTGCGTGAGCTCAAGACCAAGAAAGAGCGGCTGCGTCTGCGTCGCCAGATGCAGCCGGTGTTCCAGAACCCGTACGCATCGCTCGACCCGCTCTACTCGATCTACAAGTCGATCGAGGAACCGCTGCGTACTCACGACATCGGCTCCGGCAAGCAGCGTGAGGCCCGCGTACGCGATCTGCTCGATCGGGTTTCGCTGCCAACGACGGTGATGTCGCGCTACCCGGGCGAGCTGTCGGGTGGTCAGCGTCAGCGCGTTGCAATTGCACGTGCTCTGGCTCTTGAGCCGGAGGTCGTGATCTGCGATGAGGCTGTCTCTGCGCTCGATGTGTTGGTGCAGGCCCAGATCCTGGAGCTGCTCAACGACCTGCAGGCCGAGCTTGGTCTGAGCTACCTGTTCATCACACATGACCTGGCGGTCGTACGTCAGATTGCTGACAACGTGCTGGTGATGCAGGACGGCAAGGTCGTGGAGTCTGCCTCGGTCACCGAGGTGTTCGACAACCCGCGCGAGGCCTACACGCGCAAGTTGTTGGATGCCATCCCCGGTGCCTCGATCGAGCTGGGTCGCTAGTCCTCTTCATCAACCCGCTGGAGTGACGAACTAGTCATTTCGGCGGGTTGATCTATTCGAACAGATGTTCGAAGATGGATGAATGACGGTCGCCATCTCACCCAACCTCAGCGAGCTGCGCGAACGGGTCAACCAGATGCAGGGTCGACCTGCTTCGCAACCCGTATCGACACATCCTGCGCTCGCCGGTCTGCTGCAATTGCAGACCGGAGCGAGCTATGGAGTCGACTCGGCGAGTCTGGCAATTGCACTGATGGCCGGCCCCTCGGCCGATGGTGCCTGGTGCGGGATCGTCGGGTCGGCAGAGCTGGGCCTCGAGGCTGCGGCGGCGGCTGGTGTCGAGCTGCGCCGTACGATCCTGGTCCCCGATCCGGGTGACGCCTGGCTCGAGGTCACCGCTGCGCTGATCGACGTCCTGGGTGTCGTGGTCCTGCGGGCGCCCTCCCACGTCTCCGACGGAGAGGTGGCTCGGCTCAGTGCCCGGCTGCGCCAGCGTGGCGCAATCCTCATCGCCTGGGGTGACTGGCCGCGATGCGAGGCGCGACTAACGATGCGCGACGCGCAGTGGGGCGGGTTGGGGCAAGGTCATGGCCACCTGCAGGCGCGGCAGGTGACGGTCGATGTGCAGCGTGGCACCGCACCTGCCCGGTCGGGTCGGCTCTGGCTGCCTGACACCGATCTCGCGATCCGCCGGGTCGACGAACAGCCCGCTGTGCTGCGGAGCGTCAGCTGATGGGTAGGACCATGGTGATGTGGGCGCCGGACTGGCCGATCGTCGCAGCAGACCTGCCGCCGTCGCAGCCTGCTGCGGTGCTCGACAAGGGTCAGGTGTTGGCCTGCTCCCAGGCGGCACGGGCCGAGGGCGTACGTCGTGGCATGCGTCGCCGCGATGCCCAGTCGCGCTGCCCTGACCTGGTGCTGCACGACTACAACGCCGATGCGGATGCACGCGGATTTGAAGCGGTGCTCACCGCGATCGAGGCGCTGAGTCCCGGCGTTGCCCCACTGCGACCGGGATTGTGTGCGTTGCGGGTGCCGAGCCGCTTCTACGGCGGGGAGGCCGAGGCGGCGGCGGTCATCGCGGAGCGGCTGGTCGGCATCGGCGTGTGGGACGTACGCATTGGCATCGCCGACGGATTGTTCGCTGCTGAGCTGGCCGCTCGTCGAGCATTGGCGCAGGACAGCCTCGCGATCCCGCGGGGTGGCTCGGCGCACTTCCTGCGCGATCTGCCGATCGACGCCTTGGGTGACGCAGATCTAGTCGGGTTGCTGCGGCGTATGGGGATGCAGACCCTCGGCGACTTCGCCGGTTTGCCGGTTGCTGACGTGCATACGAGATTTGGCACGCATGGGGAGCTGCTGCACAGGCTGGCTCGCGGACTGGACCCGCTGCCGGTCGGCAGCCGGCAGGTGCCACCCGAGTTCGACGCGACCCTGCTGCTGGAGCCACCCCTCGAGCTGATCGAGCCGATCGGGTTCAGTCTGCGCACGACTGCTGAAGGCTTCGTCAAAGATCTGGCTGCCCACGGGCTGGTCTGCACGACAGTGCTGATCGAGGTTGACGCCGATGGCTCGCTGGCGACGGCGCGGCGCTGGATGCATCCGCGCTGGTTCGGTGCCACCGACCTGATCGACCGGGTGCGTTGGCAATTGCAGGCCGATGGCGCCGTACGCGCACCGGTCGACGCCGTACGCCTCATCCCCGAGGTCACCGAGCCGCTCGGCGATCACGCAGACAGCTTGTTCGGCGGTGGACCCGATGAGCGCGTCGAGCGAGGGGTGGCACGAGTGCAGAGCATCGTCGGCCACGAGTCGGTGGTGTCGGCATCCGTACAAGGCGGGCGTGGTCCTGCCGATCGGCGGCTGCTGGTGCCGTGGGGCGAACGCGCCGTGGCCAAGCGTCCTGCGGGACTGCCGTGGCCGGGCAGCCTGCCACCTCCAGCGCCGGCAACCGTCTACACCGAGCCGCAGGAGGCCGTGGTCGTCGGCGCCGAAGGGCAGCCGATCGGGGTCACCGGTCGGGGGGTGATCACGGGAGAGCCGGCCCGGTTCAGGGCAGCCGTCGGCAGCGACTGGCAGCCCGTGGCGTCGTGGGCTGGCCCGTGGCCGGTCGACGAGCAGTGGTGGGACGAGGCCTCGTCGCGCCGACTGGCCCGCTTCCAGGTCGTCGGCGTCGACGGCAGCGCCTGGCTGATGCTCGTCGAGAACGGCACCTGGTGGACAGAGGCACGTTATGACTGACGCGGGCCGCTGAGATGGGCTGGTCCAATCCGGACATGCCGTGGCGGGAGCTGGAGCGGCGGCTCTCGGGCCGTACGGTGCCCGGCGATCGCCCCGTTCCGGACGGCGGTGACGGACCAGGGTTCTCGCGCAAGCGCCCGACATACGAGCCCGTCGAGCAGGTGCGCCGGCCCGCCGGGATGGTGGTGCCCTATGCCGAGCTGCACTGTCACAGCAACTTCAGCTTCCTCGACGGTGCTAGCGGTCCTGATGCGCTGGTCGAGGAGGCGATCAGTCTTGGACTGCACGGTCTGGCGATCACCGACCACAACGGCTTCTACGGGGCGCCGCTGTTCGCCGAGATCGCCCAGAAGTACGAGTCCGAGCAACTTCTGACGGTCTATGGGGCTGAGCTCTCGCTGGGGCTGAGTGGCCCACAGAACGGTGTCGCCGATCCCGAAGGCAGTCATCTGCTGGTGCTCGCTCGGGGTGTCGAGGGCTATCACCGGCTCGCTGGCGCAATGACCGAAGCGCACTTTCGCGGCGATGAGAAGGGCCGTCCGGTCTATGACCTCGACGAGCTCGCCGAGATGGGTCGTGACCACTGGCTGGTGCTGACGGGCTGCCGCAAGGGTTCCGTACGTCAGACACTCGCCGCTGGAGGGCGGGAGGCAGCAGCCAAGGAGCTCGACCGGCTGACGGCGATGTTCGGCCACGACAATGTCGTCGTCGAGCTGATCGATCATGGGTTCCCGGCCGACAGCGCCACCAATGACGCTCTCGCAGACCTTGCCGCCGATCACGGACTGCCGATCGTGGCGACCAACAATGTGCACTACGCCAAGCCGGCAGCCCATCAACTCGCTGCAGCGACGGCAGCTGTACGCGCGCGACGCAGCCTGGCTGACATGGACGGCTGGCTGCCGACGTCGAGCTCGGCCCACCTGCGGTCAGGTGCCGAGATGCAACGGCGGTTTGCCCGCTATCCCGGTGCCGTGCAGCGCAGTGTCACGATCGCCGACGAGGTCGCCTTCGACCTGCGGGCGGCCACACCGCGACTGCCACGCCGCGGCATACCTGAGGGCCACACTGCGATGAGCTGGCTGCGTGAACTGGCTGATCGAGGCATACGTACGCGCTACGCCCACAACATCGACGAGGCGCGTGAACGCATCGAGCGGGAGCTGGCGGTGATCGAGGAGAAGGACTTCCCGGGCTACTTCCTGATCGTCCACGACATCGTCAAGGAAGCGAAGCGGCGCAAGATCCTGTGTCAGGGCAGAGGCTCGTCGGCCAACTCCGCGCTTTGCTACGCGCTGGGCATCACTGCGGTCGACTCGATCTTCTACAACCTGCCCTTCGAACGCTTCCTCGCCACGACGCGCGAGGAGGAGCCGGACATCGACGTCGACTTCGACTCGGCTCGCCGCGAAGAAGTCATCCAATGGGTCTACGAGACCTACGGACGACACAATGCGGCCCAGGTCGCCAATGTCATCAGCTATCGACCGCGCTCGGCGGTCCGTGATGCCGCCAAGGCGCTCGGCTACTCGACGGGTCAGCAGGATGCGTGGTCCAAGCAGATCGACGGGTGGAGCTCGATCTCGGCTGGCGAGACCTCTGAGGTGCCGAAGCAGGTCGTCGACCTGGCCAACCAGCTGATCAAGGCTCCTCGCCATCTCGGCATCCACTCGGGCGGGATGATCCTGACCGAGCGCCCCATCGGCGAGGTGTGCCCCATCGAGCGCGGCCGTATGAAGGACCGCACGGTGCTGCAGTGGGACAAGGACGCGTGCGAGTGGATGGGACTGGTCAAGTTCGATCTGCTCGGCCTCGGCATGCTCGGCGCGCTCAACCACACCCTCGAGATCGTCGCCGAGCACCTGGGGGAGGAGCTGACGCTCGACACGATCCCCAAGGAGGAGGCGGCGGTCTACGACATGTTGTGCCGGGCCGACTCGATCGGCGTGTTCCAGGTCGAGAGCCGCGCCCAGATCGGCACGCTCCCACGACTGCAACCGCGTTCCTACTACGACCTGGCGATCGAGATCGCGCTGATTCGCCCCGGTCCGATCCAGGGCGGCGCTGTGCACCCCTACATACGTCGGGCCACCGGCAAGGAAGAGGTGACCTACCCCCACCCGATCCTCGAGCCGGTGCTGGAGCGCACCAAAGGTGTGCCGCTGTTCCAGGAGCAGCTGATGCAGATGGCGATCGCGATCGGTGACTGCACGGGAGATGAGGCCGACCTGCTGCGTCGGGCGATGGGTTCGAAGCGGGGCATCGAGCGCATCGAGTCGCTGCGCGAGAAGCTCTACGAAGGTATGGCGAGGCATGGGCTCAGCGAGGAAGAGTCAGACGTGATCTATCTGAAGATCCAGTCCTTCGCCAACTTCGGCTTCGCCGAGAGCCACGCGCTGAGCTTTGCGCTGCTGGTCTATGCCAGCTCGTGGCTCAAGCTGCACTATCCGGGCGCGTTCCTCGCGGCGCTGCTGCGCAACCAGCCGATGGGGTTCTACTCACCGCAGTCGCTGGTGACCGATGCCCGCCACCACGGGGTGAAGGTGCTGCGTCCTGACATCGTGCACTCCAAAGCCGTCGCCGATCTTGAGTTCGGTGCAGATGGGCCACGGGGTCAGGATTCGTGCTTGGACCGTGAGCAGGCACCGGTGCCGCGGTTCGTACGCGGCACGTCTGATCCGACGCCGGAGCATCGTCGCGATGGTGCCTTCGCCGTACGCCTTGGGCTCGACGAGGTGCAGGGACTCGGCACCGAGGTCGCCGAGCGCATCGTCGCCGTACGCGCCGAGCGTCCCTTTGCAGACATGGCCGATGTCGCGCGTCGGGCGGAGCTGACCGTTGCACAGATGGAGTCACTGGCGACGGCGGGAGCCTTCGACGGTTTTGGTATCAGTCGACGACAGGCGATCTGGAATGCCGGCTACGCCGAACGTTCCGACCAGCTCGAGGGCACCTCGGTCACCTTGCCGCCACCGACGCTGCCCGGTATGAGTGACGTCGAGCTGACGATGGCCGACCTCTGGGCCACTCGCATCTCACCCGAGACACATCCGATCGAGCACCTCAGACCGCTGCTGGAGAGCGAGGGCATCTACTCCGTTGCGGGTCTTGCCGAGGCGGAGGCAGGTCGCCGGGTCAAGGTGGCTGGCCTCATCACCCACCGACAGCGGCCGGCCACAGCCGTGGGGGTCACGTTCCTCAACATCGAGGACGAGACGGGCATGCTCAACGTCGTGTGCTCGGAGGCGCTGTGGAAGCTCTATCGACGGGTCGGACGCAATGCCGCCGGAATGATCATCCGCGGCAAGCTCGAGCGCTTTGAGGGAGTGACCAACTTGGTGGCTGACAAGCTCGAGCGGATAGAGAGCGTCTACCCGCAGGCCGCTTCAGCCATCCCCGCAAAGCACAGCGGCCGCAACTTCCGGTAGGAAGCTGCGGCCGCAGTGTGTGTGCCAGATCAGACGACGACGCCCTCGGGCACTTCCTCGTCAACCAGCTCGTGGTGCTTGACGTTCAGGAAGATCCAGACGATTGCCGAGGCAACCCAGATCATGAACGCGCCAACCAGGAAGGCCTGCGTCGCACCTGCGGTGAAGGCGCTCTGGCCGACCAGGTCGCTGATGCGCTGCTGCACATCGGCCGACGGTGTCCCGCCTCCGCCGGACATCGAAGCCGAGATGTCCGCAGCCCGCTCGCGGGTGAAGTGAACGGCGATCGTCGAGAGGGCGGCGAGGCCGATGGCGCCACCGACCTGCTGCATCGTGTTGAGCACGCCCGAACCGATACCCGAGTCCTCGTCCGGGATTCCGTGCACGGCGACCAGCATCATCGACACGAACGTCAGACCCATACCGAACGACATCAGGACGACCCATGGAGCAATCGCGGTCCAGTAGTTGATCTCGCCGCCAGCGAATCCTCCATTGGTGGCGAGGCTGACCAGGTTGGCCGGACTGTCATCGACCGTGATGCGCGAGAACGCGTATAGCGCGATACCTGCAAGCACGGTTCCCGTACCAGCGAGCCACCTCGGGTCGACCTTGGCGATCAGCTTCGACGAAATCGTCGCGCCGGCGATCATGCCGAACGTGAACGGCAGGAACGCGAAGCCCGTACGCAGTGAGCTGTAGCCCATCACGTTCTGGACCAGGAGCGACAGGAAGAAGAACATCGCGAACATTGCTGCAGGCGTGATCATCATCGACACGAGCGCCGTTGCGCGGGCCCGGCTGGCGAAGATGCTGAGCGGCAGCAGCGGGTTCTTCACGGTGCGTTCGATCTGTACGAAGGCGACGAGCAGGACCACGGACGCGACCAGCGTCGCGATCGTGACCGAGTCGCCCCAGCCGTAGCGGGAGTCACCAGCGCGCGAGAGTCCGTAGACCAGCGAGGTGAGACCGAGCGTGCCGGATACGGCGCCGGGGATGTCGAGTGCGGTGCGCTGAGGCTCGCTCTCCTTGAGGAATCGCGGAGCGATGAATGCTGCGAACAGGCCGATCGGGACGTTGATCAGGAAGGTCAGGCGCCATCCTTCGAGGCCGCTGATCTCCAGACCGGTGAGCCAGCCGCCAAGGATCAGGCCGATCGCCGCACCGACACCCGAGAGGGCGGCGTACACGGAGAAGGCGCGGTTGCGCTGCGGGCCGGCGGGAAACGTCGTCGAGATCAGCGCGAGGGCCGCGGGCGCAGCCAGAGCGGCGCCGACTCCCTGCAGTCCACGCGAGCCGAGCAGCATCGCCTCGTTCTGGGCGAGACCGCCCAGAGCTGACGCGAACGAGAACAGGACGAGGCCGATCATGAAGATGCGGCGGCGTCCGTAGAGGTCAGCGAGGCGGCCGCCCAGCAGAAGCAGGCCACCGAATGCCAGGGCGTAGCCCGTGACGATCCACTGGAGGTTGTTCTGCGTGATGTCGAGGTCGTGGCCGATGTAGGGGAGTGCGATGTTGGCGATCGTGCTGTCGAGCACGACCATGAGCTGGGCCATGGAGATGACGACGAGCGCCCACCCCAGCTTCTCGTTGGAGGTCGAGGGCTGATCCTCGACTGCGACGGTGGTTGTCATGACTTGTCCTTGGGGGTTGAAGGGCGGAGAACTGCGGGGAGGATCACCTGGTCAATGACCTTGGTTATGGATTCAGTTGTGGCTGGTTGACCCAGGAAGAACTGGCGATGCATGACAATGGCGGCAAGCGCAGGACCGACAATGTCGAGATCGAGGTCGTCGCGGATCTCGCCGCGCACCTCGGCCCGTTCGAACAGGACGCGAGTGGCCTCAACCTTGGGGCCGACGAACAGCTCGCGGAAGCCTTCTGCGAACTCGGCATCGCGAGTCAGCGCGGTGATGACGCTGCCGAATACCGCAAGCGAGCGTGCGTCGGTCAGACCGCCGTGACCGCAGTACGAAGCGATGAGGTCGCCTCTCAACGAGCCGGTCTCGGGTGCTTCGCCGATGGGACCCTTCTGGGAGAGGACTGCCTCGAGAACGAGACTGGCCTTGGTTTCCCAGCGCCGGTAGAGCGTGGCCTTGGATGCACGTGCGGCCGAGGCCACCGCGTCCATCGTCAAGCGGTCATAGCCGACGTCCGCGAGGACGTCGAGCGTTGCTTCGAGAATCTCTTGCTCACGCTCGCCCTCCACACGGGGTCGGGCTGCGGCTGCTGCTTCTGCCGGGGTCATTGCGGCTCCTTGATGGAACGAAACCGTTTCGTTCCATCAGACGGTACGACATCGTTCCATCGCCATGCAAGCCGGTCATGGTGTGACCTGTCGCACAGCCTTCCTAGAAGTAGTCGCGGATGTGCACCTGGCGTCCGCCGAATGCGGCATCGAAGGTCTCGTCATCGGCGATGTCGCCGCCGGTGAGCTGGCTGGTGCTGCGTAGGTTGGCGCACGACTGGGCCCCGGCGTAGAGCGCGGCCAGCCCCTGCGGTGTCAGTTCTCGGGTGTCCTGGTGAGTGGCTGGCTCGCACCGGCCAACACCAGCATTCATTGACAGCATGTGGCTCTCGCCATCGACGCTGAACGGCAGCTCGGCGGTGATCGCCCGTGGGTAGCCGCGAAGCGAGAGAGCCTTGTCGACCTGGAGCACGCGCAGCATGTAGGGCGTCGACGCTGTGACCTGCCAGTGCGAGGTAGGAAGCAGCAGGCGTACGACATCGTCACCAGATGTTCGGATCGTCGTGGTCGGTGCAACTCCGGCAAAGCTCCCGAGCGTGTTGAGGAGAGCCCGGTAGGCCTCGGCCTCTCGGGCGATCAGGTCGAGGACCTCGATCTTCGCGTCCGCCTCGTAGCCCTCGCCTCGGTTCCAGGCCGCGTAGCCGGTGATTGTGCCGGTGCTGTCGACCGCGAGCGTGATGCCGGAGAAAGCAGCGAGCCCATCCGCGTCGACGATGCCGCCCATCGATGGACTGGTCCGAGTCAGTGGCCCGTTCTGTTCGCTGGACCATGCGTCGTAGACGGTGCGGATCGCGGCGAGGTCGTCGATCGTTGCGCGACGTGTGGTGGTCGACGACTGGGGGAGCCCAGTCAGTGCGCTGGTCGGAACGTTCGCGACGATCAGGTCGGTGATCCGCTCATAGCCGAGCCCGCGGTAGATGCGGGGCGCCGTGGGGAAGAGTGCCGAGACGACCGAGCCGCGTTCGATCGCCGAGGTCAGCACGGCGTCGAACAGCGGGCGAACGATGCCACGGCCGCGGTACTCGGCGGTCACGCCGACAAAGGCGACGCCGGCCGTCGGGATGGCGACACCGCCGAACCACGAGTGGAACTCGCGATTGATCGCTTGGGCGACCAGGAGGTCGCCGTCGAAAGCGCCGAACCACTCGCGTCCCTCGCGGGTTGATGAAGGTAGGTCGGCATCGGGCGTCGGGGGGTTGCCGAAGCTCTCGGAGCCGAGGCGCATCGCCTGCTTCATGTCGGAGTCGGTGAGTTGGCGTATGTCGAGATCCACGTGTTCATCGTGCCTCAACCCTGTGACATGAAAACTCGGACTAAAGGTTGACATGACTTTAAGGTCGGGCTTAGAGTCGAGGTGACACTAAGTCAGGAGGCGCGAAATGACGATCGGAATGCAGGTCGATCAGCGGGTATCGCTGGCTGTCTCCACCGTGATCTTCGCGCTGCGGCCGCACCCTTCGACGGGTCTGATGACGCTGTGGTTGCCGCTCGTACGCCGCATCCGCGAACCGTACGAGGGCCAGTGGGCGCTGCCCGGCGGACCGCTCGAAGCGAACGAGGACCTCGCCGCAAGTGCGCGGCACACCCTCGAACGCACGACCGGTCTGACGCCCAACTACCTCGAGCAGCTCTACGCTTTCGGCAGTCTCGACCGCTCGCCCGACGACAGGGTCGTCTCGATCGTCTATTGGGCTCTCGTGCAGCCTGACGAGGTCGCCCGCGCCGTCGACGGCGAGAACGTCGAGTGGTTCGTTGCCGACGAGCTGCCGCCGCTGGCATTCGACCACTCCGAGATCGTTGCGTACGCCTTGGCTCGCCTGCGCGCCAAGATCACCTACACGCCGATCGCGTACGGATTCCTTCCGCCCGAGTTCACGCTCGCGGAGCTGCGCGCGGTGCACGAAGCCGTGCTGCGTACGTCTCTCGACCCCGCCAACTTCCGCCGGCAGGCACTGGCCAGCGACACGCTGGTACCGACGGGCACCTACCTCAAGGGCACCAGCCACCGACCACCTGCGCTGTTCCGATTCACGGCCGGCGCGCCAACACCGCTTCCCGAGGAGCGCAGATGACTTCCGTCCACGACATCATCACCGCCGACCCAGCAGCGAGCTGCGACGTCGAGCTGGTCAAGGGACCGTGGGAGTTCGACACGATCCCGGGCTACGGTCCCGGTTGCTCCGAGGACGACGTCATCCCCGAGCCCGTCGTACGACCGGGCCAGCTGCCCGCCGCGTACCAAAAGATGAGTGACGAGGAGCTCGACTCGCGCATCCGGGCTGCCAAGAAGACGCTCGGCAGCAAGCTCGTGATCCTCGGGCACTTCTACCAGCGTGACGAGGTCATTCAGCACGCTGACTTCGTCGGTGACTCGTTCCAGCTTGCCAATGCAGCACTGACGATGCCCGACGCCGAAGCAATCGTGTTCTGCGGCGTGCACTTCATGGCCGAGACTGCCGACATCTTGGCTCGTCCCGAGCAACACGTGATCCTGCCCAATCTCGCCGCCGGCTGCTCGATGGCCGACATGGCCGATGAGGACACCGTCGAGGCGTGCTGGGAAGAGCTCATGGCGCTGTACGGCGACGCTCCCGGTGAGCACGGCAAGCAGCCGGTCATCCCGGTGACCTACATGAACTCGTCGGCGGCGCTCAAGGCGTTCTGCGGTCGCAACGGCGGAATCGTCTGCACCTCGTCCAATGCCTCGACCGTCCTGGAGTGGGCGTTCGAACGCGGCGAGCGCGTGCTGTTCTTCCCCGACCAGCACCTCGGCCGCAACACCGCCAAGGCGATGGGCATCACGATGGACCAGATGCCGATGTGGAACCCCCGCAAGCCGATGGGCGGTCACTCCGAGCAGGTGCTGCTCGACGCCAAGGTGTTGCTGTGGCACGGCTTCTGCTCGGTGCACAAGCGCTTCACGGTGGGCCAGATCAACAAGGCCCGCGAGGAGTTCCCGGGCGTCAAAGTCATCGTCCACCCCGAGGCGCCCATGCCGGTCGTCGATGCGGCTGACGCGTCGGGCTCGACGGATGCGATCCGCAAGTTCGTCGAGGCGTCGCAGCTTGGCGACACGATCGCGATCGGCACCGAGGTCAACATGGTCAACCGTCTCGCTGCGGAGTACCCCGACCGTACGATCTTCTGCCTCGACCCGGTCGTCTGCCCGTGCTCGACGATGTATCGCATCCATCCCGGCTATCTCGCCTGGACGCTTGACGGTCTGGTCGAGGGCGAGATCCGCAACGAAATCATCGTGCCGGACGAGATCGCGACGGACGCCAAGGTTGCCCTCGAGCGCATGCTTGCCGCGCTGCCCAACACGATCCCCGTGACGGGAGACTGAGATGCCCAGCATCATCGTCGTCGGCAGTGGTGTCGCCGGTATGACAGCTGCCCTCGAGGCGGTCGGCTCATATGACGTCACGCTGCTGACCAAGGCGACGCTTGCGCAGAGCAACACTCGCTACGCGCAGGGTGGCGTGGCGGTCGTCATCGACGCGATGAACGACCCAGGTGCGCCGAAGCTCGGTGACACGATCGAGTCCCATGTCGAGGATACCCTCGTCGCCGGCGCTGGCCTGTCCGACAAGGACGCCGTGAGCATCTTGTGTGCCGAAGGCCCGGCTGCGATGGACGAGCTGATCGAGCGTGGGGTGAAGTTCGATCGTCATGACGGTGAGCTCTCGCACGGACTCGAGGCCGCACACGCGTACTCGCGGATCCTGCACGCCGGCGGCGACGCCACTGGTGCCGGCATCGCCTACGCCTTGATCGATCGCGTGCGTGAGAGCGACATCGACGCACGTGTGCAGACCACCGTCGTCGACCTGGTCGTAGAGGACGGCGTCTGTGTCGGCGTGAAGCTGCTGGGTGGGGAAGAGTTGCGTGCCGATCACGTCGTCTTGGCCACGGGCGGCGCGGGACAGCTTTTTCCCTACTCGACCAATCCCGCGATCGCCACGGCCGACGGCCTCGGCATGGCGCTCCGCGCCGGAGTTGTCGCTGCGGATCTGGAGTTCTACCAGTTCCACCCGACGTCGCTCGATGCGCCGGGCAACTTCCTCGTATCGGAAGCCGTACGCGGTGAGGGCGCCACGCTGATCGACGCCGACGGCAACCGGTTCATGTTCGACGTGCACCCCGACGGCGAGCTCGCCCCGCGTGACGTGGTGGCTCGTGGCATCGCGATGCAGATGGCCAAGCAGCCGGGCAAGCCCGTACGCCTTGATGCGACAGCACTGGGTGCCGAGTTTCTGGCCAAGCGATTCCCCAACATCGATGCGGCCTGCCGTGCGCAGGGCTTCGACTGGGGTGAGGTCCCGATCCCGGTTACGCCTGCGGCTCACTACTACATGGGCGGCATCCGTACAGACGAGTGGGGACGCACGTCGCTGCCCGGTCTGTACGCCGTGGGCGAAGCAGCCTGCAATGGTCTCCACGGTGCCAACAGGCTCGCGTCCAACTCGCTGCTCGAAGGTGCTGTCTACGGCACGCGGGTCATCGAAGGGCTCAAGGATCCGCAGCCAGTCGTCCCGTTCGACGACGAGTGGCCGGCACCAATCGCTGTCGACCTGCTCGACGATCCCGAGGCAGACGATGTCAACCGCACAGACTTGCAGCGACTGATGTGGGATGCCGCGGGTCTGGCACGCAACGGTGACGACCTTGAGGCTGCGATCGCCGAGCTCAAACGCTGCAAGGCGCCGACCGTCAACGACGCCAAGTCGGCGGAGGACGCCAATCTGCTCGTCGTCGCGCGGGCCGTGGTGACGAGCGCTCTGGCCCGCAAGGAGTCACGCGGCGGCCACTACCGGACCGACATCCCCGAGACCGATCCTGCGCAGGCCCGTCACTCCTCGGTGGTTTCCCATGCTTGAACCCCGCCAGATTCAATCGGTCGTCAACATGGCGCTCGAGGAGGACGCGCCGTTCGGCGACCTGACGTCGCAGACGCTTGTACCGGTGACAGCCAAGGCGACGGCCGACCTGGTCGCCCGTGAGCCCGGAGTGTTCGCGGGTGCCGAAGTCTTCGAGATCGCCATGACGACGCTCGACCCGACGGTCACCGTGACGCTTCACGCAGCCGACGGCGATCGGTTCGAGAAGGGTGCTGTGCTTGCCACGGTCAGCGGTCCGGCCCGAGCAGTGCTGCAGTCCGAGCGCGTCGCTCTCAACCTCGTCCAACGTATGACCGGCATCGCCACACTCACCGCGACGTACGTTGATGCCGTCGCAGGGGCGAATGCCCGAGTTGTCGACACCCGCAAGACCACGCCGGGCCTGCGCGCTCTCGAGCGGCACGCCGTACGGTGCGGCGGTGGACACAACCACCGCTACTCGCTGTCCGACGCTGTCATGGCCAAGGACAACCACCTCGCCGTGATCGACGACATCACCGCCGCGCTCGAGCAGGCCAAGGCCGATCTGCCTCACACGACTCACATTGAGGTTGAGGTCGACCGTCTTGAGCAGATCGATGCCGTGCTCGCCTCTGGTGCTGCGCACACGATCATGCTCGACAACTTCTCGCTCGAAGATCTGCGAGCTGGAGTGGAGCAGATCGGTGACCGTGCATTGGTCGAGGCGAGTGGCGGCATCACTCTCGAGACGATCAAGGATGTCGCGGCGACTGGCGTTGACGTCATCTCGGTCGGTGCGCTGACCCACAGCGTTCGCGCCCTCGACCTCGGGTTGGACATCAAGGTCAGTTGATCTACCTAGACGAAGCAGCCACAACACCTCTCTCGCGGGAGGTGCTCGAGGCGATGTGGCCATTTCTATCTACGGAGTACGGCAACCCGTCGAGTCATCACGAGGTCGGCGACGCTGCCCGCCGCGCGCTCGACCAGGCGCGCACTGACATCGCCGAGGTGCTGGGTGCCAAGGCATCCGAGATCACGTTCACGTCCGGCGGCACCGAGTCTGACAATGCTGCGATCAAGGGCATCGCCCTCGCTGCACCGCGGGGCAAGCACGTCATCGTCTCGTCGATCGAGCATCCAGCGGTGCTGGAGTCGGCTGAGTGGCTCGGCCGTATCGGTTACGAGGTGACGGTGCTCGACGTCGATCACGAGGGAGTCGTCGCGCCGGAGACGCTCGAGGCGGCGCTGCGCCCGGACACCACGCTGGTGAGCATCCAGTACGCGAACAACGAGGTCGGCTCGATCCAGCCGATCGCCGAGCTCGCTGCGGTCGCGGGCGACGTACCGTTCCACACCGATGCCGTTCAGGCTGCGGGCTGGCTTGACCTCGATGTCACCAAGCTCGGCGTGCAAGCGATGAGCATCTCGGGGCACAAGATCGGTGCTCCCAAGGGGATCGGTGTGCTCTATGTCCAGCGGCGAACACCGTTCGAGCCGCTGATCCACGGTGGGGGACAAGAGTTCGGACGTCGTTCGGGCACGGAGAACGTTGCCTCTGCTGTCGGCATGTCCACGGCTCTTCGTTCGGCAGGCGGATCGCCGGTCGCCACGATCGCCAAGCGCGATGACTTCATCCGTGAGGTGCTGGCGAAGGTGCCCGGCGCACAGCTCACGGGACATCCGACGCAGCGGCTGCCTGGCAGCGCGTCTTTCGTGTTCCCGGGCACCAGTGGCGAAGCCATTCTCGTGGAGCTCGAGTCGCGCGGCATCGTGTGCTCTAGTGGCTCGGCGTGCGCCGCTGGCAGTGACGAGCCGTCGCACGTACTGACCGCGATGGGCTACGACGCAGAGGTCGCGCAGACGGCCGTACGTTTCACGTTCGGTCGGGCCACCAGACCAGCCGATCTGAGTGCGGCAGCCGAGGATCTTGTCCGCGCCGTCGCTTCCGTCACCGGACGAGGCGCCTAGCGGTCGAGGTGTCGGGCACGGGCGAAGCAGAACAGCCCGTAGCAGGCGAGGCCCACCGCGATCGCGAGCAGCATGTAGGAGCCGTAGGGCTGCTCGAGGATCTTGCGCATCGCCTCGTCGAGACCACCGGACTTGTCCGGGTCGCTCGTCTTGGCAGCCCAGAGGATCAGACCGGAGAAAGCGAGAAGCGCGATGCCCTTGCCGATATAGCCGACTGTGCCGATGCGGACATACGTGTCGCTGAGGTCGCTGCGGTTCGCCTCAGCCGACAGGTGCTCGGTGAACTTGTTCGTGATCCCACTGCGGATCAGTGCTGCAGCCCAGACGGCAATCGCCAGGCCGCCGAGAGCGACGAGGAGCTGGCCCGCGGGTAGACCCAGGATCTTCGCGACGAACGGTTCCGTCCCATCCTTGCCGCCGCCGCCCTGGGCGCCGACCTTCCAGGCGCCGTAGGCAAAGAAGGCGTAGATGCCTGCCTTCACGACAGAGGTGGCTTGTTTGAACGCCCGCTTCCGCCCCTCGCTGCCTCGATGCCCCGCCACAGCATCGATGAGCTGCCAGACCGTGAGCGCGACGAACCCGAATGCCATCACCCACAGCAGCGTCGTCCCCCACGGTTGCTCCTTGACCTGGGCAAGTGCACCGTTCTTGGAGGCCTTGCCCTCGCTCTCGCCGAGGGCGAGGCTGCCGATCAGCCAGGCAAGCAGAAGGTGGACAGCGCCGTACGACACGAGGCCAACACGCACGGCCCAGTCGAACGTCTCGCTGTTGTCGGCCTTGCGGCCCAGATCCTTCACGCTGTCTGCCATCTTGCGACCATAAGGGCGGTCGGGGTTATCGGCGACCGGGAGCTGCGTGCGAGCGACTATCCTTGAAAACGCAATGAGCGCACCCGAACGCACGACGTACCTCGACCACGCGGCAACCACACCGATGGTCCCCGAGGCGATCGCCGTGATGGCCGAAGAACTTGCACGTACGGGCAATGCGTCGTCGCTCCACGCGTCGGGTCGCGCGGCTCGTCGCACCGTTGAGGAAGCCCGCGAGCTGATCGCCGAGCGATTCGGCGCGCGACCCAGCGAAGTCGTGTTCTGCTCGGGCGGCACCGAGGCCAACAACCTCGCGATCAAGGGTCTCTATTGGTCGCGACAGGCGCAGGATCCCTCGCGCAACCGTGTCGTCTTCAGCTCGATCGAGCACCACGCGCTGCTCGACCCCGTCACCTGGCTCGCCAAGCACGAGGGCGCCGAGATCGACATGACTCCGGTCGACGGCGCCGGCCGCATCGTGGTCGACGAGCTTCGAGCCAGTGTTGCCGCCGACCCGTCGCGCGTCGCCGCCATCACGACGATGTGGGCCAACAACGAGATGGGCACAGTGCAGCCGATCGCCGAGGTGGTCGACATCGCCCGTACGTACGACATTCCGGTGCACAGCGATGCCGTGCAGGCGGCTGGCTACCTGCCGCTCGACTTCACGGCCAGCGGACTTGATGCCATGACGATCACGGCGCACAAGCTCGGTGGTCCCGTCGGAGTCGGCGCCTTGCTGATCCGCCGCGACGTCGAGCCGACACCGCTGCTGCACGGTGGCGGTCAGGAGCGCGATCTGCGCTCCGGCACGATCGGTGTCGCGCTGATCGCGGCATTCGCCAAGGCGGTCGACATCACGGTCGGACGCCAGGACGAGACTGTCGATCGCATCGAAAAGCTTCGCCAGCGACTCATCGACGGCATCCGCAATGTCGTGCCCGATGCGATCGTCAACGGCGACCAGCTGCCCGGTCCGGATCACCGATTGCCCAACATCGCGCACGTGACATTCCCAGGTTGCGAGGGCGATGCGATGCTCATGCTGCTCGACGCTCAGGGCATTGAGTGCTCAACGGGTTCGGCGTGCGATGCTGGCGTACCGCAGCCGAGCCACGTACTCCTCGCGATGGGATACGACGACGTCGCCGCTCGAGGATCGCTGCGCTTCAGCCTTGGTCACACCTCTACCGAAGCCGACGTCGACGCCCTGATCGCGGCTCTGCCTGCTGTTCACGAGCGCGCCAAGCGTGCCCACCTCGTACGGAGCGGCTCGTGAGAGTCATCGCAGCCATGTCAGGTGGTGTCGACTCCGCAGTTGCTGCCGCGCGCGCCGTCGACGCCGGCCACGACGTCACCGGCGTACATCTCGCGCTGAGCCGCAATCCGCGCTCGTACCGAACCGGCGCCCGCGGCTGCTGCTCGATCGAGGACGCAGGCGATGCCCGCCGCGCGGCGGACGAGCTCGGCATCCCCTTCTACGTGTGGGACATGAGCGAGGAGTTCGCCGACGAGGTCGTCGACGACTTCATCGCCGAGTACACCGCTGGTCGTACGCCCAATCCGTGTCTGCGCTGCAACGAGAAGATCAAGTTCGCCGCCGTTCTCGACCGCGCGCTGGCGCTCGGCTTCGATGCCGTCGCAACCGGCCATTACGCGCAGCTGCGCACCGCTGATGATGGAACGATCGAGATGCACCGTGCGATCGACATGGGCAAGGACCAGTCGTACGTCCTCGGCGTGCTGACCCAGGACCAGCTGGCGCACTCGTTGTTCCCGCTCGGCGACACGACCAAGGACGTCATCCGTGCTGAGGCTGCAGCGCGGGGGATCCAGGTCGCGCAGAAGCCTGACAGCCACGACATCTGCTTCATCCCCGACGGCGACAACGCGGGTTGGCTCGGCGACAAGCTCGGCGCCAAGCCCGGCACGATCGTTGACGAAGCCGGAGCCGTCGTGGGGGAGCACGAGGGTTCGTACGCGTTCACGATCGGCCAGCGTCGCGGACTGCGCCTCGGCATCCCTGCTGACGACGGCAAGCCGCGCTTCGTCCTCGACATCGAGCCGGTCAGCGGCACGGTCACAGTGGGACCACGCGAGCACCTGAGCGTCGACTTCCTCGAAGCGATCAAGCCGCTCTGGTGTGGTGCGGCCCCGACCGAGTCGCTTGAGTGCACGGTCCAACTGCGAGCGCACGGCGAGGAGCATCGGGCGACGGTTGTCGTGGAAGGTGCTGACGTACGCGTCGAGCTGCACGATCCGGCGAGTGGCATCGCGCCTGGTCAGGCGTGCGTGATCTATGACGGCACACGCGTGGTCGGCTCAGCCACCATCAGCCGTACCGAACGTCGCGTCACCGCGTGAGTCTCGCCACGGGCATCGGCTCGATGCCCGGCACAGACTTCGCGGAGTCGTTCCGCATCGTCCTCGGTGAAGTCGGTGGACTCCCGTACGTTCCCGAGCTCCCGGCCCGCGGTGTGCACGCCGGGATGATCGGTCGCAGCCTTTCCGTACTTGAAGGTATCGAGGCCGATCTGCAACCCGATGGTTGGAGGCTCGGCACGAGCGAAGGCGCCGACCTGCGCCGCGCACGATCGTTGCTGGCGCAGGACCTCGACAGTGCCGAAGAGCTCGCGGCGGGCCACGCCGGGTCCATCAAGATCCAGGTTGCTGGTCCGCTGACGGTCGCGGCGATGGTGGAGCGCCCGCGTGGCGACAAGATGCTCGCGGACCACGGTGCTCGTCGCGAGATCGCTGAGTCTCTGGCGGAGGGTCTTCGTACGCATGTGCTGGACGTGCGGCGACGCTTCGACAACGCCGAGCTGGTCGTGCAGATCGACGAGCCGTCGATCGTCGCTGTCATGACCGGCGGCATACCCACGGCGAGCGGATTCGGTAGGCACCGCAGCGTTCAGCCGCCCGAGGCGGACGAGCTGCTGCGCATGATCACCTCGTCGATCACGGATGCCGGGGCTCGGCCGGTTGTGCACTCGTGCGCGCCCGATGTGCCAGTCGCATTGCTCGCCGGCGCAGGGTTCACGGCCATCTCGTTCGATCTCGGACTGGCCAAGCCCGAAGATGCATGGGCCGAGGCATTCGAGTCCGGTGTCGACCTGTGGGTGGGCGCCGTGCCGTCGCTCGATGCGCGCGTCAACGACGCCGACCTCGCCGGACGGATTGGTACGTTCTTCGGCCAGCTCGGCTTCGACGGCGAGACGTACGCGGACCGGCTCGTCGTGACTCCGACCTGTGGCATGGCCGGCGCCTCACCCGCGTGGGCCCGCAAGGCGCTCGCCACCGCGCAGAGTGTCGCCGCCCGGCTCGACGCCTAGCGACGCCTCCAACCGAGCCGTACGGCTGCGAGGCCCGCGAACAAGACAGCGACACCGCCGATGATCCTGGCCGTGCTCTTGCCATCCGTTGACCAGACCCCGGTGAGCATCACCCCGGCGACGACGAGGATCGCGCCGAGCACGACGAGTGGCATCTTCTGGCCCATGGTGTTTGGTCCCTCCGTTGGCATGGTTGCCCTACAGCGAGTGTCACCGCTGGGCGATAAAGTCGCATCATGGCGACCGACGACGAGCTGCGGCAGCGACACAAGGAGCTTGCCGAGGTCATCGAGGAGCATCGTCAGCGCTACCACCGCGACGACGCCCCGACGATCTCCGATGGCCAATACGACGCGATGATCCGCGAGCTCCAGGATCTCGAGGAGCAGCTGCCCGAGCTACGTACGCCCGACTCGCCGACGCAGCAGGTCGGCGGCATGATTTCGTCGACCTTCGAGGCCTACGAACACCGCGAACGGCTGATGAGTCTCGACAACGCGTTCAGCATCCCCGAGCTCGAGGCCTGGCATGCGCGCATCCTGCGCGAGGGCGTCGACAACGCCGAGTTCCTCTGCGAGCTCAAGGTCGACGGGCTCGCGATCTCGCTCACCTATGAGGAGGGGGTGCTGACCCGCGGCGTCACTCGCGGTGACGGTCGAGTCGGCGAAGACGTCACCAACAACGTCCGCACGATCGGCGTCATCCCGCACAGGCTCAAGGCCTCCAAGACTCACCCGACTCCGGCATACGTCGAGGTGCGCGGTGAGGTGTTCTTCCCAACCGAGGCGTTCGAGGAGTTCAACACGGCGTGGGGCGAGGCCGGCAACACACCGTTCTCCAACCCCCGCAACGCTGCGGCGGGCACCCTTCGCATGAAGGACGCATCCGTCACGGCAAGCCGCCCGCTGTCGATGGTGTGCCACGGCATCGGCTATCGCGAGGGATTCACGCCACAGCGGCAGAGCGATGCCTATGAAGCACTCAAGGCCTGGGGTCTGCCCACGAGTGATCGTTTCAAGGTGCTGCCTGACCTCAAGGAGGTCGAGGAGTTCATCGACTACTACGGCGAGCACCGCCACGACGTCATCCACGAGATCGACGGTGTGGTGGTCAAGGTCGACCAGGTCGATCTGCAGGGCCGACTCGGCTCGACGTCACGGGCGCCACGCTGGGCGATCGCGTGGAAGTACCCGCCCGAGGAGGTCAACACCCGACTGCTCGACATCCGGGTCAACGTTGGTCGCACCGGACGCGTCACCCCCTACGGCGTCATGGAGCCCATTCGGGTCGCCGGGTCGACCGTCGAGATGGCCACGCTGCACAACCAGCACGAGGTCAAGCGCAAGGGCGTCCTGATCGGCGACATGGTCGTGCTCCGCAAGGCAGGTGATGTCATCCCCGAGATCGTCGGCCCCGTCGTCGCGTTGCGCAATGGCACCGAGCGTGAGTTCGTCATGCCGACCAACTGCCCGGCGTGTGGCACCAAGCTGGCGCCGTCGCGCGAAGGTGACAAGGACATCCGATGCCCCAACACCCGCTCGTGCCCCTCGCAGCTGCGTGAGCGGTTGACCCACGTTGGTGGGCGCGGAGCGTTCGACATCGAGGTGTTCGGCTGGGAAGGCGCGGTCGCGCTGCTCGATGCCGGCGTGCTGGAGGACGAGGGCGGGCTGTTCAGTCTTGACGAAGCCCAGCTCCTCAAGGTCCCGCTCTACACGCGTGCCGCCAAGAAGGGCGAAGAAGGCGACCGGGTGCTCAGCGCCAACGGCCTCGCGCTGCTCGACAACCTCGAGAAGGCCAAGACCCAACCGCTGTGGCGCGTATTGGTGGCTTTGTCGATCCGCCACGTCGGACCCACGGCAGCCCGAGCACTGGCGACCCATTTTGCGTCGATGGACGCGATCCGCAAGGCGTCTGTCGCCGAACTGGCTTCGGTCGACGGGGTCGGCCCGACCATTGCCGAGGCAGCAGCCGAGTGGTTCACGGTTGACTGGCACCAGGGCATCGTCGACCAGTGGAAGGCTGCCGGCGTACGTATGGAGGACGAGCGCGACGAGTCGATCGCGCGCACGCTCGAAGGCCTGACCATCGTGGTGACGGGGTCGCTCGAGCGGTTCACCCGCGACTCCGTCAAGGAAGCGATCATCGCTCGCGGTGGCAAGGCTTCCGGCTCGGTGTCCAAGAAGACCGACTTCGTCGTCGTCGGCGAGAACGCTGGATCAAAGGCCGACAAGGCCGAGGAGCTCGGCCGCCCGATCCTCAACGAAGAAGGCTTCGAGAGGCTCCTCGCCGAGGGTCCACCCAATGCTTGAGATCAGGCCCAACTGCGAACGCTGCAACGTCGACCTCGATCCGATGTCGACCGACGTGATGATCTGCACCTACGAATGCACGTGGTGCCGCGACTGCGCCGCGGTGCTCGGTGTCTGTCCCAACTGCGGTGGCGAGATGGCGCAGCGACCTCGGCCGTCAGCCGCGCGGATGGCGAAGGATCCGCCGTCGACCATCAGGGTGTTCAACCCTGACTTGATGGCCCCCGAGAGCGACTGAGTGCCTCCTCGTTCACCGCTGCCACCTAGACATGGGCTCGGTGCGGCATGGCTGCGTACACCTGACCGTTCGCCGGATGTCCCGTGGAAGACGATGGGCGAGTGGCTGCGTCATCGCCTGCCGGAGCGAGTCGACATCGACGGAATGCTCGCTGACCTGCGCTTCGTCTACGACGACGGCAAGCCGGTCGCCGAGGAGCATCCGTACGAGCCGCATACCTTCGTGTGGTTTCATCGCGATCTGGTCGATGAGGTCGAAGTCCCGGGTGAGATCCACATCGTTCACCGGGACGAGCGGCTGATCGTCGTCGACAAGCCCGCGTTCCTGTCATCGATCCCGCGCGGACGCCACGTGCGTCAAAGCGTCGTCGTACGCCTGCGTGACGAGCTCGACCTGCCCGAGCTCTCGCCGCTGCACCGCCTGGACCGTGTGACGTCTGGCCTGCTGATGCTGGCGACCGAGCGGCGCTGGCGGGGGAGCTATCAAACCCTGTTCCAGGACAACCAGGTCACCAAGACCTACAAGGCGTTGGCGCCGATTCGCGAGGATCTCGAGCTCCCCGTCACGGTCGCGAACCACATCGTGAAGCGCCGAGGTTCATGGCAGGTCGAGGTTGTTTCGGGCGCCGAGGTCAACGCCGAGACGTTGATCGAGCTGGAGTCTGGGGCCGACGGCTTGGGCGTCTATCGGCTCACGCCTCGCACCGGTCGTACCCATCAGCTCCGTAGGCACCTCAATGACCTTGGTATCCCGATCGTCAACGACCCGCTTTACCCAACCGTGCAGGACATCAAGGTCGACGACTTCGACCACCCGCTGCAGCTGCTCGCGGCCGAGCTGTCGTTCACCGACCCATTCGATGGTTCAGCTCGTGAGTTCCGGTCAGTTCGCGACCTACCGCTGTAGCGCACGAAGAGCGGGCAAATAGGAGGGGAGTGGGCCTGTTTGGGTCCACAACCAAACCTTCGAAATTCACTGTCCACAGAATGATCTTCGCCAATATTTGTTGTCGGTGGTGCGTTCTAGGTTGGAAGTATGTTCACCGAAGTCGCCACCGAGGACGTGCTGAGGGTCGTCCGCGCTCACGATTTCGAGGCTGAATCAGAGCTCAAGTTTGGTGCTGCGCGCATTGACGCGATCGTGGCGTTGGAGCGGCTGAATCGAGCGACCCAGGCTGAGATGGTTGCCCAGATCGCG
>NZ_JAKFEL010000211.1:0-26030 GCF_036675695.1 Aeromicrobium sp.
TAGTGCGAGCGAGCGATAGAGGTGGCCAGCCGTGAGGACGGCATCCGCGGCAGCCACGACCAGCCCGACGACATCGGTGCCTTCGGGTGCCGCATCGACGATCTCGAGGGCGTTCTCGTAGTGGTGCGCACTCTCGTCATAGCCGGCAACACGGACCGCATCCTCGGCTGCCTCGACATTGGCGGTGAAGGCGCGGGTCAGGTCACCCGCCGCCGCGGCATGCATCGCGATCTCGGCGGCCGGCCCGTGCGAGCCGTCGGCGGTGAGAGCGGAGATGTAGGCGAGGTTGATGCGGCGCCGCTCGCTCGGCAGCAGGTCGTCATGAACGGCCTCGGCGAGTAGCGCGTGCCTGAACCCGTAGGAGTCACCGGCCACCTGGGACAGCACCTTGTGGTCGATCGCCGAACGCAGCGCGTCGTCGAGCTGAGCCGTCGGGAGTCCGACAACCGCGGCGAGTACTTGATCGGTGACGCGACCTCCCGAGCATGACGCGGCGCGTACGACGAGTCGGGCGTCATCTTCCAGCCGGTCGAGTCTGACCAGCAGGAGGTCAGCGAGTGTCTCGGGCAGCGCCGACTCAATATCGGCAAGGCCGGCATCGAGGAGCTCCTCGGCGTAGAACGCATTGCCGGAGGCTCGGCGCACGACAGCCCGTACACCTTCGGCGTCGAGATCACCCGCACCGCGGTCCTTGATCAACGTGCGCACGTCGGCGTCGGGCAGCGGGCTCAGCTCGATGCGACGGACGCCCGGGAGGCGCACCCACTCGGCAACGGCCTGACGGAGGGGGTGGCGGCGGTGCAGGTCGTCAGCGCGGTAGCTGACCACGACGTGCACGGGTTGGCTGAAGGTGTGGGCGAGGACGTAGCGAATCAGATGCCGGGTGGATCCATCAGCCCAGTGGACGTCTTCGACGACGAGCAGTATCGGACGCTCCTGTGCGAGGTGATCGAGTCCGGCGACTACCGACGAGAACAGCTCAGTCCGATCGACTTCGTTGGACTCGTCGGCACTCTTCCACGGAAGAAGTGGTGCCAGCGCCGGGAAGCGGCCGGCCAGCTCATCCCGCTCGGGGTCGTCGAGCGAGCTGAACGCCTCGACGAACGGCTGGAACGGAAGGTGGCTGTCGCCGAGGTCGAGGCAATGCCCGACGAGCACACGGTGGCCGGCGGCGTCGGCTCGGTCGACGAGCTCACGCAGCAGTCGTGTCTTGCCGATTCCGGCATCTCCACCGAGGAGAACGGCATCACCGCTGCGACTGTCGACGATGCCGGCGGCGGCGAGCAGTTGCTGCAGCTCGGCGGCCCGTCCGACGAGAGGTGTCACGGGACTCCGGTCGGCGGCCATGCAGCCAATCATGCACGAAGGGGCCGACGGTTTGAGGTCCGTGCCAGCGCTCACGTCAGACGAACGCGGGAGGGGACGAGCGCGTCATGGAGCGCGCCAAGGAGTCGCACCCTCGGCGCAGAGGTGCGGCAGGGGTTGCACTGGGTCTCCGAGGGCGCCGGCTGACGCGTCCCGACTTCGAGACGACGCTGGTGGTCGGCCCGTACGAATGCTTCTGGATTGAGGATCATGACTTGATCCTCGTCCTCTGAGGTAGCCCCACACATCGGGCAAAATCCGTATCTGCAAGGACCGACTACCTCAGATCGACCCAACCATTGGCTGAGCGCAGGCACGCCCTACTTCAGCGTCTTCTTACCGCCGTGCATCATCGTGATCAGCTTGGCGGCTTTGTCGTCGGTCTTGGCGTCTCGCGCGAACGACGTCAGCATCATCAGCGGCTTGAACTTCTGCCGGGTGATCGCCTTGGCGTACGTGAACTCCTTGAGTCCGTCGGGGCCGTGGATGCGCCCGAAGCCCGAGTCACCGACACCGCCGAACGGCAGCGAGGGAACACCAGCGAACGCCACGACCGAGTTGACCGAGGTCATGCCCGAGCGAACGCGACGTGCGATGTCGACACCGTTCTTCTTCGCGAACACCGCGCCGGCGAGACCGTACTTGGTCGCGTTGGTGAGCTCGATCGCCTCGTCCATGCTCTTGACCGGGTTGATTGCCAGCGTCGGGCCGAAGGTCTCCTCGGTGATCTCCGTGGAGTTCTCGGGGACGTTCGTGAGGATCGTGGGCTGTACGAATCGCTCGCCGACAGCATCGGAGCCGCCCGTGACGACGGTCGCACCCTTGGCGATGGCGTCATCGATGTGGCTCTTGATGATGCCGATCTGCGACGGCATCGTGATCGGACCGATCAGTCCGCCGGGCTCGGCCTTGAGAACCTTGGCCTGCTCGGCGATTTCGGCAACGAACTTGTCGAAGACCTTCTCGTGCACGTAGACCCGCTCGGTGCCGATGCAGGTCTGCCCGGCGTTGGACATGCCACCCCAGAGAGCCGCTTCGGCCGCCTTCGTGATGTCGGCGTCCTGGTCGATGATCATCGAGTCCTTGCCGCCTGCCTCGATGATGACGGGGGTGAGGTTCTGAGCGCACGCGGCCATGACCTTCTTGCCCGTGGCACCCGAACCGGTGAACGCCAGTTTGTTGACCGCTGAGGTGCACAGCGCGTTGCCCGTCTCGCCCAGGCCGGTCACGACCTGGAACACCGGACGGCCACCCACGACCTCGGTGAAGGTGTCAGCGAGCCACTGGCCCACGCCGGGTGTGTACTCGCTGGGCTTGAAGACGACGGCGTTGCCCGCGGCAAGTGCGTAGCCAATCGAGCCGACCGGCGTGAAGACCGGGTAGTTCCACGGTCCGATCACGCCGACGACGCCAAGCGACTTGTACTCGACGGTCGACGCCTGGTTGGCCATCAGCAGTCCGGACTTCACCTTCTGCGGACCGAGGATCTTCTTGGCGTGCTTGGCAGCCCAGGCGATGTGGTCGATCGCCATGACGATCTCGAGCTGGGCATCGCCGGTCGGCTTGCCGGTCTCGAGGCTCGACAGCTGCGCGAGCTGGGCGATGCGGCGCGTCATGACGCTGCGCCATGTCAGCAGGTATTCCTCACGCTCCTTGAAGGAAAGCCCGCCCCACCACTCCGCTGCGTCGTGCGCACGCGCGACGGCAGCGTCAACCTCGGCCTTGCTCGCGATCGGGTGTACGCCGACGACGTCGCCGTTCGCGGGGTTGAGTGACTCGAAAGTCGGCTTGGACTCTGTGGCGGTCGGGTTGTCGAGCGTTGCTGTCATCGTGACTCCTTGATGAGGTCGGCTGCCTTCTCGCCGACCATGATGGCGGGTGCGTTGGTGTTGCCTCGCGGTACGCGGGGCATGACCGAAGCGTCGGCGACCCGAAGGCCTTCGACACCGTGGACCTTGAGATCGGGGCCGACAACGCTGCCCTCGATCGTGCCCATCGCACAGGTGGCGACGGGGTGGTAGAGCGTCTGACACAGCTGGCCGATAGCAGCGACAATCTCGTCCGTGGTCGGATCCATCGACGCGGGGATCCAAGGCTCATCGATCAGCTTGGCGAGCGGCCCTTGGCTGACGATCTCCTTGACCGTGCGGTAGCCGGCGATCATGGCATCGAGATCGGCGCCGTCGTCGAAGTAACCCGCATCGATCTCGGGGTGCCACGTGGGATCGGCCGAACGTAGCTTGATGCTGCCTTTGCTCTCGACGCGCACGAGAGTCGACGCGATCGTCAGGCCACGGCGTACGGGCTCGTGCAGGCCGTTGTCGTAGAAGCCGGACGGCGCGACGTGGAACTGCATGTCTGGTGCAGCCATGTCTTCGCGAGTCTTGAAGAATCCGCCCGCTTCGCCGACGTTGGACGTCAGCGGACCCCGCCCAGCCTTCTGCGCCTTGAGCACGTTGCCGAGCGACAGGAACTCGGCGAGGTCAGTGGTGTCCTTGGTGTAGAAGAGCGCGCCAGAGACCGGGTGGTCTTGGAGGTTCTGGCCGACTCCGGGTGAATCCACAGCGACGTTGATGCCCAGCGAGCGGAGGTGGGCACCGGGCCCGATGCCCGAGAGCATCAGCATCTGCGGGCTCGCGACCGCGCCGGCAGAAAGGATGATCTCGGCATTCGCGCGTACGGTCTGAGTGAGCCCTTGATGGCGGAACGTGACACCGGTTGCGCGGGTGCCCTCGAGCTCGATCTTGATGACAAGCGCCTCGGTTCGAACCGTGAAGTTTGGTCGCTTGCGATTGGGGTGGATGTACGCGTCGGCGACCGACCAACGTCGACCCTTCTTGCAGGTCACCTGGTAGAGCCCGGCGCCCTCCTGCTCGGCGCCGTTGAAGTCGTCGTTGCGCTTGAACCCGGCAGCCACGGCCGACTCGACGAAAGCGTTGCTCAGCTCGTGCGAATAGCGCCGATCTTCGACATGCAGCGGACCGTCCGTTCCGTGGAACGGATCGCCCAGGCGGGTGTTGCCCTCAGACTTCTTGAAATAGGGAAGAACGTCGTCGAAACCCCAACCAGTGGCACCGTACGCATCCCGCCACTCGTCGTAATCGGCGTGGTTGCCGCGGATGTAGATCATGGCGTTCATCGACGAACAGCCGCCGAGAGCCTTCATCCTCGGCCAATCGGCACGTCGCCCGGCGAGCTGCTTCTGCGGCGTCGTCTTGTAGCCCCAGTCCCACTTGGTCTTGAACAGCGCCGGGAATCCCGCCGGGAGGTGGATCATGTCGTCGTCGTCCTCGGGTCCTGCTTCGAGAAGGAGGACCGAGACACTCGGATCTTCGCTCAGGCGTGTGGCGACCACTCCGCCAGCGCTCCCCGATCCGATGACGACGTAGTCGAATGTCTCGTCAGGCATGTGTTCCTCTCGCGGGTGCGCGTGATGCGCCTCACAAACCTACCGTCGGTACGACGCTGACACAACGTGTGTCAGGGTTGCAAAACGGTACGCACTGCCGCGTCGATCGCGGCCGCGAGATCCTGCCGGCCAAGCCGGTCGACAGGTACCTCGAGCACGCGGATACCGGTCGACTGTTCCTCGAGCGCAGCGGCAAGATCCATGGGCTCCACCGTGCGGTGCGGAACTCCGTAACCCGCGCAGAGGGCACCGATGTCCGCTCCAGTCGGCGTCGCATAGACCCGCTCGAACGAAGCGGCGTACTCCGGCGAGCCCTGCTCCAGGGTTGCGAAGATGCTGCCGCCGTCGTCAGATGCCACCACGATCGTCAGGTCAGGCCGTGGTTCTCCTGGTCCAAGGAGCAGGCCGTTGCTTCCGTGAAGGAATGTCAGATCGCCGACGTACGCGATGGCCCTGCTCGACGATCGGCCGAGCGCAGCGCCGACGGCGCTCGAAAGGGTGCCGTCGATGCCGGCGAGGCCGCGATTGCCAAGGATCAGCCGGTGCTCGCCAACCGGGTAGGACGCGGCCACCAGATCAAGATCACGGATCGGGTTGGAGGAACCGACGTACAGCAACCCATCGGGGGGAACGGCCTGGTTGATGGAGCGCGCGACGTCGTATGGAGTTGTTCCGTCGAGCACATCGTCGATCGCGCCACTCGCGGCCTTGTCGGCTTCGAGCCACATACCGAGCCAGCTCTCATCATCGGAACCGGCTTCGACCACGTCGACGAAGCGGACGTTCCCGCCTGCCGGGACCGGGAAGTTGCCCCGCGTGCCCACATGCACGATGTCGATGTCCGTACGGCTGAGCAGCTGGGTGATGGGGCGGGAAAGCGTCGAGTGCCCGAAGCTCACGACGCGCTCGATCTGCGCGTTGAGCGGCGAGTGCTGGAGCACCAGGCGGTAGGCAGCCAGCGCGTTGTCGCCCGTACGCGATCCGGACGTCGGCTCGGCCAGCAGCGGCCACCCGGCTCTCTCAGCAAGGTCTCGTGCCGGCTGCTGGGCGTCGTCACCGGCAACCACGACAGTCTTCGGGCCAAGGTCGAGCTCCACCTCGAGCAACGGCTCGATGAACGTCGAGGACTCCGTCGGTCGTCGGGCCGCGAAGTCCCACACAACCGGCTCGATCAGGGGCTCGTCGAGCTCGAGGTTGAGGTGTCGCGGACCCGTGAACCTCACGGCCTCCCACGGATCCGACGTGAACTGGATGCCGGGGAAGATCTTGCGCTGCTCAGTTGTCTGGTTGGCACCCGTGCCACGGAGGCGACCCGGACGGTCGGCCGTCACGGCGATGACCGGGACACCGGCGTGGAGCGCTTCCAGCATGGCCGGGTGAAGGTTGGCGACGGCCGTGCCAGATGTTGTCACGACCGGGACGGGACGGCGGGAGGACTTCGCGAGCCCTAGAGCCAGGAATCCCGCCTCGCGCTCGTCGACCCTGACGTGGAGCCTGATCAGCCCCTGCGTGTCCGCCGCATGCAGGGCAAGTGCGAGTGGACCCGACCGAGAACCCGGCGCGATGACGGCATCCTTGACATCGCGGGCGATGAGCTGGTGGATGAGGTACTGCGCGGTTTCCGTGGCGCTCATGCCAGCACCGCCTTCACGTCTTGGAGTCGCTGCTGCCAACGGGCATCAGTCTCGGTATCTGCCTCAACCGTGTCATATGCCGCTTCGTCGAGTACTTGGCGGCCGACAGGAAGGTACCCGTCGACCGGTACGAGTGGAGCTGCCACGACGTCACCGTCGAGCAAGGAAGTGGTGGCGAGACCGCAGGCATATGGGAGCTCTGGCAGCGCGGCGGCAAGGGCCAGCCCTGAGGCCAGGCCGATCGACGTCTCGACGGCGCTGGACACGACGACGGGTAGGCCGATCTGCTCGGCGATCCGAAGGCTGGCGTGTACCCCGCCCAGGGGTGCCACCTTGAGGACAGCGATGTCGGCGGCCTCGAGCTCGACGACGCGCATGGGATCTGAGGCGCGACGTATCGACTCATCGGCCGCGATCAGTACGTCGACCTTGCGCCGCACGGCGGCGAGATCTTCGACGCTGGCACACGGCTGCTCGACATACTCGAGGCCTCCGGCGGCGAGGTCGAGTGCCACGATCGCGCTGATGGCTTCATCGACGGCCCAGCCGCCGTTCGCGTCTACACGCACCTTTCCCCGAGGCCCGATTGCGTCGCGCACGGCCTCAACCCGCGCGATGTCGTCGGCGAGGGTCTGACCCCTCTCAGCAACTTTGACCTTGGCAGTCCCGCATCCGCTGGCTCGTACGATTCGCGCGGCTTCGTCGGGGCCGACGGCCGGGACCGTGCAGTTCACCGCGACGTGTTCTCGCAGCGAAGCCGGCCACCCGCGCTCGGCTGAGTCGAGTGCAGCGGCGAGCCAGGGCGCGGACTCGGCGGCGTCGTAGTCCAGGAACGGGCTGAACTCAGCCCAGCCCGCAGCGCCCTCGACGACCATGCCCTCACGACGCGTGATGCCGCGAAAGGGCGTCGGCATCGCGATGGAGAAGGTCCGGAACTGCACGACTGGCAACTTACCGTCAGCCGCGTAACGTCGAGGTCATGAGCCGAATCGCGATTGTCGGGGGCCACGGCAAGATTGCCCGCCTCCTCATCCCCCAGCTGGTCCACGCCGGGCACCAGCCCGTGGCGCTGGTCCGCAACCCGGACTACACCTCTGAGCTCGAGGGCCTCGGTGCCGAGGTCGGGATCCTCGACATCGAACAGGACACCATCGACCAGTTCGCTGCGGCCTTCGAGGGCGCCGACGCTGTCGTGTTTGCCGCCGGCGGAGGACCCGACGGCAACATCGAGCGCAAGAAGACCGTAGACCTCGGTGGGTCGCTGAAGTCGATCGCGGCGGCGACCAACGCCGGCGTACGGCGATTCGTGCAGATCTCGGCGATCGGCGTCGACAACCCGGTGGGCGACGACGCCGAGGACACGTGGGTTGCGTACGTCGACGCCAAGCGAGACGCCGACGTCGCCCTGCGCGACAGCACGCTCGACTGGACCATCGTGCGACCAGGAGGCCTCACGGATGACGAGCCGACGGGACACATCAAGCTCGCCGAGGCGGTCGAGCGCGGGCAGATCCCGCGAGCGGATGTCGCCGCTCTCATCGTGACCGCGATCGACTCTCCGTCGACCATCGGCAGGCAGTGGGAGGTCGTCAGCGGTTCGACCCCGATCGCGGCCGCCGTGCTGGCTGCAGCTGAGGGCTGAGACCGCGAACCCCTGACCGGGCACTATGTGGTGCGTGCGCACCCTTTTCCTGATCGCGGCCGCGGCGACATACCTCGCCATCGGCCCTTGGGCGTCGCTGGCCGCAATCGTGCTCCTGTTCGTTCCGACGGTGCGTCGTGCGCTCCGACCCAGCCGCAAACACCTACTGGTGTTTGTCGGAGCCATAGCAACGGCTGCCACCGCGATCGTGATCATCCCCGACGGCCGCCTGCCGATCCCGCCTGGCGGGGGCCTGCTCGTGACGCCATCGTTCGTCGGTGACGCAGCGACCCCACAGCCGATCGACCTCACCATCCCCAGGCACCCCGGCCTCGCGCCCAATGGCAACAGTTCGATGCACAACGACGGCTGGGCCTCCGACGCGTACCCCGGGCCCGGCCCGCTCGGAAAGGATCCTGAGGTCGACAGCTCCTGGTATGGCATCAAGGAGTGCGCGACGCTCGCCTTCGACTCCCGAGAACGGATCATCGCGCTCTGCGGCGCCGTGTCGGGGCCCGTCATGCACATCATCGATCCCGACTCGATGGACCCCGTCGACACCCTTGAGCTGCCCGCCCGCACCGGCACTACCGGCAAGAAGCCGTGGGAGGACCTCTGCGGCGGCGCCTACTTCTACCTCGACGACCAGGACACCGCATTCGTCGGTACGACGGTCCGCACGATCAGGGTTGTGAGTACTGCCGACGCTGATGGCGATCCTCGGCTGAAGGTCGAGCGCACGATCGACCTCACCGACGCCGTACCAAAGGACGACTGCGTCATCGCACTGATGCCCGACTGGAACGGCGACGGCACGTGGTTCGTCAGCCGGCACGGCCGAGTCGGGCACGCCGGCACCGACTCACCTCCGAAGGTCCTGGACCTGAAGGAGGACATCTCCAACTCAGTCTCCGTCGACGAGGACGGCCTGTACGTCGTGACCGATGGAGCCTTCTATAAGCTCGCCATCGACGCCGCGGGGCCAAAGATCCTGTGGCGAACCGGGTATCGCAATAGCGGCATCGACAAGTCCGGACAACTGAGCCCCGGCAGTGGCACGACACCAACGGTGCTCCCCAGCGGTCTGGTCGCCATCACCGACAACGCCGAGCCGAGGATGCATGTGCAGTTCTATGACGCCGAGGACGGATCGCTCGTGTGCGAGGTGTCGGTGTTCGGCAAGGGAGAGAGCTCGACCGACAACTCGCTCGTCGCGGTCGGCGAAGCCAGCGTCGTCGTCGAGAACAACTACGGCAACAACCATCCACTCAGCGCTGCACTGGGTCGGGACTTCCCCGGTGGCTTCGCGCGGGTCGACGCAGTCGGCTCCGGTGTCGACCGTGAGTGCAAGGTCGCCTGGGTCAACGATGAGATCGGACCGAGCACGGTGCCGAAGGTCTCGCTGGCGAACGGCCTCGTCTACTCCTACACGGTCGAGCCGAATCGGTGGGGCGTGGCGGCTTGGTACGTCACGGCGATGTCGGCCGCGACCGGCAAGACGGAGTACTCGGTGCGAACTGGCACCGGCACGATGTTCAACAACCACGGCGCTCCCATCACCCTGTCGCCTGACGGCTCGCTCTACGTGCCCACGCTGACCGGCATGGTGCGGGTACGGGACAAGGGCTAGCGGCGACGCAGCGCCTCGCGGTCGATCTTCCCGCCAGGCAGCAGCGGCAGAGCGTCGACGAGCACCACCTCACGAGGAGCCCACGTACGCGGGAGCCCGGCAGCCTCGATCGCATCGCGCACCTCATCCAGGCGCAGCCCGTCGAGGCATACGGCATCGGCGGGTACGAGATAGGCGATGACGCGGGTGCCCCACTCGTCATCTGGTACGCCGACCGCGATCGCATCGCCGACACCTTCATGGCTACGCAATGCTTCGGTCACCGTCGGCAGCGGGACGTTGACACCGCCGCTGATGATGACATCGTCGCTGCGCCCGGTGATGCTGAGCCGGCCGTCGTCGTCGATCTCGCCGAGATCGTTGGTGGCGAACCACCCATCGACGACGCCTGTTGAAGACACCGTGGTTGGCACCTCCGGGTCGCCGTATCCGTCGAAGAGCATTGGCCCGGCGAGATGGACCTGGTGCTCCTCGTCTATCCGCATCTGCACTCCGTCGAGAGGCAGGCCGTCATACACGCAGCCGCCGCAGGTCTCGCTCATCCCGTAGGTGCGGATGACGTTGACGCCGGCATCGCGCGCCTGGGCCAGCAAGGTCGCGGGCGTGGCGGCGCCGCCGATCAGCACCGCGTCGAGGCCGGCGAGCACGGAGAGCTGATCGGCCAGGCGGTGGAGCTGAGTGGGAACCAGCGACGCGTACCGCCGCTCCCCCGTCATGGCAGCAATGGCTGTGGGGAGATCGGCGTACTCATCATCGAAGACCGGCTCGGTGCCAGCGACGATCGAGCGCACCAGCACCTGGAGTCCGCCGACCCCGGTGGCCGGAATGGCTGACAGCCACTGCCCGGGTCCGCCGAGGCGGTCGAGCGCGGCGTGAGCCGACGCCATGACGGCAGCATGGGAGAGAACGACATCCTTCGCAGCGCCGGTGCTGCCAGACGTACGGACGACGATCGGGTCACCCCCATCGCGAACCCACGGCTCGAGCAGTGCCAACACCTCGCGCGGCGACCCAGAGACCGGACGCAAGCTCACGGTGCCTCGGGAGGCTCGAGCGGGCTGGCGACCTGACGCTTGAAGTAGATCCACGGGAACCACATCGTGCCGATCCGTTCCCAGCCCTTGCTGTCGAGGTCGCGGGCACGGCGACTGCCGACGACAGCACGGCGATGCTCCCAACGCGTCTTCGACTTCTCGATGTCGTGGAAGCCCGGCCCGTACGCAATCGAGTGCCAACCCTGGGCACCCCACTCATTGAGCTGTTCAATCTCGTTGGCGGCGATCAGCCCGACGAGACGACGCTGTTCAGGCGAGTCCTCGTGGTCGTCGGACTTGATGCCGAAGCGCTGCTGAGCAGCCTGCTTGCTCATGCCAAGTGCAGTGCCGATTGCCTCCCAGCTCCATCCCGCTGAACGCGCGGAGGACACGGCAGAGAGGTTGAGAGCGCGCGTCTCGGCGTGGGCTCGGCTGGTGAGCACGATGAGGTCGAGGTGGGCCTGCGGATCCGTGTCGAGGCGCCGGGCGATCGTCGGGTCGATCCTGGCGATCGCCTGCGCCAGTAGATCAGCGAGCTCGTGCGCTGAACTGTCTGGTGCGGAGGTGGCCATGTGTCAACGCTATGTTGACGAATGGACTTCGTCAACTCGAAGTTGACAACCTCACTCCTGCCCAACGATGTGGTGGTGGCAGACTTGTCGCTCGTGACCACGCCGACCCGTACCCAGCTCTGGATCGCGGGCGCGCGCCCCCGCACCCTGCCCGCAGCCATCGCGCCGGTCGTTGCCGGTACGGGCGTTGCCGCCTTTGCCGACTCGGTCGTGTGGTGGAAGGCTCTGCTCGCGCTCGGCGTCTCACTCGCCCTACAGATTGGCGTCAACTACGCCAACGACTACTCGGACGGCATCAAGGGCACCGACGACAATCGCGTCGGCCCGTTGCGACTCGTGGGCTCGGGACTCGTACCGGCGCGCCAGGTCAAGATCGCCGCTCTCGCCTTCCTCGCCCTCGGCGGAGCGCTCGGTTTCGCCCTCGCAGCCACCAGCTCGTGGTGGATGTTGCTCGTCGGCGCCGCCGCGATCGTCGCCGCGTGGACCTACACCGGCGGGCCATCGCCGTACGGCTATCGCGCACTGGGCGAGGTCAGCGTCTTCGTGTTCTTCGGTCTTGTCGCAGTGCTCGGCACCGCGTACGTACAGATCGAGCGCATCACTTGGCTCTCCGTCGCCGTCGGTATCGGCGTCGGCGCGCTTGCCTGCGCCATCCTCGTTGCCAACAACCTGCGCGACATCCCGACTGACACCGAGTCCGGCAAGCGCACGCTCGCTGTCCTGCTCGGCGAAACGAACACTCGCCGCTTCTACGTCCTGCTGCTGCTCGTCGCGCTCGGATGCCTGGTCTGGGCGTCAGTGTTCACCACGTGGGCGCTGCTCGGACTCGCGTTCGTGCCACTTGCCGTGCGCGCCCGCCAGGTTGTCGCCTCTGGCGCACAGGGCACGGCGCTCATCCCCGTTCTTCGAGACACTGGCCTCGCGGAGCTCGTGTACGCCGGCGGTCTCGCGCTCGGCCTGGCGCTCGGCGCCTAGGGCGTCGGAAGGACTCCGGTCTTCTCGAACTCGGCGAGGGCGTCCGCGTACGGGGTGATGTCGAGCTCATGCTCAGCAAGCCACGTGTCGTCGTAATAGGTGTGCGAGTAGCGCTCTCCCCCATCGCACAGCAACGTGACGACGCTGCCTTCCTCGCCGGCATCGCGCATCTGGCCGATCAGCTGCAGCGATGCCCAGACATTGGTGCCGGTCGAAGGGCCCACCGTTCGGCCAAGGATCGCGGAAATCCACCGCATCGCTGCAACCGAGGCAGCGTCGGGCACCTGCACCATGTCGTCGATGACACCGCCGACGAAGGATGGCTCGATGCGCATACGGCCGATGCCTTCGATGCGCGAGGGCGTATCCGTTGTGACGTCGGACCTGTCGGACTCCCATCCGGCGTAGAACGCTGAGTTCTCGGGATCCGCCACGGCGACTCGCGTGTCAAACCGTCGGTAGCGGACAAACCGTCCGATTGTCGCCGAGGTGCCACCAGTCCCCGCGCCGACCACGATCCAGCTCGGGCACGGATGCGGTTCGGCAGAGAGCTGCTCGAAGATCGACTCCGCAATGTTGTTGTGTCCACGCCAGTCGGTTGCCCGCTCGGCGTATGTGAACTGGTCCATGTAGTGACCGCCGCACTCTGTGGCGAGCCGCCGCGCCTCGTCATAGACCGTTCCGGGGTCGTCGACCAGGTGGCAGCGCCCACCGTAGAACTCGATCAGCGCAATCTTCTCGGTGCTGGTCGAGGCCGGCATCACCGCAACGAAAGGTAGATCGATCAGCCGAGCAAAGTAGGCCTCGCTGACCGCCGTCGACCCACTCGAGGCCTCGATGACGGTCGACTTCTCACCGATCCAGCCATTGCACAAGGCATACATGAAGAGCGAGCGCGCGAGCCGGTGCTTCAGGCTGCCTGTGGGGTGGACCGACTCGTCCTTGAGGTAGAGATCGATACCCGGCACCGGGATCGGCACCACGTGCATGTGCGTGTCGGCGCTGCGGTTGGCGTCAGCGTCGACGCGGCGGATCGCTTCGGCAATCCATGCGCGTTCCTCAGTCGATGTCTTCGGCACGGCGCGACTCCTCGAGACGTTCAGTCATCCGTTCGGCACGCTGCTGGACGTTGAGGGCAAGCTTGTTGCGCAGATCAGCCAACAGGAAGATCGAGGCGACCGACGACAGGATGAGGGCCACGAGCAGCACGAGCAGGCTGAACGTGTTGCCCGACTCGAAGAAGATCGACGCGATGCCCCAGACGATGCCGAAGGTCACGGCGAACACGGCGATACGCGCGACGGTATAGGTCAGAAATGCCTTCATGACCGCAGCCTAATCGTTGCCGGGCCGATGCCGGCTTTCGGTTGCAGCCTCCCCGGTACGGTTGAGCGCATGGGCAAATTCGTGATCATTGCGTTCGCCATCATCTTGTTGGTGTTTGCGATCTTCGACTTGGTCGCGACACCGAAGGAGCGCGTACGGATTCTTCCCAAGCCGGTGTGGTTCCTGATCCTGTTCTTCGCGCCGGTGGGACCGCTGCTGTGGCTGTTGTTCGGTCGACAGAAGCCCGCCGCTCCGCCCAAGCCAAGCAGCGGGGGCGGCTGGACGCCACCACCCGGTCCGAAAGGACCAGACGACGACCCGGATTATCTCCGCGGCCTTTAAGAGTCCCAGCGGAAGAGGCGGCTCGCGATCGCAATCACGACGATGGTGAAGCCGAGCAGAATGGCAATCGGAATGAGTGCCGCACCGGGACCCTCCCCGCGCACCATGACATCCATCATCCCGTCATTGAGGTGCTTGAGCGGGAGCGCCTGGCCGACCGACTGGATCCAGCTGGGTGCGGCGTCGAGCGGGAAGAACGAGCCTGACAAGAACGCCATCGGCAGCACGACGAAGTTGGCGATGCCGACCGCGGCCTCTTCCGTCTTTGAGACCGCTCCGGCCAACAGGCCGATCGCCATGAACGCCAACGTCCCGGCGATGATCAACGGAACAACCATCGGCCATGCTCCGGTCAGTTTGAGCCCGAACAGGACCGCACCGACACCGAGGAAGATCGCGGCCTGAACGCCGGCAATGACGAGGCTGACGGCTACGCGGGCGACCACCACCGTCCATGTCGGAATCGGCGCGATCCGCAAGCGGCGCAGCAAACCGTTCTTGCGCCACACGACGAGGTTGGCAGCGGCGCCGAACGTTGCGCCCATCGCGATGGCCCAACCCAACAATCCTGGCGTCACGTACTGGATCGCCGTCAGCGACTCGTCCTCGACCTGGTCCGCCTCGAGCGAGTACCTGGGAGATTCACCGGTCGCAGTGATGTTGGCTGACTGCACGACGGCTTGGAAGATGCCTTGCACCGTCGCGGATCCGACTGCGTCGGCCTCCGAGAAGCGCAGCACCAAGGTGTTGCCGTTCTCCATGACAACGGCGTCGGCATCACCCTTCTTGACCTCGCGTATGGCCGCCGCCTCGTCGGTGGACTTCGTGATGTCGAGGCTCTGGTCGAAGAACGCCTTGGCGTCCTTCGGCGCATCGTCGAGGATCGAGACGGCGCCGACCTGGATGATGTTGGCTTTCGACTGGCCCCGATCTGTGAGGATGCCGCCGAAAAGTACCAAGAACATCAGCGGGAAGATCACGGCGAAGAAGAACGACATTCTGTCGCGGAAGAAGCCCTTGAGCATCGCCGTAGACAGTGCCCTGAGAGTGTTCATGCTCGAAATTCCCGGCCAGTGAGCTGTAGAAAGACGTCCTCGAGGGACGCTCCCTTGACGCTCAAACCGTCCAGCGCATCGCGCGCGGCAAGTTCAGACAGCACGCGCGCCGGATCGCGGGTCGTGATCGTCAGCTCCGAGTCGCCGTCGCTGACAGCGTCGCCACCACTCAGAGCCCGAGCATCCTCAAGCGAAAGGGTGCCCGGCGCCACGCTGATGCGTACTGGTGCGTCGAGGTTGCGTACGAGCGCAGCCGGCGAGTCGAGCTTGAGGAGCTTGCCAGAGTCCATGATGGCGACGCGGTCACACAGTGCTTCTGCTTCGTCCATGTGGTGCGTGGTCAGCACCACGGTACGACCGGAGTCGTTGAGCCGGCGCAACACGTCCCACAGGTTTCGCCGGGCCTGCGGGTCGAGCGAGGCGGTCGGCTCATCGAAGAAGACGATGTCGGGTTCGTGGACGAGTGCGCAGGCGATGGAGAGGCGCTGCTTCTGGCCGCCCGACAAGTCCTCCGTGCGGGTCTTGGCCTTGACCTCGAGACCCACTTGTTCAAGCAGTTCGTCGGTGCGCCCGGCCGGGACGCCATAGAGCGCACCAAAGGTGTCGAGCTGCTCGCGAGCAGTCAGTCGTTCGAAGAATGACGAGCTTTGCAGCTGCACCCCCATACGGCGCTGCAGCTCGGGCTCGCGCTTCCATGGCTCGAACTCGCCGACTCTGACGGTGCCTGCCTGCGGTTTGCGAAGACCCTCGATCATCTCAAGTGTCGTGGTCTTGCCGGCTCCGTTGGGACCGAGCAGTCCGAAGAACTCCCCAGAGGCGACCGTGAAGCTGACATCGTCAACGGCCCGTGTTTCGCCATACGTCATCACGAGCCCATTCGCTCTGATCTCTACCCCCATGAGATCGACACTATCTGTGGGTCGAACCACCCCGTCGCGACGCGAGGAAAGCGTGGGCGAGCGAAGCGAGCAGCCGGGCCCGGACGAGCGCCAGCGCGAGGCCGGGAGTGAGCGGCTGGGGGTCCCCCCACGAGCGCAGCGAGTAGGGGGCGGAACGAGCCGCGCCCCGGGTCCATGCAACCGACACTATCCGGCAGGTCAGATCACTTCGCGTAGCCGTGCAGACCAGGAACGAACAGGTTGACGCCGACAAAGCTGATCACGAATGTCGCAAAGCCGATCAATGCGACGATCGCGGCGGCCTTGCCCTTCCAACCAGCGGTGGCGCGGGCATGCAGGTATCCGGCGTACACGACCCAGGTGATGAACGCCCAGACTTCCTTGGGGTCCCACCCCCAGTAGCGGCCCCAGGCGTACTGCGCCCAGATCGGGCCGGCGATCAGTGCCGCGAACGTCCAGATGGGGAACGCGAAGGCGTGCACGCGATAGGCGATCTGATCGATGCGTGCCGAGTCCGGGATGCTCCAGAGGAAGCCGACGCGCTCGTCCTCCGGGGTGTTGCGCTCAGCGCGCGACTTGACCAGGTAGAGCACGGACGCGGCGGCCCCGACGAGGAACGCCGCACCAGAGATCATGGCGGCGAGCACGTGGATGACCAGCCAGTAGGAGTGGAGCGCGGGAACGAGCGGCCCGGCGGGCACGTAGACCAGCATCGAGAGACCAAGGACGACGGTGCCGAAGCCAGTGATGATCGGGCCGACCCAGTCGATCGACCAGACCCGCACGAGCACGAGGTACGAGGTGAGCGCGAAGAGGATCGCAGCGCACCCGAACTCGTACATGTTGCCCCACGGCACCCGCTCGGCCGCGAGACCACGAGCGAGGACACCAGCGAACAAGATGACCGCCGCGAGCATCGTGAGCGAGAAGCCGATGCCGCCAGCCATGGTGCTGCGCTCCTCGCCGGACTGCTCTGGATCGGAGGCACCCTTTCCGGCAGCGACGAGCTCGCGCTCAGGCGCAACGTTGCGGGCGAAGCTCCACTGCGCGACGTACGCAACGAAGGCGAGCGCCAGCACACCGGTCGCCGAAGCGATCGCATAGTTCGAGAACTGGGCGAGCTGCTCCAAGGTCATGGGTTCTCCTGTGTCAGTGCTTGCCTGAATCGGGTGAGGAACGCGTCCAGGTCAGCCGGCAGGTCGTCGCGCGGCACTCGGTCAAGTGCAGCGACATCCACAACGGTACGTGAGCCTTCTCGGCGGGCTCGAATCCAGGTCCTTCGCGGCTTGACCGACAGCGAGACCATCAGGCCGAGCAGGCCAGCCACGATCCCGACCAGCGGCACCTTGACCAACGGCGACGAGCTGAACTGGAACCGTACGAACTGGCGCAGCTCGACGAACTCGATCGTCCCTCCGTCCGGTAGGTCGGCCTCCTGGCCGCGGCTCAAGCTGATGCGAAACCCCTTGCCGTTGGGACCGAGGTACTGCTTCATGTTGGTCTTGTCGAGCACGTAGACCGACTGCGGCAGACCGTCGTCCAGGCCCAGATCGCCGTGCCACACGAAGAGTCCGAGGAGCGGATTGGCTGCGGCGGGGAAGGCCGAGATCGAGATCCCGTCGTCGCCGGAGATCGCAGTCGGGAGGAAGAACCCCTGGAAGCCAAGCTCTTCGGGCTCGGCGCCCGGCACCTTCACCACGCCGTTCGACGTGTATGACGGGTCGGTTGGCAGGAAAGGAACGGCGTCCTCGAACACGACATCGCCCTGGGCGTCGGTCACCTTGATGACCGGTGCATAGCCCTGGCCGACGAGATAGACGGATGTGCCGTCGATCGACAGCGGGTGGTTGACCGTGATGTCGAACGCTTTCGTAGCCTCGCCTGGCTTGGTCTCGTACGTACCCTCGGCGCGGAAGAGGCGCGGCGCTCCTGCCTGGGCGCTGCCGAGCGGCTGGAACTTCGCGGTGAACTCGTCGAGCTGCAAGGAGAACGGTGGAAGGTCGTCAGTGTCGAACAGCGACCCGGAACCGAACTCGTCGTACTGGGTCAGGACGTTCGAGAAGCCGTCACCCTCCGTCACGATCGACGATCCTCGGTAACCGAACAGCGTGCCCACGGCGACGCCGACCAGCACCACGACAACGCTGACGTGGAAGACGAGGTTGCCGGCTTCGCGCAGGAAGCCCTTCTCGGCACTGACCTCCACCCGGTCCTTGTCGCTGACGACGTCGACCCTCGCCCAGCGCAGCACCTTGCGAGCGACAGCGGCGACTTGATCGATCGAAGCCTCGGTCTCGAACGACGCAGACGCGGGCAGCCGGCTGAAGTTCTTGGGCGCCTTGGGTGGCCTGGCCCGCAGCGCGCGGAGGTAGACGAACGATCGCGGCAGGATGCAGCCGACCAGAGAGACGAGCAGCAGCAGGTAGACAGCGCTGAACCACGGTGACGTGTAGACGCTGAAGAAGCCGAGGTTGTCGAGGATCGGACCGAGCTTGGGGTGGTCGATCAGGTACGCCTCGGTGGCTCGCGCGTCGACACCGCGTTGCGGCACGAGCGATCCCGGGACCGCCGCGATCGCGAGGAGGAGCAGCAGGAACAGTGCCGTACGCATCGACGTCAGCTGACGCCAGAACCACCTGGTGAACTCGCGGCTGCCCAGCGCGGGGACTGCGTTCTGACCGTCAGTGCTCATATCGCTGACGTCCCGGTGCCGAAGGTGCTGCGCAGGTTGTCGACCAACGCGTCATACGCGCCGGTGACCAGCAGGATCCCGACCCCAACGAGCATCAGACCGCCGGCGACGTTCACGGCGCGCTGATTCTGCTTGACCCATGCGATCGCACGCATGAAGCGTCCGAACCCTAGTGCGGCGAGCACGAAGGGAATGCCCAGGCCGAGGCAATAGACAAAGGAGAGGAACGCGCCCCGAGCGGCGGTGCCCTCGGTGCCGGCGAGGGTGAGCACGGTTCCGAGCGTCGGACCGATGCATGGGATCCAGCCGAAGGCGAACAGCGCGCCGAGCAGCGGAGCAACCGCGAGGCCGACGGCCGGGACGGCATGGATCTTGTACTCGCGCTGCATCAGCGGGATGAACCCCATGAACACGAGCCCGAGCAAGATCACGACGATGCCCATCACGATCGAGACCGTGCGCTGATGCTCAGCCAAGCGCAGGCCGATTGAGCCGAACAGAGTGCCGCCCGCGACGAACACGATGGAGAAGCCGAGCACGAACAGGACCGAGCCGATCAGCATCCGGCCACGACGTGCGGTGTCGAGATCCTGCACGCCGACACCGGTCATGTAGGAGAGGTAGCCCGGCAGCAGCGGAAGCACGCACGGCGAGAAGAACGAGACGAGACCGGCGAGCACTGCGATCGGGACAGCCAGGATCAAAGACCCCGAACCGACCGTGTCGACGAACCAGTCGGTCACGCGACACCAGCCAGTACGTCATCGATCAGCCCGGACAGGGTCGACGCCGTGAGGTTCTCGGACACGATACGTACGGCGACGCGGCCCTTCGAGTCGATGATCCAGGTCGTCGGGATCGCCTGTGCCGGGAGCGACGAGGCGAAGCCGAGACCGTTGCGGTTGGAGTAGTCGTCGATGCTCGGGTACGTGATGTCGTGCTTGCGGTTGAACGCTCGGGCCGATGCCACGTCGTCGCGTACGAGGATGCCGACGAACTGAACGCCCTTGTCGGCGTACTCGTCGGAGACGAGCTTGAGCGCAGGCGCCTCCTTGCGGCACGGCGGGCACCACGAGCCCCAGACGTTGACGACGAGCGTCTTGCCCGCGTAGGTCTCGGACGTGAACGGCTTGCCGTCGAGATCCTTGCCCTCGAGGGTCGGCGCCGGCTTGCGGTCGGCGGGATCGACCCTGGTGATCGCGCCGTTGGCGCTGACGTATCCGCCGGTCGAGCCGCGGTTGCCGGCACCGCTGCACCCGGCGACCAGGACGAGCGCTCCCCCAAGAATCAGGGATAGCACCGCAACGAGACGCTGCCTGTGCCTCACTGGTTATGCGCCGCCGACGAACTTCTTGCGCAGCGCCTCGGGGATCAGATGACCGGCTGGCTCGGCGTAGGTCAGGCCGACGAACTCGTCGCCATCGAAGGTCAGGCTGGTGAGGCTGGCGAGCGAGCACTCACGGTTGCGGGGATCGTGGACGAAGCTCTTCTTCTCGTACGCGCGACGGGCCGTCCATACGGGCAACTGGTGCGACACGATCACGGCTTCGTGGCCGCGAGCGGCTTCGCGGGCATCGTCGATGGCAGCCTTCATACGGGCCGCAATCTCCTTGTAGGGCTCACCCCACGAGGGACGAAGGGGGTTGCGCAGCTTCCACCAGTTCTGCGGGCGCTTGAGCGCACCGTCGCCGACGCCGAACGTCTTGCCCTCGAATTGGTTGCCTGCCTCGATGACACGGGGATCGGTGTGGATCGGCACGTCGAGGATCTTCGACAGCGGCTCGGCCGTCTGCTGCGCGCGCTCGAGTGGGGACGCAACGAGGTGCACGATCTCGTTCTTCGACAGCCAATCGGCAGCCGCGGCTGCCATCTGGTGGCCGAGGTCGGACAGGAAGTACTCGGGGAGGCGGCCGTAGAGCACACCGTCGGGGTTGTGAACCTCGCCGTGGCGCATCAGGTGCACGATCGTGCGTTCGGTCATCAGTCGTCTTCCTTTTCGGCTCGTGCTGCGGCGCGCGCGGCGCCGGGGAGCGCCTCGGCAATTCTAGAGAGTGCCTCTGCATCGTGTGCGGCCGAGACGAACCAGCACTCGAATGCGCTCGGGGGGAGGTAGACACCGGCGTCGAGCATGGCGTGGAAGAACGCCTTGTAACGCCACGCCTCCTGCCCCTGTGCATCGGCGAAGTTGGCGACCTCGTCCGTCACGCCCCAGAAGACGCTGAACATGTTGCCTGCGTTCTGCAGGACGTGGTGGACGCCCTCGGCCGTGAGCGCTTCGCCGACCAGGCGTTGCAACTCAGCTGACGTTGCGTCGAGGCGGTCGTACGCGTCAGGAGTCGCCAGCTTCAGCGTTGCAAGGCCGGCTGTGGTGGCGATCGGATTGCCCGACAGCGTGCCGGCTTGATAGACCGGGCCGACCGGTGCGAGCAGGTTCATCACGTCAGCGCGACCACCGAATGCTGCTGCCGGGAAGCCGCCACCCATGACCTTGCCGAAGGTCAGCAGGTCGGGGCTCCAGCCCTCGACTTTGCCGTCGACGCCCCAGTGACCTGCGGAGGTGACGCGGAATCCGGTCATGACCTCGTCGCTGATGAAGAGCGCCCCGTTGGCAGAGCAGATCTCGGACAGGAACGCGTTGAATCCGGCAGCAGGCGGGACGACGCCCATGTTGCCCGGAGCAGCTTCGGTGATGAGGCAGGCGATGTCGGAGCCGTACTCGGCGAACGCCGCCTCGACCGCGGCCCGATCGTTGAAGGGCAGCACGATCGTGTCGGCCGTGACATGTGCCGGCACTCCGGGCGTACCGGGTATGCCGAGAGTGACAACTCCGGATCCGGCTTCGGCAAGCAGCGCATCGACGTGGCCGTGATAGCAACCGGCGAACTTCACGATCTTGTCGCGTCCTGTGAATCCCCGGGCGAGGCGGATCGCCGACATCGTCGCCTCAGTGCCCGAGGAGACGAGCCGTACGGAGTCGACGGACGTCCGGGCGACGATCTCTTCGGCGAGTAGGACCTCGGGCTCGGATGGTGTTCCGAACGAGGTGCCGTGGGAGACAGCGGCGTCAACCGCAGCGAGCACCCCGGGGTGTGCGTGCCCGAGCAACATCGGTCCCCAGGAGCCGACAAGGTCGACGTACGTCTTGCCGTCGACGTCAGTCAGCCAGGCTCCAGAGCCCGACTTCATGAAGATAGGAGTGCCACCGACGGCGCGAAACGCGCGTACCGGTGAGTTGACCCCACCCGGCGACACAGCGAGGGCGCGATCGAAAAGTCTCTGGGAGGCCGGCGTCGGGGTCACCGCACCATTGTCCCAAGTGGTGCCATCGCATGAGTCGGCGGCGTCATGTACGCGTAACAATGCCCCGTGGGCCTCGTTGTTCTCATATCCGGACTATTTCCACGACGGTCCACATTCGCTGTAACATCCAGTTACTCGATGTACGTATGTTGGAGGGCAAGAACACATGGGAGCACGCAAGCTCACTCGGTGGCAGAAGGCCAGCGCCTTGGTACCGATGGCAGTTCTGGTTGGCGCATGGGGAGCTGCGCTGACCAACTCGACCTTTGCAACAGCCTCGGACGGCAGTGGCGGCGGAGCCGTCCCCGACGTTCCGTCGACCGCTTTCGATCAGCCGGCCAGCGTCCAGGAGACGCCCGGCGGCATCGACCCCCGCGCGGGACTCAACGGCACAGTGGCGACGCTGTCGACCAACGGCATTCCTTCGGCAGCTCTTTACGCATACCGTCGCGCCGAGACTCTGCTCGGCAATGCTGACAGATCCTGCAATCTTCCGTGGAACCTTGTCGCAGCCATCGGCCGCGTTGAGAGCAACCACGGTCGCAGCGACGGCAACTCGCTGAGCGCAGACGGCATCGCCAAGCCAGGCATCTACGGTGTCCCGCTCGACGGCAACGACGGCCGCGCCAAGATCAGCGACACCGACAGCGGCGCCATCGACAAGAACTCGGTCTACGACCGCGCAGTCGGTCCGATGCAGTTCATCCCCAGCACCTGGAAGTCCGTCGCAGTCGACTCCGACAACGACGGGATGAAGAACCCCCAGGACATCGATGACGCTGCGACGTCGGCAGGCATCTACCTTTGCGCCGGTCCCGGCAACCTCTCCACCGAGCAGGGTGCTGCGGCTGCAGTGAGTCGCTACAACCACTCGCAGTCGTACGTCGACCTGGTCCTCCAGGTCTCGGCGGCTTACGCGGCCGGCGAGTTCACCCAGACGCCGAACGACTTCTCGACTGCGTCGGTCCTGACCAGCCAGAGCAACGACCAGACCCTCACAGAGGCCCAGCGCAAGAAGGCCAAGAAGGCTGAGGAGCAAGCCAACAAGCCGCCCAAGGGAACCGACGGTGGCACTGACGGCGGTACCGATGGCGGCACCGGTGGTACCGATGGCGGCACTGGCGGTGGCACTGATGGCGGCACCACGACCAGCGGTGGCCTCACCGGTCTCGTGGGCGGCCTCCTCGACGACCTCTCCGGAGGCGGCGACTCCGGGTCCTCGACGTCTCAGCCGTCCACGCTGACTTGGGCTCAGGCCAAGACCCAGTGCCTCGCCTCGGGCATTTCCTCGCTCGACCTGGTCAAGCTCACAAACTGCATCACCAGCTTGCTCAGTTGATCTGAACATTGTGAAAGGCCCCGATCCTCGGATCGGGGCCTTTCTCATCTCCGCTGGTTGAGTAGGAGGCCGCCCACGGCCGACGTATCGAAACCTCGCGACCCGACGGGCTCGAGCGAGCGTCAGAACGGCCCTGACGGTGAACACGAGCGGGCTTGGCTGGCTGCGCGCGGCGAGTCCGTCAGCGGTTGAGGCGGGCGGCTACTTCGGCGGCCCAGTAGGTCAGCACGATGTCGGCGCCGGCACGGCGGATCGACAGCAGCACTTCGTCGATCGCGCGCTCGCGATCAATCCAGCCATTGGCGGCTGCCGCTTCGACCATCGCCAGCTCGCCCGAGACGTTGTAGGCGGCGACCGGTACGTCGACAGCGGCGCGTACGTCCGCGATCAGATCGAGGTAGGACAGCGCCGGCTTGACCATGACGATGTCGGCACCTTCGGCTACATCGAGGAGGGCTTCGCGTACGGCTTCGCGGCCGTTGGCGGGATCCTGCTGATAGGTCTTGCGGTCGCCCTGCAGCGACGAATCGACAGCCTCACGGAACGGCCCGTAGAACGCCGAGGCGTACTTCGCGGCATACGCCAGGATCACGGTGTCGGAGTGACCGGCGGCGTCGAGAGCCTCGCGTACGGCGGCGACCTGGCCGTCCATCATCCCGCTGGGCCCAACCACCTGCGCACCGGATGCAGCCTGGACGACACCCATCTGGGCATAGATCTCGAGCGTCGCGTCATTGTCGACGCGACCCGTCGCGTCGAGCACTCCGCAGTGACCGTGATCCGTGAACTCGTCAAGGCACAGATCGGACATGATCACGAGGTCCTCACCGACCTCCGCGCGAGCATCCTGCAGAGCGACATTGAGGATGCCGTTCGGATCAAGCGAACCTGACCCAACGGCGTCCTTGTGCTCTGGAATACCGAACAACATCACGCCGCCGAGCCCCAGGGAAGCGGCCTCGGAGTACGCCTTGCGGGCCGATTCGCGCGTGTGCTGGACGACGCCCGGCATGCTCGAGATCGGGCGAGGCTCGCTGAGCCCTTCGGCGACGAACAGCGGCAGCACCAGCTGCGACGGCTCGACGTGCGTCTCCGACACCAACCGCCTCATCGCCGGCGACTGGCGCAGGCGACGGGGACGGTCAGCGGGGAACGACATGTGTCAGGCCTTGCGCCGAGTCGAAGGACGACGCTGCGACGGCTTGGTGACCGGCTCGCCAGCGTCCAGGAACGCCAGACGACGAGCGGCACCGAACTCGGCGAGCGCGTCAGCGAGTACGTCGACCGACGGGGACTCCGCGAGGACGTCGACCCGCAGGCCGTGCTCCTCAGCAGTCTTGGCCGTGGCTGGGCCAATGCACGCGATGATCGTCGACGTGTGCGGCTTGCCAGCGATGCCCACGAGGTTGCGGACCGTGGACGACGACGTGAACATCACAGCGTCGAACTTGCCGGTCTTGATCGCCTCGCGGACGGGCGCCGGCGGCGGCGCTGCCCGGACGGTGCGGTAGGCCGTGACGTCGTCGACCTCCCAGCCCAGGTCGATGAGCCCGGCGACCAGAGTCTCCGTGGCGATGTCTGCGCGAGGCAGGAACACCCGGTTGATCGGGTCGAGCAGGTCGTCGTACGGCGGCCAGTCCTCGAGGAGACCGCGCGCCGACTGCTCGCCCGTGGGGACGAGATCGGCGCGGATGCCCCACGTGGCGATGGCTTCAGCGGTCTTGTCGCCAACAGCAGCAACCTTGAGACCCGAGAACGCGCGAGCGTCGAGCCCGTACTCCTCGAACTTCTCGCGGACGGCCTTGACGGCATTGACGCTGGTGAATGCGATCCACTCGTAGCGACCCTCGACGAGTCCGCGTACGGCCTTGTCCATCTGCTGCGGGTTGCGGGGCGGCTCGACCGAGATCGTGGGGACCTCTTCCGAGATCGCGCCGTAGCCACGCAGGCGGGTTGCGAGTCCGGCGGACTGCTCCTTGGTGCGGGGCACCAGGATGCGCCATCCGTACAGCGGCTTGGTCTCGAACCATGACAGCGCCTCGCGCATCGTGACGACCTCGCCGACGACCGTGATCGCCGGAGCAGTCATACCGGCAGCCTTGGCGTCTGCGGCGATGTCAGCGAGCGTCGAGACGACCGTGGTCTGCTCGGTCGTCGTGCCGACTCGAGTCATGGCGACCGGCGTCTCGGGCGAGCGACCGGCGTCGATGAGCCCGCGAGCGGCCTCGCCGATGCGGGCAACGGCCGAGAGCAGCACGAGAGTCTGCTGACCCGCGTGGTCACCCCAATGGATCGTCGAGTCGCCGACACTGACCACGGAGTATTCGCGGTGCGTGCGGTTGGTCAGCGGCACACCGGCGTACGCGGGGACGGCCGAGACCGAGGAGATGCCAGGCACGATCTCGAAGCCGATACCGGCCTTGGTGCACGCGGACGCCTCTTCGGGCCCTGTCGCGTACGTGAACGGGTCTCCAGAAATGAGCCGGACGACGTTGGCACCGGTCTTGGCGTGGCGTACGACGAGTCGGGCGCGCGCTGCGTGTGTCAGCTGCTCGCCGTCCTCTCCTACTCCGCCGTCGATGATCTCGGCGCCGTTGGTGACGAGGATTTCCTGCTCGGGCAGTTCCGTGATGACGACATCAGCCTGGGCGAGCAGTTCAGCAGCACGCACCGTCAGCAGGCTGGCATCGCCCGGCCCCGCGCCCACGAAGCTCACGTGGCCGCGTGGGGCCTTGCGTGAGCCGGGACTCGGCGTCGACGGTGCTGGCATCGCATTGGTGATTGTCACGGTGTTCCTTTTCTCTATCTGCCTGGGG
>NZ_JAKFEL010000109.1:0-25877 GCF_036675695.1 Aeromicrobium sp.
GGAGTCGTCACCGCCTCGGGCATCGCGTTCGCAGCCCGCAAGCGCACCAACGCCTGACACACCAAAAGCAAGGGCCCCGCACCACACGGTGCGGGGCTCTTGCTCTGCGCTCAGTAGCCGGTGAAGTAGTCCGTCTTCACGCGCTTGCAGCGTTTGACCAGACCCGCTCGTACGGCGTTGACCATCGCGGGCGGTCCTGAGATGTACGCGAGCCGCTGATCCAGATCCGGCACTGCGGTGGCGACGAGGTCGACCGAGACAAAAGGTGCCTCGACATGTCGCCACAGTGTTGGCAGCTGGTCCGGGGCAACCGGGGACACGATCACGACTCTGAACCCGGCCAGCACGTCGGCATACGGGATCTCCTCTGGCGAAGTGACTCCATAGACGAGCACCGCGTCTCGCTTCGGCTCGTGCAGGAGCTGGCTGATGAACGGAGTGATGCCGATACCGCCAGCAACCAGGACCACAGGAATGCTCGGATCCTTCGGAAGCACGAAGTCACCGCCGACCCCGGTGGCGTGGATGCGCGCACCCGGCTCGAGCTCGACCATGGCTCGTTTGAAGCTCGATGACTTCTCGGGCACCCGCAGCGCAAAGGTCACATGGCCCTCGGCGTCTGGGGGCGAGCTAATACTGAAGGACCGGCGTAGACCTCTGCCGTCGGAACCCTTGTGCGGCACGGTCAGCTCCGCGAACTGGCCGGGCCGGAACGCCACAGGCCGCTTCGGCTTGAACGTGAACTCATGCGTCTCTGGCGTGAGCTTGCGGGTGGAGACGAGATCGAGCGCGACACCGCGGCGACGAGAGAACGCGAAGGCGACCAGATTGCCCACGAGCAGCGCCATCTCGGGCGTCGGGCTGAACCAGCCGAGATCGGGCGGATTGTCGGTGATGAGCGCAATCGCAAGAGGATAGGCGAAGACCAGGGCCGTCACCGCTGCCACGACAAGCTGCTGCATCCGACGAGGCGGCAGGGTCAGGGGCTCACTGAGCATGAATCCGGCGAGGAACACCACTGGATAGGACTTGAACGTCGACTCCAGAGCATCGCCGACTGACGCGCCGCCATCGCTCAGCGCAAGGACGATGAGCACCGAAGCCAGGGCGATGAACAACAGCCCGACATCCAAGCGGCGAGTGCGCCACAGCACGAGGAATGCCCCAAGGGCCACGAACGGCAGCATCTTGTCAGATGCTGCGGCCTGCCAGATCGCGACAGTGAAGTTCCCCCGCTCGAAGGCCTGGTGCGCGATGTAGACGATGAATGCGCCAGCCGCAGCCGGGTTGAAGATGTGCCGGCCTCGCCAGGCGATCAGGTACTTCGACAAGTTGGCGATAGCGGCTGCGCCCGCAAGCCACAGATAGCTGTCGAGGTCTGTGGTGAACATCGGGACGAACAGGAAGAACAACAGCAGCCCGGTGATGATCGACGACTCGCTGTGCGGCTTGATGCGCCAGATCAATCCGAAGACGCGGTTGGACACGTACGAAGCGACGACAACGACCGCCAGCGAGAGGATCATGTGCCCGGTTGAGATGCCGTCGATGACCCCGGTCAGCGAGTAGAGGATGTAGATCGCGGCCAGCGCGCTGAGCACGATCGTGACGAGGCGATACATCGTCACCCGCCCCAGCTGACGATCCAGCAGATCCCTCAGCTTTTCGATCATCTGAACACCTCTCCGGGGAACTCCGGCGACCACTCGACGCGGCCGTCGGCATGCATACGTACGAACTCGTAGGTGAAACCTGGCATGAGCTGGGTTGGTTCGGCAAGGAACAGCGCCGTCGCGAGACCGTCGGCGACCATGCACGAGTCAGCGATCACCCATGTAGCAATGATGCCGTCGGTCGGTCGGCCGGTTCGCCCGTCGAGCACATGGTGCAGACCATTGCCCCAGGCGCGACGGTTGGTCGCCGACGCGCAGAGCGCCTGGCCGTTGCCGAGCTCAACCACGCCGATCGCGCGCGATGTGTCCGCCGGGTGCTCAAGCGCGATGCGCAGCGACTCTTCCGATTGGTGGAGCACGTCGCCACTGCCGTCGATCGTGTACGCACCGGTGCCCGCGTCGTTGAGAACGTCTCCGAGCAGGTCGACCAGCAGTCCCTTGCCGGCGGCGCCGACATCGAGCAGCACCGGAGAGAGGTTGGTGAGGAACGGACGGTGCCACACGATCGCATCCCACGATGGGACCGGCGCTGGATCGACCCGCTCGGTCAGCGAGTAACTCGCGTCATAGCCGAGATCAGACAGCGCTCGCCCGATCAACGGCGTGACGGCCCCGGCGGTGATCTCGTACAGCGCGGCGTACAGACGAAGAAGGCTGTCCGCCTCGTCCGGTAGCTCCCACGTACCGGCTGATCGAGCGATCTGGCTGACCAGCGAGTCATCGCGAAATCGCGACCAGACGGCATCGAATGACTCGATGCGCGCCGTGATCGCGTCGCGTGCTTCTGTGGTGAGCGGCGTGGCGGTGTCGATCTGCCAAGCCGTGCCTATCGCCTCGAACTGCCAGGCGTCAGGCGGTGGCATCAGCCTTGATCTGATCGATCGCCTGATTGAACCCAATCGAAGTCAGCGACGACCCGGACACCTTGCTCACATTGAGCTCATCGAGGCTCTTGCCAACCACCTCGTCGGCGATGCCACTGGCGAACTTCTGCTGGAATCCCTTCGAGGTGGCATTGGTGGCCTGAGGCGTGACCTCAACGTCGGTGATCTTGCCGTCTGCCAGGGTCAGCTCGACCTTGACCTTCGACTGGCCGGCCTGGTTGGCGTACTCGCCACTGCCCTCGTAGGTGCCGTCGTTGACTGCCGCGCTCGAGTTGTCGTCAACGGCAGCCGACGACGTCTCAGACGTGGTCGGAGTTGCGTCGGCGGGTTCTTCGCTACCGCCGCAGGCTGCGGTGAGCAACAGCACGGAGGCGGCAGCCGTCGCGGAGAGGAACTTCTTGTGGGTGGGGAGCTTCATCGGTCGGACTCCTGAACTGTGGATTGATCGGTGAACTTTCAAGTAAGTAACGAGAGCGCTCGGCAGCGAGTTCCTGTTGGGACATCTTCACAGGTTGCTCACAGCATGGGTAGCAGCTCGGAACCCGCCCACGCCATGGACACCGGCACCGGGCGGTGTCGGTGCCGCGGATCGTCTCGTCCAAGGAACCGAACATGCATGGGAGGTGGCTTAGTCCTCGCCGCAGCGGTTCCGCATCGGCATGTTTGACGTGCTCAGCCCTCCCGCTCCTGCAGCGGATCCAAATTCCGATGAAAGTTTGATCCTGTCTGTGATTTTCCCCGTTCGAATGTGATGTACCGGTAGTCAGATGTCGAATCGGACCGGCATTGCTGCGAACGATTGTCAACAGATCGAGGGATGAGATGAAGAAGTCAGCAAGTATCTGCGCCATTGCGGCGCTCATCACGGTTGCTGGTATCACCAGCGCCCAAGCCGAGCCAGCGACACCAGGCACGATCGACAACCTTTCTGGTATCACGGCTCTGCCGCCAGGAATGACGCTTGCCGACACGCCCCAGGCGATTGCGGAGAAGCCACTGACCGACGCCCTGATGGCGCTCGACGTCCTGTACCTGGACCGAGCGAAGGCGACGTTGGACCAGGCCGACACGGCGAAGCTCGACAAGCAAATCGATGCTCTGCAGGCGAAGATCGAAAGGCTGAGCGGCATGCCGATCGAGAAGATCGCTCCCGAACCCGCCGTGATGCGCAAGGCCGCCAAGGGCGCGTCGGCCAAGGACCTCGCCGTGCTTGCGGCGCCGTCGTCGCACTACCTGAACAACTATCCTCATTCGACTCAGAGCAATGCCTACTACTGCGGGCCCGCGAGCGTCGCTATGGCGCTGCGAGCCATGGGTGCGAGTAACACGAGCGACCTGGGCCACACGATGACTCAGACAGTTCTCGCCAGCAGCACCTACCTCGGCACGATCGCAGCGCCCGGCGGGGGCACCAACATCTACAGAATCCCCACCACCATGAGCAAGTGGGCTGGTGTTGTTTCAATCGTGTACACGAACCTGAACACCGCCGCCACCCTGAAGTCCAGAGTCCTCATCAGCAACGGCGAGTACGGCAAAGCGCAGGTCTATGGCACGCGCGAACTCCCGGGGGAGCAAGCGATGCACTACAACGACCACCACTACTACCACACCACGACGCTCGACCATTTCATCATGGGCTACGGCTACTCCGAGAGCGGTAACCGCATCCATTACTCGGACCCCGTAGCGGGCCGCTGGGCTCTCCCCTTGGAAAGGCGCTCGATGACAACGGGAGCCATGGCGAGCTTCACCAACTATTGGGGGATCGTCGCATAGTGCGTCGAATCGTTCTGCTCGCCATCTTCGCAACGGCAGCGTGCTCGTCTTCTGGGTCATCCGACCCAGAAGACGAGCAGGTCCGCAATGTAACCGTCACGTTCTCGTCCGACGCGAAGGTCCCGGCCCTGGTGGAGGGGAAGGACTATCGCGTCGTCACCGAGTACCCGTACACGATCGACGGCAAGACCGCCCGGCACTACGGCTTGCTTAAGTCCGGAGTCTCATACGCCAAGCTGTCACCTCCGGCCAGCGAAATGCCGACGCCTGAACATCCGGTTCCGGCGATCCCATCGGACACTCTCGTCTCGTTCGACCTGAAGACTGGCAACGTCACGCTCATCGCCGCACACGGCACCGACACCAAGCCGGCCTTTATCGTCGACGCGACCCGAAACGACGACTTCATCGTGTGGGTGGAGACCAGCGACTCAACGTACGAGTCAATGAGATGGGAGATCTTCTCCCATGAGCTCAAGACTGGCAAAACCCGCAAGATCGGGTCGTCTGAGGAGCTGGGCGTCGAGAATCCACCGATCCCCACTCGCCGCGGCATACGACCCGAGCTCGTCGGCAAGAGCATCTACGTGGTTGCCGTGAGCGCGTTCGACGGTTCTACCGTCGCAAGCATCGCTACCGCGATCTATGGCGCACCCATCGATGGGAGCGCGGGCCTTACCAAAATTGTCGATGACGCAGACGACGTGTTTGCCGACGGCAAGAACCTGCGGTTCGCGCGCGATGGCGAGCTCAAGAAGTGGGATCTCGGCAAGAACAAGGAGGTCTCTTCGAGCGTCGCCCCCGTCGACGATCCGTGCGGCACGTTCTACAACGAGGGCGTGCTTGTGCAGTGCGACGCATCAGGCGAAGTGACGATCACGGAGAAGAACGGAAGCCAGACGGTCATCAAGGATCTGCCGGTCCCGCTCGCAAACTTCAACGCCACCAACCGATGGGTCGGATTCAGCACCGAGTCGCAGTCCTACGTGTATGACCTGAAGCGAAATCGATTGGGCAAGCTCAAGGGCTCGTCAGAGTTCGGAATCGATCGCTTCAAGGGCGCCCGGCTGAAGTATGCCAAGCAGCACCAGGACCCGCCGTTCGATCCGACGATCCCGTTGATCGAGCTTTTGCCCAAGTAGTTACAGGTTGCTCACAGCATGGGTGGCAGCGCGGAATCCGCCCATGCCGTGCACGCCCGCGCCGGGAGGCGTCGATGCCGAGCAGAGGTAGAGGCCCTTGATCCCCAGCGAGTACGGGTTGGTCGACAGCCGCGGACGCATCACAACCTGCCACGCATCGTTCGCACCGCCGGCGATGTCGCCACCGAGATAGTTGGAGTTGTGTGCCTCGAGCTGTGCCGGACCACTGACAGACTGCGCCACGATGCGCTCGCGGAAGCCCGGTGCGAACCGTTCGATCTGCCCGATCAGCGCCTCGGTCGCGTCGCCGGTGTAGCCCTGCGGCACGTGCGCGTACGCCCATACCGGGTGAACGTCGCCGACCGATCGACCTGGATCTGCGAGGTACTGCTGGCACAGCAGGATGAAGGGGCGCTCCGGCATACGACCCGCCGCGACCTCGAGCTCGGAGGCGTTGAGCTGCTCGAAGTTGCCACCGAGGTGCACCGTGCCGGCCTTGTGAGCCCACTCGTTGGTCCACGGCACGCCGCCATCGACGGCGAAGTCGACCTTGAAGACGCCCGGCCCGCGGCGCCACTTCCTGAACGGGCGCTGCACCCGTCCCGGCAGCTCATCGCCGACGATCTTGAGCACGCTCTCGGGGGTCGTGTCGAACATGACGATGTCGGCTTGTGGTCGCTCCGTGACCCGGTGACCCGTCTCGATCTTGCCGCCGTGCTGGGTGATCTCGGCCGCCAGCGCACTCGCTATCGCCGCAGATCCACCCTTGGCGACCGGCCATCCGTACGCGTGGCTGGTCATCCCGAACATCAGGCCGAGGCCACCGGTCGTGGGCTTGTTGAGCGGGTGGATCGCGTGCGCTGCGAGGCCTGCGAACAGTCCACGGGCCTCGTCGGTCTTCCAGCGACGCGCAATCCAGGAGGCCGGCTGCATTGCGCGTGCGCCGAAGCCGGCCAGCATGAACGGGTGCTTCGGTAGGTGGACGATCGGCCTGAACAGCTCGTCGATCAGCGCATCGCTGTTCCTGACCAGCGGAGCGTAGAGCTTGCGCCAGGCATCACCGTCGGTGCCGAGCAGCTCAGCCGTACGGTCGAGGTCGCGGAACATGACGCCTGCCCGACCCCCATCGATCGGATGAACCGCGTCGACTTCGGGCCAAAGCCATTCAAGGCCGTGCCGTTCCAGCTCGAGCGACCGAAAGAATGGTGACGCCACCGCGGTCGGATGGGTAGCCGAGCAAATGTCGTGCACCAGCCCGGGGAGCGTGAGCTCTGCCGAGCGCATCCCTCCACCGATCTCGTCCTCGGCCTCCAGCACCGTCACGTCGACACCAGCGCGCGCCAGCACGACGGCAGCAGCGAGCCCGTTGGGGCCGGAGCCCACGACGACGGCAGTAGTCATGTGATTGACCCTACGGGCGGTGCACGTTGTTGAAAGGCAGGGATCCGTCCCACGGCTGCCGGGTCAGCATCTCCGCAACCTCGACCTCGCCGGTCTCGATCACTCCAGTCGCGGCATCGACGATGCGGTAGCGCTGCACAGGCCGGAAAAACGGCGGCGACTCCATCATGATCACGCGCAGCTCGCCCGGCTCGAACTGGCATTGGTCCTGGATCGCAGCAAGCAATGCCTCGCCATGCAGGTGGCCGTCGCCGAAGTTCCAACCGATCGCAGATCCGGCGACCATCTCGCCGTCGAAGATCGTCCGCTTCTCGTGGTCCTCTGCAGCGTGCGGGTAGAGCCCGGCCATGGCTCGCCCGTGGGTGTGAAGACCGCGCCAGGCACCGAGCTTGCCGATCATCAGGTCGACGGTGTCCTCGTCGTATAGCTTGGCAAGTTGGCGATGCGGGAGCTGCGCCGACTTGGTGGCCTTGGCGGCGTACTTGTCCTCGGCACCCTCGGCGAACAGCCAGACCGAGGTCGCCCACGTGCCGGCGTAGTAACGCATCGACGGGAGGAACGAGAACAGGTCAGGCCGAAGGTTGCCGGCGACGATCGTGGCAACCACCAGAGCAAGCAGCCCGTACGGAAGGAACGGCTCCGTGACATCGGTGAACCCGTACTCGGAGTAGCGGCCGAACAGGAACACTGCGCCGAACATCATCACGACGTTCCACTCCAACGGCACACCCATCGGGATCGCCGTCAGGATCTGCAGGTGGAACAGGATCATGATGATCAGCGCGATCGTGGTGACCCAGCCACCTCGTGACAGCAGCAGGATCAACGGAACACCGAACTCGATGACGGTGCCGCCATGCGCCAGCGACCGAGCGAGCAATCCGGGTCGTACGTCGAACTCCGCATCCCGCCAGAGTCGACGCTTGACTGCCTTTGGCACGAGCGGAGCATTGCTCATCATCGTCGACACGACGTACGGGAAATGGCTGTTGAGCTTGGAGGTCGCCGCTCCCCACCAGATCGCGACCATGAGCAGCTTGGCGGCCAGGATCATGTCGATGAACGGGAACAGGAAGACGATCGCGGTGACCCAGTAGTGCTCGGAACGAGCCGCAAGGAAGATCGTCTTGTCACGCAATCCCATAATTGGGAGGACGATCAGCAGCGGCATGAAGCGTGCCGGCTCGATGAGGTTGAACGCATCGTCGCCCAGACCAGTCACGGCCCGATCAGCCGGCGAGAGCAGCACGTACACCGCCGCAGCAATCACGCCGAGGTAGAGCACAATGTCCACGATCGTGCGGCGAGAACCCGCCGTACCGCGCACCACATCAGGCCACGGCGGCTGACGGATCGTGCCGGGGCGAAGCCAGTAGAGGAAGGTGCCGAGCGGCGGCAGGAAGCGCATCGTCAGCGGGCCGAAGCCACAACCGAAGCCCAGCACCTCAAAGAGCAGTGTCCAGATGATGACCTTCTGGAAGACGACTGGCTCGAACCACCAGTCGCTCAGGTTGCCGAGTCCGCCGATGCCCGGCGTCGAGGCTGCGAACAGCAGCCCGCCGAGAATGTAGAGGCCGATCTTGAGCGTGTAGAGGATGTAGATCGCGTACGGCGTGCCGAACCCGTAGATCGCCCAGTGCTGCTGGAGCGCCTTGGTGCGCTCAGCTCGCGACTTGGCACGCCATTCATCGACATCGAACTTCGGCAAGGTGGGCGAGATCAGACCCATGACGCTCCTTTGACGATGCAGCCCCGGTTCCGAACACTAGTGGTGTCACGGTCGGGCGGGCCAGCATCTAGCCTGAGCGCATGGCCGTACATCACATACCGACCACGCTCGGGCGACTCCACATACGAACTGAAGGCGACGGCCCGGCGATGCTGATGTGGCCCAGCCTGCTCATGGACGGCGAGCTCTGGTCGGCGCAGATCGAGCACTTCCGCGACCGGTTCCAGGTCATCGCTGTCGATCCGCCGGGACATGGGGAGAGCGAGCCGCTCACCAAGCCGTTCACGTTCGACGAATGTGCGACGGCGATCTGCGAGGTACTCGATCATTTCAACATCGATCGCGCGCATGTGCTCGGCAACTCGTGGGGCGGCATGATCGGCGGGACGTTCGCTGCCACATACCCCGACAGGATTGGCGTTGCGGTGTTGATGAATGCCACCGCATCACCGGCCCCGCGCGGCCAGAAGCTTGAGTACGGCGCGCTGATCCGCATTGCGAAGCTGCTCGGCGGCTTCCGCAAGCCACTCATGCCATCGGTCCTCAAAGCGTTCCTCGGCCCGACCTCGATGAAGTCACGGCCGGATGTCGTACGCCAGGTGCGCGAGACCGCCGCGCGCAATGACATCGGCTCGGCCGCCTGGGCCGTTCGCAGTGTGGTCCCGAATCGCCCGGACCAACGCGAGCTGTTTGCGGCCATTCGGACCCCCGTGCTGGTGGTCGCCGGCGAGGAGGACGCGACGTTCCGGTTGCCCGAGACACGCGCCATGGCGGACGCCATTCCGGGCGCCGACTTCGTGGTGATCGAGGGCGCTGCACACCTCGCGGCGCTCGAGGCACCGGCCGAGGTCAATGCCCTGGTCGACGAGTTCCTGGATAGGCACCCATCGAGCTAGAGCGGGCCGAACACATCGGTCGGCACCGCGCCGCCTAGTTCCAGCCCCTGGAGCACGCCCATCAACTCACGTTCCTCATAACGGAAATGCGACTCCATAATCGCCTCGAGGCCGTCGAGGTGACCTTCGATGACCTCCGGTGCGCGACCAGATCGCAAGGCACTTTCGAGCCCCTGGATGAGGGCACCGTTCATGTCGTGATCCTGGACCAATTTTGCGACAACCGGCACCAGCTCGGGGTGCGCGGCAGTCACAGCCGGGAACAGGGCGACATCCTCGCCCTCGTGATGACCGGTCAGCGCCGCACAAAAGCCCCAGCAATACGTCAGCAGATCCACTGACTCGGTGCGCGTGTGGACCGACTCTCGGGCGACCGCGATAGCGCTCCGAAGCCTCTCGTGTATCTCACGCATCTCGCGGTCCCAGGCAACGACCCGGTGCGCGGACTGATCAGGTGACGACATGCGACAGCGAGTCTAGCCCGGGCGCTCTGTGACTCACGCCACATGGATGGCGTTCGCATCGCAAGACAGTTTGGGAGAGGGTTGAACCAGCCACTTAGGCTCGCCTAAGAGCAAGCCCTTTCTTCCCAGGAGTGAGCATGACCAGGCAGTTGCGTGTCGCCGTGATCGGCGCCGGTCCCGCAGGTATCTACGCTGCGGACATCCTGACGAAGTCTGAGGTTGACGTCACGATCGACATCATCGATCGCGACCCCACGCCGTTCGGCCTGATCCGCTACGGCGTTGCGCCGGATCACCCGCGCATCAAGGAGATCATCAAGGCGCTCAAGCGCGTGCTCTCCCACGATGGCATCCGCTTCTTCGGCAACGTCAACTACGGCGCCGACCTCAAGCTCGACCACCTGCAGCAGTTCTATGACGCAGTCATCTTTGCGACCGGCGCGCGTGCCGACCGCGACCTCGACATCCCGGGCATCGAGCTCAAGGGTTCGTACGGCGCGGCCGACTTCGTCTACTGGTACGACGGGCACCCCGACGTCCCCCGCGACTGGCCATTCGATCCCGCTGCCGAGTCAGTCGCCGTTCTCGGCGTCGGCAACGTGGGGCTCGACGTCGCTCGTATGCTCGCCAAGACCGCCGATGAGCAGCTCGTGACCGAGATCCCGGACAACGTCTACCGCGGGCTGAAGGCCAATGCGACCAAGGATGTGCACGTATTCGCGCGTCGCGGTCCTGCCCAGGTGAAGTTCACGCCGATGGAGCTGCGCGAGCTGTCGCACTCCCCCAACGTCGATGTCATCGTCCACCCAGAGGGCTTTGAGCTCGACGAGGGCTCGATGGACGCCATCCGCGCCTCCAAGTCCGTCAAGCTTGTCGTCGACGTGCTGCAGAACTATCTCGCCAAGGAGCCGACCGGCGCCGCCCACCGTATCCACATCCACTTCTGCCAGAACCCCGTCGAGATCCTCGGCGAGGACGGCAAGGTCGTGGGTCTTCGTACCGAGGTCACCGAGCTCGATGGCACCGGCAACGTACGCGGCACTGGCGAGTTCAAGGACTGGCCGGTCCAGGCGGTCTACCGCGCGGTTGGCTATCGCTCCGACAACCTCGCCGGCCTGCCGTTCGACAACGGCACCGCAACGGTCCCCAACGACGGCGGTCGCGTGATTGACATCGACGGCGAGCCGCTGCCCGGCGCGTACGTCACCGGCTGGATCAAGCGCGGACCTGTCGGCCTGATCGGCCACACCAAGTCCGACGCCGCGCAGACCATCGAGCTGCTCCTTGCCGACATCGACACGCTCGTCGCACCCGAGCAGCCTGAGCGCGAGGCGGTCGACCGCTACCTCGACGGCCGCGGCCTCGAGTACACGACGTGGGATGGCTTCGAGAAGCTCGAAGAGCACGAGATCGCCCTCGGCGAAGCCGTCGGACGTACCCGCATCAAGGTCGTCCCGCGCGACGAAATGGTCGAGATCTCCCGAGGTTGATCGCGATCGTCAGGCCCGCTTGGGGAACTGGCTGAAGTCGGGTTTGCGCTTGGCCTTGTAGGCCTCGCGACCCTCCTGCGCCTCGGCATTGCCGTAGAACAGCAGGTTGGTGTCGTGCGCCAGTTGCTGGATGCCGGCATAGCCGTCTTCGTGCGCATGGAAGCTCGCCTTGCTCAATCGAAGCGCGTACGGCGAGAGCTCGAGCATCTCGCGGCACCACTGGATCGTCTCGGCCTCGAGCTCGGCGAGCGGAACAACGGTGTTGACCAGGCCCATGTCGAGCGCCTGCTGAGCGTCGTACTGACGACACAGCATCCAGATCTCCTTGGCCTTCTTGGGGCCGACGAGGTCCGACAGGACGCTGGCGCCGTAGCCGCCGTCGAACGAGCCGACCTTGGGACCAACCTGGCCGAAGACGGCGTTGTCGGCCGCAATCGTCAGGTCGCACACGAGGTGCAGTACGTGGCCGCCGCCGATGGCCCAGCCCGCGACCTGCGCGATGATCGGCTTGGGCATGCGTCGCATCTGTACGTGCAGGTCGGTCACGTGAAAGCGCCCGACCGCGTTCTCGTCAGTCTTGTAGCCACTGTCGCCACGTACGCGCTGGTCCCCACCGGAGCAGAACGCCTTGTCGCCCTGGCCGGTCAGGATGACGACGCCGACCTTCTCGTCCTCGCGAGCAACCGTCAGCGCCAGCCCGATCTCGATGATCGTCTGCGGACGGAACGCGTTGTGGACCTCGGGTCGGCAGATCGTGATCTTGGCGATGCCTTCGGGCGAGGTTTCGTACGAGATGTCCTCGTACTCTCCGGCGGCGGTCCAGGTGACAGGAGCTGTGGTCATCCCGCCACTTTAGTGAGGCGCTAGTGGGACGCGCTCACCGGCGGAGGACCTGGACGTGGCAAGGTCCGCCGTCCTTCGGGGCCGGGACCTTCGCGATCGCGAACTTCGCCGAGCCACCGGCCTGGATGTTGGGCAGCTGCTTGGTCTTGGCCTTCTCTTCGCTGCCGGTGGCCTCACCAATGTAGACCGTCACCTGATAGGTCGCCTTGGTCTTGCCGGTGTTGGCGATGGTGCCCGATGCTCGCCACCTGCCCTTGGTGTCCTTGGCGCACCGGAAGAGCGACAGCGCCTCTGGTGCCGGCGTCCCGGTCGGAGCGGCAATCGTCGGCTTGGCGGTGGCCTTTGCGGTCGTCTTCGTCGTCGTCGGCTTCGAAGTCGGCGTCTCGCCGCCACCCCCGCCACAGCCCGCAAGCAGCAGAACCATCACGACCGCCAGCGCACGCATACCTCATCTCACCACGTCGCATCTGCCCGATCGCGGCACGACACGGGCGCGTACGCTGGACACAAAGGCGAGGAAAGCCTCACGTTCTATCAGGGAGCAGCAATGAGCAACATCGAGCATGTGGGCGTCATCGGCGGCGGGTTGATGGGATCCGGCATCACCGAGGTGGCGGCACGCGCCGGACTGGACGTCGTGGTGGTCGAGGTCGACGCCGACGCAGCCAAGGCGGCGACCGAGCGGGTCGAGCACTCCCTGCGGCGGGCTGAGCAGCGCGGCAAGATCGATTCCGCCGAGGTCGAGGCCGTGCTGGCACGCATCACGTTCACCGATGACCTGGAGATGCTCGCTGATCGCGACCTCGTCGTCGAGGCCGCATCGGAGGTTGAGAAGACCAAGCTCGAGCTGTTCCGCCGGGTCGGTCAGATCCTGACCAAGGACGACGCGATCCTCGCGTCCAACACCTCGTCGATCCCGATCGTGAAGCTCGGCGCCGTCTCCGGTCGGCCGCATCACGTCATGGGGGTGCACTTCTTCAACCCCGCCCCGGTCATGCAGCTCGTCGAGCTCATACCGTCGCTCACGACTTCGCCGGAGACGCTGGATCGGATGCGCTCTTGGGTCACAGAGTCGCTGGGCAAGAAGCCGATCGATGCCACCGACCGCGCCGGCTTCGTCGTCAACTCCTTGTTGGTCCCCTACCTGCTCTCGGCGATCCGCATGTACGAGGCCGGCTACGCCTCCGCCGCCGACATCGACCGCGGCATGGTGTTGGGATGTGGCCACCCCATGGGTCCGCTCGCGCTCAGCGACCTGATCGGGCTCGACACGATTCGCGCGATCGGCGTCTCGATGTACGAGGAGTTCAAGGAGCCGCTCTACTCACCACCGCCGCTGCTCGATCGCATGGTCGACGCTGGCCTGCTCGGCAAGAAGAGCGGCCAGGGGTTCTACGGCTACGACGCCTGAGGATCCCGCTGCCTACCAGTGACCGCCCTTGAGGATGCGGGCCAGCGTCAGCTGTTCGCGGGTCGCGTCCTTGGCGGCGTCATCGCCGCGAGCCGCCGTTGAGTCGGGGAACAGCTTGTACGCGCGGTTGAGCAGGCGGAACGCCGCATGCGGTGCGAGTGCATGACCGATTTCGCCGGCGGTGCCACCGAGGGTGTTGATCTCGTGCGGCTTGTCGCGCATCGCCTTGAGCACCAGCTCGGCGGCCTGCGCCGGGCTGATCGCCGGGAACCGGTCGTACAGCTTGGTCGGCGCGATCATCGGCGTGCGCACCAGTGGCATGTGGATCGTCGTGAAGGTGACGTTGCGGTCGTAGAGCTCTGAGCTCACGACCCGGGTCCACGCATCGAGCGCTGCTTTCGACGCGACATACGCCGAGAAGCGAGGCGCGTTGGTCTGCACACCGATCGACGAGACGTTGATGATGTGACCCTTGCGGCGTTTCGCCATCGCGGGTGTCAGCCCCATCACGAGCCGGATCGCGCCGAAGTAGTTGAGCTGCATGGTGCGCTCGTAGTCGTGGAAGCGGTCGTACGACAGTCGCAGCGAACGACGGATCGATCGGCCGGCGTTGTTGACCAGGAAGTCGATGGCTTCGAAGTCTGTCGACAGGTTCTTGACCAGCTCGTCGATGGCGTCGAGGTCAGCGAGGTCGCACGGGTATGCGTTGGCGCTGCCACCGCGAGCTCGGATCTCGTTGACGCTCAGCTCGAGCGCTTCCACACCACGCGCGACCAAGATGACGTGGGCACCGAGGGCTGCCAGTCGCAGGGCCGAGGCCTTGCCAATGCCTGACGTGGCACCGGTGATCACGATGGTGGTGCCCTTCACCCCTGCACGGGTGCGGCGGTCGGCACGGATCGTCGGGTCGAGGTTCTGCTCCCAGTAGTCCCAGATCGCCGACGCGTACGCCTCGAGCGGCGGCACTTCGATCCCGGACTCGGCAAGTGCGGCGGTGGTCGCAGTCGCATCGAAGTTCGTCGGCAAGTTGAGGTGAGCGAGAACCTCAGGCGGTACGCCGAGCCGTCCAGTCGTGGCCTGCGCGATCGCATGGCCCGGGCTCGAGTCGACCACCTTGGCGACAACCGAGCTCAGCAAGGTGTCGGTGACTCGATCCGTGACCGCGTTGTCGATCGACATCTTGATCTGCGGTGCCCCAGCAGCGCCGGCGAGCGTCGCCATGACGTCGAGGTTGGACTGCGGCGTCGGGTTGACCAGGTGGAACGCGCGGCCGTCGAGTCCCGGCTGGTGCGCCAGCTCGTTCATCGCCTTCGCGACGAAGTCGACCGGCACGATGTTCGTCTTGCCCAGACCTGCCGCAGCCAGCGGGAGCCAGGACGGCAAGTGGTCGCGCAGTCCCTTGAGCAGAGGGAGGAAGTAATAGGGGCCGTCGATCTTGTCGATCTCGCCAGTCTCGGAGTCCCCGACGACGATCGCGGGACGGTAGACGCGCCAAGGCATGGTCGCCGTCTCGCGCACGAGCTTCTCGGAGCCGAACTTGGTGCGGTGGTAGTCCGACGGGAAGCCTTGACCCTCGTCGAACATGTCCTCGGTGAATCGACCGTGGAAGTCGCCAGCCGCGGCGATCGACGAGACCTGGTGGAACGTACCCGCGTTGACCGCCTCCGCCAGTTCAAGCGCATGACGGGTGCCGTCGAGGTTGAGCGCGTCGTTCTCTCGCTTGGACGCGGTCAGGTCGTACGACGCCGCGAGATGGAAGACGTGCTTGATCTTGCCGGTGTTCTCGGCGATCCAGTCGTCACTGACACCGAGGCGCCGCTCTGTCAGCTCACCGGAGACGATCTTGACGCGCGAAGAGCGGCCCCATTGATAGGCGAATCGCTCGAGCTTGTCCTCGGAGCCCGGCCGGACGAGTACGTGGATCGTGCCCTTGCGAGTGGCGACAAGCTCAACCAGCAAGCGGCGGCCGATGAAGCCTGTGGCGCCGGTGACGAAGTAGGTCATCGGATCACCGTAGGGTCTTTTCGCTCTGGCGGGTAAGAATGAGAGCACCGTTACACCGACGATGTCACTTTGGAGGGCACGTGTTCTTCCCGCTCACCGTGAACGACTTCCTCGACCGCGCTGTGACGGTCTATCCCGACCGCATTGCGGTGATCGATGAGCCCAACCAGCCCGCCAAGTCGTGGGGCGAGGTGACGTACGCGGAGCTCGGCCGCCGCGCTCGCACGCAGGCCGCTTCACTCGACGAGATGGGTGTGCCGGTCGGTGGCCGGGTGGCGATCGTCTCGCAGAACTCAGCTCGCATGCTGACGTCGTTCTTCGGGGTCTCCGGATGGGGCCGGGTGCTGGTGCCGGTGAACTTCAGACTCGCGGTCGCCGAGATCCGCTACATCGTCGAGCACTCCGGCGCCGAGGTGCTGATGGTCGATCCCGAACTTCGCCACCTGGTCGAGGAGATCGAGTGCAAGCGGACGTTCGTGCTCGGCGAGGACGATGACGCGATCTGGGGCTCATCCAACGAGCCCGAGCCGTGGGCTGGTGATGAAGGCGCGACGGCGACGATCAACTACACGTCCGGCACCACCGCGCGGCCCAAGGGCGTACAGCTCACTCACCGCAACAACTGGCTCAACGCAACGGTCTTCGGCTGGCAGGCGTCGGTGTCGGATCGCGATGTCTATCTGCACACGCTGCCGATGTTCCACGCCAACGGATGGGGCATGCCGTTCACGGCGACGGCGATGGGTGCGACACACATCGTGCTTCGCCAGGTCGACGGCACGGAGATCCTCAAGCGCATCGAGAAGCACGGGGTCACGTACATGTGCGCCGCACCCGCAGTGGTCGCCGCCGCCCTCGATGGCGCCAAGACATGGGAGGGCGAGATCCCCGGACGCGACCGCGTACGCATCATCGTCGCCGGCGCTCCTCCACCGACTCGCACGATCGAGCGCGTACGCGAGGAGCTTGGATGGGAGTTCATCCAGATCTACGGGCTCACCGAGACGGCACCGCTACTGACGATGTCGCGCATGCGCGCTGAGTGGGATGATCTCGACCCGCACCAGCAGGCCCTCAACCTAGGTCGCGCGGGAGCACCGGCGGTTGGCGTACGCATGAAGATCGACGAGCACGGCGAGGTGCTGGCCCAGTCCAACCACAACCTCGCGTCGTACTGGGACAACCCCGAGGCGACGGCCGAGGCGCAGGCCGACAACTGGTTCCACACGGGCGACGGCGGCACCTTCGAGGACGGCTACATCTCCATCGCCGATCGCAAGAAGGACGTGATCATCACCGGCGGCGAAAACGTGTCGTCGATCGAGGTCGAGGACGCCCTGATGTCGCATCCCGCGGTCAAGGAGGTCGCCGTCATCGGCATCCCTGATGAGAAGTGGGGTGAGCTCATTACCGCGCTGGTCGTGCTCGATCCCGAGGAGTCAGCGGTAGACGAAGCTGGGCTGATCGGGCACTGCCGACAACACCTCGCGGGCTACAAGTGCCCCAAGCGCATCGAGTTCCGCGACGAACTCGCGCGCACGGCGACCGGCAAGCTCCAGAAGTTCAAGCTGCGTCAGCCGTTCTGGGAAGGCCACGACCGCCAGGTCAACTGATGGAGCGAAATCGGAGAACCGCCGAGGATCGGGCCCGGATCGAGAACCTCGCTGCCTTGGACGCGAGGACACACCGGGCCAAGGTGTCTGTGCCACGTGGGTGGGAGGTCGTCTCCCACGAGCTCTACGACGTCGACCCGGACGCGATCGAAGCCGGGCAGGAGCTCTACCTCTGCGAGGACCAGTTCCAGATGCGCTCAGGCGACTACATCGCTGACGTGGGGTGGTATCCAGACAATGACCCCAGCGGTGCCTGGCGTCTCGTCGTTCACAAGATGGACGGGACGCTCGAGTCGTCGCTAGCGACCACGCGTCGGCTCGCCACGCTGATCGACGCCCTGGCGAACCTGCCTGACTACACGTCGCCTCCCGAAGTGCCATGATTTGAGATACCATCGGTATCTGAACTCCCGCGCGAACGGACTCCCATGACCTCCCTGCACGACTCTTTGACACTCCCTTGCGGCCAAGTGCTCCCCAACCGACTGATGAAGTCGGCCATGAGCGAGGTGCTCGGCGACAGGAGCCACGCCCCCACCGCCGAGCTTGAGCGTCTCTACACAACGTGGAGCACCGGCGGTTACGGCCTGCTCGTCACCGGAAACGTAATGGTCGATCGCACGCAGATCGGCGAGCCCGGCAATGTCGTGATCGAGGACGAGCGTGATCTCGACGGGCTCTCCCGTTGGGCCAAGACGACTCAGGACAGCGGCACCCCGATCTGGATGCAGATCAACCACCCGGGTCGCCAAGCCAATCTCGCCTCGATCCGCACCCAGCCCGTCGCGCCCAGCGCGGTCGCCCTCAAGGTGCCCGGTGCGTCGAAGCCCCGCGCCCTGACCGGGGCCGAGATCGAAGACATCATCGAGCGCTTCGCGACCACCGCCGTCGTGGCGGAGACCGCCGGCTTCAACGGCGTACAGGTGCACGGCGCCCACGGCTATCTCGTCGCCCAGTTCCTTTCGCCCCTCTCCAACCTCCGCGATGACGAGTGGGGCGGCGACCCAGAGCGCCGTATGCGCTTCGTGCTCGAGGTCGTCCGGCGCATCCGGTCACGTGTCGCGCCAGGCTTCGCCGTCGGCATCAAGCTCAACTCCGCGGACTTCCAACGCGGTGGGTTCACCGAGGAGGAGTCACGCGATGTCGTCGCGGCACTCTCGACCGAGGGACTCGACCTGATCGAGGTCAGCGGGGGCAGCTACGAATCGCCAGCCATGATGGGCACCGCGGCCCAGAGCACGCGCGACCGCGAGGCGTACTTCCTGGAGTACGCCCGCGCCGTACGCGATGTCGCCGGTAGTGTTCCGCTCGCCGTCACCGGAGGCAACCGGACCCGCACGGCGATGGAAGCGGCGCTGGCTTCGGGTGACTGCGACATGATCGGCATCGGTCGGCCCTCGTGCACAACGCCCGACTCGGGCACCGTCATCCTCGAATCCGCGGACTCACGCATCGAGTCGCACAGCGTCGGCTACAGCCGTACCGGGCTGATCAGCAAGGCCATCGACATCAAGGCGATCAACGGCGCCGTCGAACTGGCTTGGCACGAAGATCAGCTGCACCGCCTCGGCAAGGGTATGGAGCCCGACCTCGGTCGCGGCAAGCTTCGCACGACCGCGGCGCTCATCAAGCGCAGCGGGCGCGGGGCGCTCACCAAGAAGCGTTCCTAGAAGCCGTCGCGCAGCTGCGCGGAGAGTGGGCAGTCGAACGGGTCACGTGCACGCAGGCCGACGTTGTTGAGGTAGTCGACGACGATCGCGTACGAATGGAACAGTCCGACCTCCATGTAGTTGATGCCCTCGCGCTCGCAGTGCGCGCGTACGAGTGGCTGCGCCTTCTTGAGATTGCAGCGCGGCATGCTCGGGAACAGGTGGTGCTCGATCTGATAGTTGAGTCCGCCCATTGCCCAGTCGACGACCGGGTTGCCCTTGACGTTGCGCGACACCATCACCTGACGGCGCAGGAAGTCGAGCTTCATCTCGGGTGGGATCAGGGGCATGCCCTTGTGCGCCGGCGCGAATGACGCGCCGAGGCAGAACCCGAACACGGCCATCTGGATCGCGAAGAACGACAGCGCCTTGCCGAGCGGCAGGAACATCAGCAGGATCGCGACGTAGACGCCGAGTCGGGTGACCACGAGGTACAGCTCGGTACGACGCCAGGGCTGGTTTGAGGTCTTGTCACGAGCCGCGCGAATGCTCTCGGCGTGCAGGTTGAGACCTTCGAGCGTGAGCAGCGGAAAGAACAGCCAGCCCTGTCGCTTCACGAACCAGCCGGCGAACCCGGTCGTACGTTGGGCGACGATGTCGGGCGTGAACGCGATGGCACCAGGACCGATGTCGGGGTCATAGCCCTCGAGGTTGGGTCCTTTGTGGTGCATGGCGTGCTTGTTGCGCCACCAGGCGAAGCTCAGCCCGGCAAAGGCACCAGCCAGGATTCGCGCAGTCCACGAGTTCCACTTGCCTGACGCGAACATCTGACGATGTGCGGCGTCGTGACCGAGGAAACCGAACTGGGTGACGATGACGCCGAGCGCTGCAGCGAGGATCAGCTGAAACCACGAGTTGCCGAGCAGGAAGAACCCCACCCAGATCGCGAAGAACGCAGCGACGTGCGCACCGATCTGCAACCAGTAGTAGATGTGCTTGCGCTCGAGAAGCCCGGCGTCCTTGACGTCTTGCATGAGCTCCGTGAAATGGCTGACGTACTGCTCATTCAGAGCTGTGTGTTCTTGAATTTGTTGCGTCATGTGCGGCCCCTTCCGGCGGACCGTTCATCGCAATGTCGCGGCCTACCGCCGCGGACTAACTACGCCCCTTCAGCATGGCACACCTCCGGTCAACCGCCAGATGTGAATTTCGGCCCAGCACGAGCCCTTCGACGATCTAGCCGTACGCGAGCGAGATCGTCGACTCGCGTTGGTGTGTGGTTAGCCGGGGCTCAGGACAAGGAGCAGGTCTCCACCTTCGGCCTGGCGGGTGTCGGTGATGACGAGTCGCGCGACGGTGCCGGCCTTCGGCGAGGTGATCGCGGCCTCCATCTTCATGGCCTCGATCGTGGCGACGGTCTGCCCGGCTTCGATCTTGTCCCCTTCGGCGACCGACGGGCTGACGACGCCGGCGAACGGTACGGCGATGTGCTGGGCGTTGCCAGCGTCTGCCTTCTCGGACGACGCGACCTTGGAGTCGACCGAGCGGTCGCGCACCTCGATCGGGCGCAGCTGGCCGTTGATCGTGCCGAGCACATTGCGAATGCCGCGCTCGTCGGCTTCACCGATGGCTTCGACGCCGAACAGCAACAAGTTGCCCTCGGAGATCTCGACCTCGGTCTCCTTGTCGGTGCGCAGTCCGTAGAAGAAGGCCCTGGTGGGCACGACCGACAGGTCGCCGTACTGCTGACGTGCTGAGTCGAAGTCCTCCGTCGGGCCGGGGAACAGCAGTCGGTTGAGCGTATGGCGACGGTCGACCTTGAGCCCATCGCGATCTTCGTCGTCGAGCTCGGTGATGCGCACCTTGGTCTTGCGACCCTCGAGCGCCTTGGTGCGGAACGGCTCGGGCCACCCGCCGGGCGGATCACCGAGCTCACCCGACAGGAAGCCGATGACGGACTCGGGGATGTCGAACGATGCGGGATCGTCGGCGAATGCCTTGGGGTCAGCGCCCACCGCGACGAGGTGCAGTGCGAGGTCTCCGACCACCTTGGACGACGGGGTGACCTTGACGATGTTGCCGAGGATGTCGTTCGCCGCGGCGTACATGTCCTCGATCTGCTCGAACTTCTCGCCGAGTCCGAGGGCGATGGCCTGCTGCCGGAGGTTGGAGAGCTGGCCGCCTGGGATCTCATGCCGATAGACGCGACCCGTGGGAGCCGGAAGGCCGGACTCGAATGGTGCGTAGACCCGACGTACGGCTTCCCAGTAGGGCTCGAGTGCGTTGATCGCATCGATGTCGAGCCCGGTCTCGCGCGGCGAAAAGTCAGTGGCGGCCACCAGCGCAGACATCGATGGCTGGCTCGTCGTGCCAGCCAATGCGGCCGAGGCGACGTCGACCGCATCCACTCCTGCGTCGATCGCGGCGAGCAGTGTCGCGAGCTGGCCGCCAGCCGTGTCGTGCGTGTGCAGGTGGACGGGCAGGTCGAAGCGCTCGCGCAATGCGGTGACGAGCGTACGAGCGGCGGGTGCCCGCAACAGCCCCGCCATGTCCTTGATCGCCAGCACGTGGGCGCCGGCTTCGACGATGCTGTCGGCCAGGTGCAGGTAGTAGTCGAGCGTGTAGAGCTTCTCGGTCGGGTTGGACAGATCGCCGGTGTAGCAAAGGGCGACCTCGGCGATCGTTGTACCGGTTTCGCGTACGGCCTCGATCGCCGGACGCATCTGGTCCACGTCGTTGAGCGCATCGAATATGCGGAAGATGTCGATGCCCGTCTCAGCAGCCTCCTCGACGAACGCGTTGGTGACCTCGGTCGGATAGGGCGTGTAGCCGACAGTGTTGCGCCCGCGCAGCAGCATCTGCAGGCAGATGTTGGGCGCCGCCTCGCGCATCGCGGCGAGGCGCTCCCACGGATCCTCCTTGAGGAATCGCAGCGCCACGTCGTACGTCGCACCACCCCACGCCTCGATCGACAGCAGCTGCGGAATCATCCGCGCCACGTGCGGCGCAACCGCCACGAGGTCGTGCGTACGGACGCGAGTGGCGAGCAGTGACTGGTGCGCGTCGCGGAACGTCGTGTCGGTGACGCCGACGGTTTCGCGCTCGCGGAGCGCCGACGCGAATCCCTCCGGGCCCAGCTCGGTCAGCAGCTGCCGCGACCCGTCGGGAGGTGAGGTCGCGAGATCGATCTTCGGGAGCTTGGACCCCGGGAACACCTTGGTCGGCGATGAACCGTGCGGCTTGTTGACTGTGACATCGGCGAGCCAGGACAGGATCTTGTCTGCCGGATCGGTCTTGACCTGCGCATCGAGGAGCTCGGGGTGCTCGTCGATGAACGTCGTCGTCACGCCGCCGTCGCGGAAGTCGGCATTGGCCAGCACACCCTTGAGGAAGGTGATGTTGGTCGAGACGCCGCCGACGTGAAACTCGCCCAGCGCCCGCTCCGCCCGGCCGACCGCAGTCGCGAAGTCCCGTCCGCGGCAGGTCAGTTTGGACAGCATCGAGTCGAAGTGCGCGCTGATGGTGGCGCCCGTGTAGACGGTGCCGCCGTCCAGTCGCACGCCGGGACCACCAGGCGAACGATAGGAGGTGATCTGACCAGTGTCGGGGCGGAACCCGTTGGACGGATCCTCCGTCGTGATGCGGCACTGCAGGGCGAACCCACGGGCCTTGATGTTCTCCTGCACGTCGAGCTCGAGGTCAGCAAGCGTCTCACCAGCGGCGATCCGCATCTGCGCCTGCACGAGGTCGACGTTGGTGACTTCCTCGGTGACCGTGTGCTCGACCTGGATGCGCGGGTTCATCTCGATGAAGACGTACCGGCCGTCCTTGCCGAGCAGGAACTCGACCGTGCCGGCGCACGAGTAGTTGATCGACTCGGCGAACCGTACGGCGTCTGCACACATCGCCTTGCGGGTGTCGCGATCAAGGTCCGGCGCAGGGGCGATCTCGACAACCTTCTGGTGACGGCGCTGCACCGAGCAGTCGCGCTCACGAAGATGGACGACGTTGCCCTGGTGGTCGGCGAGGATCTGCACCTCGATGTGCCGCGCATCAACGACGGCTTCCTCGATGAAGCAGGTCGGATCGCCGAACGCACCGTCCGCCTCGCGCATTGCGGCCTCGATCGACTCGCGCAGGATCGCGGGGTCATCGACGCGCCGCATTCCCCGCCCACCACCGCCGGCGACGGCCTTCACGAACAGCGGGTAGTTGAGCGAATCCGAAGCCGACATCAGCTCGTCGACATCAGCGGACGGTTCGACCGAGTTGAGCGTGGGCACTCCGGCCGCCTTGGCGGCGGCAATCGCTCGCGCCTTGTTGCCGGTGAGCTCGAGCACTTCCTTGGCGGGACCGATGAACGTGATGCCGGCGGCCTGGCACGCCTCGGCGAGGTCGGGATTCTCCGACAGGAAGCCGTAGCCGGGATAGATCGCATCGGCGCCGGCTTTGACGGCGGTGTCGACGATCGCCTGAGGATCCAGATAGGCGCGGACCGGGTGTCCCGCCTCGCCGATCTCGTACGCCTCGTCAGCGCGTACGCGGTGCTCTGAACCACGATCCTCGACCGGGAAGACGGCGACAGTTCGCGCGCCAAGCTCACGGGCGGCACGGAATGCGCGGATGGCGATTTCGCCGCGGTTGGCGACGAGTACTTTCTCGAACACGGGTCGGTCCTCGATCGGAGTGAACGGAGCTCCAACCTATCGTCCGAATGTCACGGCCAGATTGCGAGGGAACCCTCATGTTCCCTCGCGCGCGAGCAGGTCGACGCGGTAGTCGAATTCGAGACCATCAACCGCGCGCACTTCGCGCGAACAGCGCGTTCACCGTCATGCCTCCAGGAGTCCTTCAGCCTCGAAGAACGCCACCAGGTCACGGATCGTCTCCTCGGTCGGGCGGGGCTCGTACCCGAGCTCGGCACCAGCCTTGGACCGATCGACGATGGGACTCATCGCGAGGTTCTCGAGGGCGGCCGGCGCGAACGACTCCGAGCCGAGCTTCCGGGTGATCGGGTCGATGAACGGTGCCACCGCGCGCAGTGCGCCGATCGGGATCTTGATGCGTGGACCGCGTCGCCCGGTGAGCTCGGCCGCGAGAACCTGTGCGTCGAACAGGTTGTGGCGATGCCCACCCAGCAGGTAGTTGTGGCCGGTGCGCCCCTTCTCGGCAGCGAGCAGGAACCCTTCCGCGACGTCGCGTGCGTCAACCATGTCGAACCAAGTCGGCACACTGGCCGGCAACTTGCCGAGTGCCGCGTCGAGCAGCCCTTGGTTCATCCGCGACAGCCGGCCGGGGTGGTCGATCGGTCCATAGATGCCGGTCGGGTTGCAGCTGAGGGCGTCAAGGCCCGCGTCGACGACCCTGAGCAGCTCGACCTCGCCGAGGTACTTCGAGCGGTGGTAGATCGGCAGCTTTGGATCAGTCGCCCGCTTCGATCCCTCGTCGACGGTCCCGAGACGTTCGTAGTCGAAGGACGCCAGCGAGCCACAGTTGACCATCCGGCGGGCCCCGACCCGAAGCGCTGCGCGCGCCACCGACCCGACCCCCTGGATGTTCACCAGCTCCGCCAGCGGATCCTTCTGCCGCAGGCTGATCACCGCGACGAGGTGGTGAACGATCTCGACGCCGTCGAGCGCTACGGCCACGGCGTCCTCGTCGAGGATGTCGACCGACACCCAGCGAAGTGAGCCCTTCGAGCTTTCGGTCACGCTGGCGGGCAGCGCGCCGCGCACCCTGTCGATCGCGACGACCTCATGTCCGTCCCGGAGCAGGGCGGAGACGAGGTTGAGCCCGAGGAACCCGGCAGCGCCGGTCACCGCGACCCGCATCAGGAGATGCTCGAGTAGGACCGGCCGCGCTCTTCGCGCTCCCACAGCGGATCGGTCGTGTCGGTGCCCTCGATACGCAGCTCGCGCTTGAGCACCTTGTTGGTGGCCGTCGTCGGAACTTCAGCGGCAAGCCGTACGTAGCGCGGCCATCCCTTGGGCGACAGGTCGGCCTGATCGGCAAGGAACGTCTCGAACCCCTCTGGGTCAAGACTGGCGTCGTCCCGGAGCACCACCGTGACCATCAACTGGTCGCCGACGAGCGGATCCGGTACGGCGTAGACGCAGGCCTGGCTGATCGCCTCGTTGCGCAGCAGCAGCGACTCGATCGTCGCGGCGGCGAGGTTCTCACCGTCCACCCGCAACCAGTCGTCGGTGCGACCGGCGAGGTAGATGAAGCCCTTGTCGTCGCGGTAGCCGAGGTCACCAGACCAGTACATGCCGCCGTCCAGTCGTGCAGACGTCGCCGCCTCGTCGTTGTAGTAGCCGCTGAAGAAGCCTGCCCCCTGGGTGTTCACGAGCTCGCCCACGCACTCGTCCAGGTTGGTGACCGCGCCCGTCTCGTCGAACGTCGCGGGCGGACACTCGGTACGGGTCTCGCGGTCATACACCGCGACGCCCTCGAATGGCTGGCCGATCGAGCCGGGCGGAGTGTCGTCCGTACGCGTGATGATCACTGCCGTCTCGGTGGAACCGAAGCCGTCCCACACCGTGCATCCGAAGCGTCGGCCGAACTCGGCGATGTCGCGGTCCGAGGCTTCATTGCCGAACGCAGTACGAAGCGGGTTGTCCGCATCGTCGGGCAGCTCGGGGGTGGCCAGGACGTACGCAAGCGGCTTGCCGACGTAGTTCATGTACGTCGCGCCGAAGTGTCGGATGTCCTTGAGGAACTGGGTCGCGCTGAACTTGCGAGCCAGCGCGATCGTTGCGCCGCCGGCAAGTGCAGGGGCGAACGACGCCATGATCGCGTTGGAATGGAACAGCGGCATGGCGCAGTAGCAGACGTCATCGGGCGTGAGCGCGTACTTCTCGGCCAGCACGCTTCCGGACATCACGACCATGAAGTTGCTG
>NZ_JAKFEL010000147.1:0-4292 GCF_036675695.1 Aeromicrobium sp.
CTTGAAAGCGCTCGCTGGCAGCAATGTCAGCCGCGGGTTCGAATCCCGCCCCCTCTGCTCTATGAACTACCGTCTCGATCGTCGCTTCGTCCTGCGCTCCCTCGGCATCAATGTGATGACGCTTGGGACGTTCACTGTTGGCGCCTTCCTGCTGCCCGGCGTTTGGTCGTGGCTCTTCGCGGGGCTTGCTGTGCTGCTTCTGATCAACGCTGTGACGATGGCGGTCTGGCCTCCGGTTGTCGTCCGCACAGCCGAAGCGAACGTGCGCGTTGGCGGGCGGCTGACGGTCCGACGGATCTCGCTGCCCTGGTCCGAGGTCGAGGGCGTTGATCACGCCGACGGTCGGCTCTATTTCACCCGCGGGGACGAGACGATTCTGAGCTTCCCGCTCGCGTATGTCGGCCCGCGCGGTGAGGAACTCGTACGCGACATCTACGACCGACTCAACACCGCGAACGGCTACACCCGCTTCAACCCGAGCTGACTCCTGTCCCGATTCGTCGGGGACGCCTTGTGGTCGGTATCCTGTTCCGGTTGCCTGTTTCGACGGGCGGCGGGGAGGTGTCGCATAGTGGCCTAGTGCGCCCGCCTGCTAAGCGGGTTGAGGTTTAAACCTCTCGCGAGTTCAAATCTCGCCACCTCCGCCGTAAACGCAACAAGCAATGCTCGAAGGACCAGCCGCGCAACGTGGCTGGTCCTTCTGCGTGGCGATCGTGGCGGAGCTCGCTCCGCCGCCTCACGCCGGGCCGCTAGGTCCAGGCCAACAACACTGCTCCTGCGCCCACCAGGACGACACCGATCCATTGCTTGGGCTGCAGGTGTTCTCCGAGCAAGGTGACACCGAAGATCGCGACGAGGACGACGCTGAGCTTGTCGACCGGTGCCACCAACGAGGCGGGTCCAAGCTTGAGCGCCCGGAAGTAGCAGATCCAGGAGGCCCCGGTCGCCAGCCCGGACAGGATCAGGAACACCCATGTCTTGGTCGTGAGTGGCCCCGGCGAGTGGAACTTCCCGAGAACCACGAGGATGAAGCCGAGCGTCACGAGGATGACGATCGTACGAATGAATGTCGCAACGTCGGAGTCGACGTCCTTGACGCCGACCTTCGCGAAGATCGCCGTCAGCGCCGCGAAGAAGGCCGAGAGGCCTGCCCAGAAGGGCCAGGAATGAATCAGCGTCGAATCCATTGGATCGCCTCGTTTCTCGACGGCACGCGATTCGATCCGTCAGGATTCAGCGTATGCGCGTTAGCCACCTGAACTGCGGAACGATGAACCCACCGACGATGTCGCCCATCGTCTGTCATGTGCTGTTGTGCGAGACCAATGACGGACTGGTGCTGGTCGACAGCGGCCTCGGTCGTGCAGACTTCGCCGATCCGAGGCGAATGGGGCCCGCACGGTTCCTGACCCGCCCGGCTCGCGCTGACGCAGAGACCGCCGCCACGCAGGTTGAGGCACGCGGTCACTCGTTGTCTGATGTCACGCACATCGTGCTGACCCACATGGACTTCGACCACATCGGCGGAGTTTCCGACTTCCCCGACGCCGTCGTGCATACGACCGCCGATGAGCACGACTGGGCTGTGGCCAACCCTGACTTCATGTCCAAGCAGCGCTACTCGCAGAAGCAATGGGCGCACGGCCCACGGTTCGAGACACACGCCGGCCCGGGCGATGGGTGGAAGTTCGGGCTGAGCGGCATCGAGGTCCTGCCCGGGATCACGTATGTGCCGATGCCCGGACACACCAAGGGGCACGCGGCTGTGGCTGTCGAGCCCGATGGAGGGGGAGTCCTGTTCCACGCTGGTGACGCAGTCTTCGATGCGAGCTCCTATGCGCCGACGGCGCCTTCCGGCAAGACGCTGGGCAAGATCCGCAAGCTTCGCGCCTTCGAGAAGGTCATGGCGCAGGACGGCAAGAAGCTCGCCGGCAACCACGCGACGCTCTCACGGCTCAATGGTGAAGAAGGCGTGACCGTGTTCAACGCCCACGACAAGCGCATCTTCGACGACCTGGCCTGATTGAGTTGGGCGTCGACTGGTGGGTGCGGAATGGGGACACCGGCAAGACGGTGCTCTTCCAGTTCCCCAACCCAGCCCTCTGGGTGTTCTTCGCTGCAACAGCGCTGCGCTGGAGTCCGTACGACGAGATCGACACCGAGCTGCGCTGGGTCGGCTCGGGAGCGCTGATCGTGTGGGGGCTCGATGAGCTCGTACGCGGCGATGCTCCGTACCGACGCATTCTTGGAGCCATCGTTCTTGGCTGGCAGATCGCCAACCTGCTCACTTGAGGTGGCCAGAAACGAAAAGCGCCCCGGACCGAGGTCCGGGACACTTGTTCGTCTGGATCAGGCTTCGAGACGAGCCTTCAGGCCATCGAGCTCAGTCCAGAGCACGGCCGGCAGGGTGTCGCCGAACTGCTCGAACCATTCGTTGATCTGCGGGATCTCGGCCTTCCACTCGTCGACGTCGACGCGGAGCGCCTCTTCGAGCTGAGCGGTGGAGACATCGAGTCCGTCGGTATCGATCGACGAGGCCGGCGGCACGAGACCGATCGGCGTCTCGCGAGCTTCAACCTTGCCCTCGACGCGGTCGATGACGTACTTGAGGATGCGGCTGTTCTCGCCGAAGCCGGGCCACAGGAAGCCACCGTCTTCGTCGCGGCGGAACCAGTTGACGTAGAAGACCTTGGGGAACTTCGACTCGTCGTTGTTCTTGGCCATGTTGATCCAGTGACCGAAGTAGTCACCAGCGTCGTAGCCGATGAACGGCAGCATCGCCATCGGGTCGCGGCGGACAACGCCGACGGCACCGGTCGCAGCGGCCGTGGTCTCCGAGGAGAGCGTCGCACCCATGAACGTTCCGTGGGTCCAGTCGCGGGCCTCGGTGACGAGCGGGATGGTCGTCTTGCGGCGGCCACCGAAAAGGATCGCGTCGAGCGGGACGCCGTTCGGGTCGTCGTACTCGTCAGCCAGGATCGGGCACTGCTTGATCGGGGTGCAGAAGCGGCTGTTGGCGTGGCTCGAGAGCTCGGTGCTCTCGGGGGTCCAGTCGTTGCCCTTCCAGTCGGTCAGGTGAGCCGGCGGCTCGTCCGTCATGCCCTCCCACCAGATGTCGCCGTCGTCGGTCAGAGCAACGTTGGTGAAGACCGAGTTGCCCTGCTCGATGGTGCGCATCGCGTTGGCGTTGGTGTCCCAGCCGGTGCCAGGTGCAACACCGAAGAGACCGAACTCGGGGTTGACGGCGTAGAGACGACCATCGGCACCGACACGGATCCAGGCGATGTCGTCGCCGATCGTCTCGACCTTCCAACCCGGGATGGTCGGCTCGACCATCGCGAGGTTGGTCTTGCCGCACGCGCTCGGGAAGCCGGCGGCGATGTACTTGACGACGCCTTCGGGGTTCGTGAGCTTCAGGATGAGCATGTGCTCGGCCATCCAGCCGTTGTCACGACCCATCACCGAGGCGATGCGGAGCGCGTAGCACTTCTTGCCGAGGAGGGCGTTTCCGCCATACGAGGAGCCGAACGACCAGATCATGCGCTCTTCGGGGAACTGCACGATGTACTTGGTGTCGTTGCACGGCCACTTCACGTCGGCCTGGCCTTCGGCCAGTGGAGCACCGAACGAGTGGAGAGCGGGGACGTAGTCAGCCTCGGTCTCTTCGATCTGGTTGAGGACGTCCTTGCCGATGCGGGCCATGACGGTCATCGAGGCGACGACGTATGCGGAGTCGGTGATCTCGATGCCGAACATCGGGTTGTCGGACTCGAGGTGACCCATCACGAACGGGATGACATACATCGTGCGGCCCTGCATGCAGCCGTCGTAGAGGTCCGTCATGGTCTTCTTCATCTCGTCAGGCGCCATCCAGTTGTTGGTGGGCCCGGCGTCCTTCTCGTCGACGGAGCAGATGTAGGTGCGGTCCTCGACGCGTGCGACGTCGTTGGGATCGGATGCGCAGTAGAAGGAGTTGGGCTTCTTATCGGCGTTGAGACGCTTGAAGGTCCCTGCCTCGACAAGCTTGTCGGTGATGGAGACCCACTCTTCGGGGGATCCCTCACACCAGTAGATGTCGGCGGGCTTGGTGAGGGCGGCTACTTCGTCAACCCAGCTCTGGAGCTTGGCGTAGGTCGAACGGTAGGTAATGGTCGTGTCTAAAGACATAGGTGAACTTTTCCTTCTCGCGCATCGCGAACCAAGCGCATTGATTCGCACTTCCCGGCAATCGACGTGTCGGCAGGGATAGCTGATGTGTGATTTTCCGTCTCCGACGGGCGAAGACGATCAAT
>NZ_JAKFEL010000009.1:0-4274 GCF_036675695.1 Aeromicrobium sp.
ACTACCGAAGACCGCAGGTTGGTGACTCGCAAGAGTTGCTCGAAGTGCCCGAAGGGGCGGCCAGCGCAGGTTGCGAATCGCAGTTAACTCAGCGTCCCGTGCCTTGCGCCGGGACGTTTTTTCGTGTCGGTTCCATGCCAGTCATGGGGTCGCAGTCCTCGTACGACCACTGGTGCTGGAAGGAGACACATGGCAAACCCGGAGAAGACAGCCGCCGTAGCCGAGCTCGCGACAAGCTTTCGCGAGTCGAACGGTGCCGTACTGACCGAGTACCGCGGTCTCACCGTGAAGCAGCTGCAGGAATTGCGGCGCACTCTCGGAGAGAACGTCAGCTATGCCGTCGCCAAGAACACGCTGACCAAGATTGCCGCCAAGGATGCGGGAGTAGACCTCGACACGAGCCTGCTCACCGGTCCCACGGCAATCGCCTTCATCACCGGTGACCCGGTGCTGGCGGCAAAGGGTCTGCGCGACTTCGCGAAGGAAAACAAGCCCCTCATCATCAAGGGTGGCTTCCTCGACGGGAAGTCCATCACTGCTGCTGAGATCAACAAGCTGGCCGACCTCGAGTCGCGTGAGGTTCTCCTCGCCAAGCTCGCAGGTGGCATGAAGGCCAGCCTGTCGAACGCCGCATCGCTGTTCAACGCCCCGCTGTCGCAGGCTGCCCGAGTTCTCGGTGCCCTGCAGGCGAAGGCTGCCAGCGATCCGTCGATCCTGGCTGCAGGCGAAGCGCCTGCCGCCCCCGCTGCCGAGGCCCCCGTGGCCGACGAAGCACCTGCCGAAGAGGCCCCCGTGGCCGAAGCGGCACCCGAAGCCGAGGCACCCGCTGAGGCCGCAGTCGAGGCGTCTACTGACGCCGAGGCAACCGAGGGCTGAAAGCCCGATTCACATCGGGACCCCCTCGGGGTCTCCAACGAAAGGACGCCACCATGGCGAAGCTCAGCACCGGCGACCTGCTGGATGCATTCAAGGAAATGACCCTCATCGAGCTCTCTGAGTTCGTGAAGGAATTCGAAGACACCTTCGACGTCACCGCGGCCGCTCCGGCTGCCGTGGCCGCTGCCCCGGCTGCTGCCGGTGGAGCTGCTGCTGGTGACGCTGCAGGCGACCAGGATGAGTTCGATGTCATCCTCGAAGCCGCTGGTGACAAGAAGATCCAGGTCATCAAGGAAGTTCGTACGATCACCGGCCTCGGTCTCAAGGAGGCCAAGGACCTCGTCGAGGGCGCACCGAAGCCTGTCGTCGAGAAGGCCAACAAGGAATCGGCTGACAAGGCCAAGGAGGCCCTCGAGGCCGCCGGCGCCACCGTCACTGTCAAGTGACGTTCAGCTAAACCCACGCAAAGGGCGTCCCCTCTTCGGAGGGGGCGCCCCTTTGTCATTTCCAGCGGAGTGTCGTGTCCGGACGACTGAGTTGTCCAAAACGGGAGGTTTGGGGTGTCGCCAAAAGTCACTCTGAGTTACCTTGGGCAGGCTGCTCGGCTACCGGGCAGTAACGAGCAGTTCATCCGAGGTCGCTTACTCGTAACCTCGCGTGCAATTCCTCGTTAGGCAGTGTGTCTCAGATCACCGATCTAAGATGAACCAGTTCTCGTCGGACAGGCCGGCGAACCACGTGTACGAGGAGGGCCGTCCGTGGGCGTTGAAGTCGTCGTCGAAGGCTTGACCAAGAAGTTCGGTAACCAGACCATCTGGGCAGACGTTTCACTGACGCTTCCGGCGGGTGAGATCTCCGTGATGCTGGGCCCGTCGGGCACCGGCAAGTCCGTCTTCCTGAAGACGCTGATCGGACTCCTCAAGCCCAACGCTGGCCACGTGTTCATCGAGGGCACGGACATCGCCAACTGCTCGGAGAAGGATCTCTACGAGATCCGCAAGCTCTTCGGCGTGCTGTTCCAGGACGGCGCGATGTTCGGCTCCATGGACCTCTACGACAATGTTGCGTTCCCACTGCGCGAGCACACCCGCAAGTCTGAGTCCGAGATCCGCACCATCGTCATGGACAAGATGGAGCTCACGGGTCTGATCGGCGCGGAGAACAAGCTTCCCGGTGAGATCTCAGGCGGTATGCGCAAGCGCGCCGGACTCGCACGTGCGCTCGTCCTCGATCCCGAGATCCTGCTGATCGATGAGCCTGACTCCGGTCTCGACCCGGTCCGTACCTCCTACATCAACCAGCTCTTCATCGACCTGAACGCGCAGATCGACGCGACGTTCCTGATCGTGACCCACGACGTCAACACAGCTCGTACCGTGCCTGACAACATCGGTCTGCTCTACCACCGCCACCTGGCGATGTTCGGTCCGCGCGAAATGCTGCTGACCTCGGACGAGCCGGTCGTTGCTCAGTTCCTCAATGCTCAGACCGTGGGACCGATCGGCATGTCCGAGGAGAAGGACGCCGACGAGTTGGCCTCGGAGAAGGGCATCGAGATGCCGCCCCTCCCGCCTGTTCCGCTGCAGCTCGAGCCGTCGGACGGTCGTCCACGTCGTGCGCAGCGCGAGGCTGGCGCCTGGTGCCGCGAGAACGGTGTGACAGCACCCGCTGGCTCCTTCGGCGCAAAGGTGCCGTTGCGTGCCGGCGGTGCTGCGTGACGGACCACCATCGTTCGAAAGCTGAGGTGACGGTGTGAGTACGACCGTCATCGCCGGCCCCGCAAGGGTCGCCGGCAACCTTTTCGCCTTCACGCTCGACGTGGTTGTTGCGCTGTTCCGGCGACCGTTCCAGCTGAAGGAATTTCTCCTGCAGGCATGGTTCATCGTTCGAGTGACGATCGTCCCCACAGCTTTCGTCTCGATCCCCTTCGGCGCGGTCATCGCGTTGCAGGTCGGCGGCTTGATCAAGCAGTTCGGCGCTCAGTCATTCACCGGCTCCGCCGCAGTCCTCGCCGTCGTACGTGAAGCGGGCCCCATCGCGTGTGCCCTGCTGATCGCCGGCGCTGCTGGCTCAGCCATTGCCGCGGACTTCGGCGCCCGCCGCATTCGCGAGGAGCTCGACGCGATGATGGTTCTCGGCATCGACCCGATCCAGCGACTCGTGGTTCCTCGCGTTCTCGCCTGCATGCTCGTCGCAGTGTTCCTCAACGGAATCGTTACGGTGGTCGGCGTTGCCGGCGGCTATGTCTTCAACGTCGTCCTGCAGGACGGCACCCCCGGCGCCTATCTGGCGTCCTTCACTGCGCTCGCGCAGCTGCCTGACATGTATCAAGGCATGATCAAGGCCCTCATCTTCGGCTTCATCGCCGCGATCGTCGCGTCCTACAAGGGAATGAACGCCAAGGGCGGCCCCAAGGGCGTCGGTGACGCGGTCAACGAAGCAGTCGTCATCACCTTCACGTTGCTATTCATCGTCAACTTCTTCATCTCGGCGATCTACATCCAACTCGTCCCTCCGAAGGGGATGTGACGATGACTGACAAGACAGCTCTGTCCGCAGTCGCGGCCGTTCCGGGCAAGATCAGCTCAGGGATCGACGACCTCGGTCGTCAGATGCTCTTCTACATCCGAGTCATCAAGTCGGTGCCTCGTACGATCGCCAACTACGGCAAGGAGATCATCCGACTCCTCGCCGAGGTCGCGCTCGGATCCGGCTCCCTCGCCGTCATCGGCGGCACGGTCGGCGTCATCACCGCGATGTGCTTCTTCACCGGTACCGAAGTCGGAATCCAGGGCTACGCAGCGCTCGACCAGCTCGGTACTGCCGCGCTCACCGGATTCGTCTCCGCCTACTTCAACACCCGCGAGATCGCCCCGATCGTCGCCGGTATCGCGCTCGCCGCGACCGTCGGCTGTGGCTTCACGGCCCAGCTCGGAGCCATGCGCATCAGCGAAGAAGTTGACGCCCTCGAGGTCATGGCGATCCCGTCGCTGCCATTCCTGGTGACGACGCGAGTCATCGCCGGACTCATTGCTGTCGTCCCGCTCTACATCGTCGGCCTCTTGTCGTCCTATTTTGCGACGAGGCTGACCATCACCCAGATCAACGGGCAAAGTGCGGGTACATACGACCACTACTTCACGACGTTCTTGCCACCGCAAGACGTCTTATGGTCATTCGCGAAGGTGCTGATCTTTGCCGTCGTCGTGATCATGATCCACTGCTACTACGGCTACTACGCCAGCGGCGGACCCGCAGGTGTGGGCGTTGCCGTGGGCCTCGCCGTCCGTACGTCGATCGTTGCGATCAACGTTGTCGACCTGCTCGCCTCGATGGCGATCTGGGGCACCAACGTGACCGTCAGATTGGCGGGCTGACCCATGGCTCGTACACCCGTG
>NZ_JAKFEL010000038.1:0-4271 GCF_036675695.1 Aeromicrobium sp.
TGTCGTGCGGTAGCTGGGGCGGGACTCGAACCCGCGACCCCACGATTATGAGTCGTGTGCTCTGACCGACTGAGCTACCCAGCCGCGGGCACGAGTTGCCTCATGTCCGAAGGACTCTTAGTGCTGCGAGTCCAGAGCCCCTTTACGGAATCGAACCGAAGACCTTTTCCTTACCATGGAAACGCTCTACCGACTGAGCTAAAGGGGCAAGCCGACGTCCCAAGATACACGGTCAACCACCCGATTTCGAAATCGGGTCCACGCCTGCGTCAGGGGCGTTTGGACGCTGCGGCGAGACGCGATGGCCAGAGCGGGCCTTCATAGATGAAGCCGGTGTATCCCTGCACCAAATCGGCACCCGCATCGAGCCGCGCCCGTACGTCTTCAGGCGCCGTGACACCGCCCATGGAGATGATCGCGAGACGGTTCCCGACGCGTTGCTTGAGGCGTACGAGGACCTCCGTCGAGCGGCCAGCCAGCACCGGTCCCGACAGTCCGCCGGCACCAGCGGCCTTGATGGTGGCGAGTGGCGTCAGCAGTTCGTCGGGCCTGGCGATCGTGGTGTTGGTGGCACTGATTCCATCGAGGCCAAGCTCCATCGCGAGATCAGCGATTGCATCGACATCGGCATCAGCGAGGTCGGGTGCGATCTTGACGACCAGTGGCACCCGGCCGCCATGCGACCGGTCGCAGACATCCTTGACCGCGGCGAGGAGCGGACGGAGCTCGTCAACTGCCTGCAGGTCGCGGAGCCCCGGAGTGTTCGGGGATGAGACGTTGACGACGAGATAGCTCGCATGCGGCGCCAGGAGTCGTGCGCACTCGACATAGTCCGCGATTGCATCAGCAGCCTCGGTGGCCTTGTTCTTGCCGATGTTGACGCCGATCACGGCATCGCGCCCGGACTTATGGCGCAGGCGATGGAGCCTGGCGGCGACCACCGCAGCACCGTCGTTGTTGAAGCCCATACGGTTGACGATCGCCTTGTCCTCGACGAGGCGGAACAGCCGTGGCTTGGGATTGCCGGGTTGCGGGCGAGCCGTCACCGTCCCGATCTCGACGTGACCGAAACCGAGGGACAGCAGGCCGGGGACTGCGCGCGCGTTCTTGTCGAAGCCTGCGGCCAGACCGAACGCATTGGGGAACTCGATGCCCATCACGGTTCGCGGGGCGTGGGTCTTGCGCATTGCGAACTTGGTGACGAAGCGGCCGGCCTTGATCGCCGCGAAGCCCCGCTCGTGCGCCTTTTCGGGATCCATGGAGCTGAACACGGCGTCGAAGAAGGCGCGGTAGACCACGTGCTCAGCCTATCGGCAGGTGCACGCCAAACACCGTGCCACCGGTTGGGGCCCTACCCACGTCGAGCTGGATGTGCATGCGAGTGGCCAACCGATGGGCGATCGACAGGCCCAGCCCGGTGCCGACATTGCGTACGTCGCGGTATTTTGCGTGCAGCACGCCGCGCTCGAAGGCGTTGATCAGGTCCGCCTGGTCGAGCCCCGGCCCGGCATCTTCAACCTCGATCACCACCTCGGTCGTCGAGACCGTGGTTCGAACAGAGACCTCACCGCCCAGCGGAGTGGCCCGGATCGCGTTCTCCACCAGACCGTCAAGAAGCTGTCGCAGACGCATCGGATCGGTATGGACCATGGCTCCCGCACCCATGGTCCGCAGCGAAATACCTTCACGATCGCAAACCGCTCGCCACGCGTCCCGCAGATCGTGCGTCAACCGGTCCAGAGGGACATCGACCGTCTCGATGCTGAAGTCATCTGCCTCCAGGCGGGCGAGCTCGAGCAGATCGCCGACGAATCGATCAAGTCTGGCGGTCTCTTCGACCAGGGTCTCGCCAGTTGCCCGTAGATCGTCGGCTCCTATCGCTCCGTCCGCGAGCGCCTCGGCATATCCGCGGAGCGCAGTCAGGGGGGTTCGGATCTCGTGAGAGACCGACAACAAGAACTCGCGCTGCCTTCCTTCGCTTGACGTCAAGGCCGTGTCAAGAGCAGCTATCGCGCCACTCATGTCAGCGATCTCGCGCACCGATGACGACGCGATCGGAACGCCTCGCTCCCCCGCCGCCAGGCGGCGCGCGGCACCGGCTGCATCCGCCACGGAGCGGTTGAGCGTACGAGACATCACGAGTCCGAGCGTGCCCGCAGCTGCGAGGCCCAACAGGAGTGCCAGCAGAAGGCGCCGTCTCAGATCCGCGGTCGCCTCGCCAACGTCTCCAACGGGCTGCACGGCGACGGCACTGAAGCTGCGGCGCGTCGATCTCCCCTCGATCAGCACGTCTTGACCGTCGATTGTCGCCGATGTCGAGAGCGTTCCTGTCGTCAACAATGTGTTGATCTGGTCAGCGGTGAGATCGTTCGCAGCCGTGCCCGTGACTTCACCATTGCGGCGGATGACGGCGTAGCGGCGATCGTCCGCTCCCACAACCTTCTGCTCCTGTGCAAGAAGCTTCGCCGTCGCTGCCGGCTTGGCTGAGAACGTCTCGATCGAACGAACCAGCTGCTCTCTGTCCTGCTCGCGGGCGACATCGCGTACAAGTGGCACCGTCAGCACCCCAGCCACCAGTGCGACGATCACGCCACCGGCCAGCGTGACGAGCAGGATCCGGCGCGACAGCGGCACCGTCCTCATGGTTTGCCCGCCGAGTAGCCGACGCCGCGATGAGTGCGTATGGGTGATTCGTCCCCGAGCTTGGCGCGAACCTGAGCGACATGGACGTCGACCGTACGGCTGCCGCCATACGCTGCTGCGCCCCACACCGTTGAGAGAAGCTGTTCTCGGGTGAACACCATCCCGGGCCGACGCATCAGTGCGGCGAGGAGGTCGAACTCCGTCGCCGTCAAGGTGACGTTGCGATCGTTCACCGTCACCTGCCGACTTGCCGGATCGAGCCGTACCGACCCTGTCTCGAGGACTGCGCTTCCAGTGCCACCGCTGCTTCGTCGAAGGACAGTACCGATCCGGGCGACCAGCTCGCGCGGCGAGAACGGCTTGGTCACATAGTCGTCTGCACCCAGCTCGAGCCCGATGACCCGATCGACTTCGTCATCTCGAGCGGTGACGAAGATGACCGGAGTCCAGTCGTCCTGGGCGCGGAGCTTGCGGCACACCTCGATTCCGTCGAGGGTCGGCAATCCGACGTCAAGGACGATGAGAGCCGGGCGCAGGACCTGCACCTGCGCCAGACCTCGCGCTCCATCACGCTCAACGTGCACGCCATAGCCGGCACGCGAGAGGTAGAGGCGCAGGAGGTCAGCAATGGAGGACTCGTCTTCGACGACGAGGACTAGACCCTTGGCTGGCGCTGTCTTCACACACCCATGAAACAGGAGACACGTGCCAGCCCGCATGCGTCCACCTGATCCTTACGATCCTCGAACATTCGCTTGACGTGATCCTTGCCCGCGGCCTGAAAAGTGATGGACGTCGGGAACCCCCGACCATGACCGTGAAGGACTGAAACGATGACAAGTTCCACATTGAAGACAGTGCTGGGTCGCAGGCTCTGGATCTCAGGGATCGTATTTGCCGGTGCTGCGGCGCTCGTATCGGCGCTGTGGCTGAGCTCCTCTCCCGAACCCGCGACGGTCGAACAGACCGCCACAATGCTGGGCACCGAGCTCGCCGATGACGACACGCCTGCACCCGGCACAGACGCCAACCGCGCGGAGCTGCGAGCGGACCTGAAGGCGGCGCGTGCTCTCGATGGACAGGCTCGAATCGACGCCCTGAAGAAGGTGCGCGCAGATGCCAAGGCCGGCGAATACGGCGAAAAAATCGAGAAGCGAGCCGACCGGCGCTCCGACCGGCACGCCGCGTTCTTCGCCCTGCTCCCCGACGAGCTGCAGGCCGACCTGAAGGAGCTCAAAGCGATGCCCGCCGGCGATGAACGAAAGGCCATGCGGGAGCAAATCCGCAAGGACGCTCTGGCCGGCGAGTACGGCGAGAAGGTCCAGGAAGCAGCGAAGCTGCTCCAGAAGGACTGACGCCAAAGTCGCGGCACGGCTCAGCCTCCCTCAGCTGACCCGTGCCGCGATCGCATGCGAAGGGGCGCCACGATATGACAACTCGGCAAAATCTCTCCCGGATCCGTCGGGTGGGCTCTTGTCAGTGGCTCGTCATAGCGTTGGCAACACGCACCATCCACATCGAGGGAGCCCGTTCGTGAGCACGCTGCAAGACCGACCCAACACAGCACTGGTCGTGATCGACTTCCAGGTCGGCGTCGTCGCCGAGGCGCATGACCGCGATGGGGTGGT
>NZ_JAKFEL010000087.1:0-25612 GCF_036675695.1 Aeromicrobium sp.
CGTCATCGAGCGTCGCCGCCACTAGTCCTCCTCGATGCCGGCGTGCGCGTCCTGGCTCGCGTCGAGCAGGAAGGCGTACTCCGGCCGCCACGAGATGTCGACCTTGGTGCCGACGGACAGCATGCGGCGCGACCCGGTGTTCTGCTCGAACACCATGAGCTCCTGGCCCCACGGCATCTTGACCATGTATTGGGTGCTCACTCCGACGAAGCTGACATCCGTGATGAAGCCGCCCGTGATGACGTCGCCGGGTGCGTCGATCGGCTGGCCGGCCTCGGCGATCAGTACCTTCTCGGGCCGGATGCCAAGCCAGCCGCTGCCGGACTCCGCATGCGCCCGCTCGGCCGGGATCGAGGCCAGTGCGCCTTGCACACGTACCTTGACCTGGCCGCCCTCGCGACCTTGGATATCGGCGGCGATCAGGTTGGACTGGCCGAGGAAGTTCGCGACGAACGTCGTACGCGGGTTCTCGTAGAGGTCGCTGGGCGCACCCATCTGCTCGATCACGCCTTGGTTCATGACCGCGATGGTGTCGGCCATCGTCATGGCCTCTTCCTGATCGTGCGTCACATGGACGAATGTCAGACCCACCTCGGTCTGGATGCGCTTGAGCTCGATCTGCATACCGCGACGCAGCTTGAGGTCAAGGGCGCCGAGCGGCTCGTCGAGCAAGAGCACCTCGGGCTGGTTGATCAAGGCACGAGCGAGAGCCACTCTCTGCTGCTGCCCTCCCGACATCTGCGCCGGCTTCTTGTGGGCCTGAGATGTCAGCTCCACGAGCTCGAGCATCTCTGCGACCTGCTTCTTGACATCCTTGACGCCGCGGCGCTCGAGACCGAAGGAAACATTCTTGGAGATGTCGAGGTGCGGGAACAGGGCGTAGTTCTGGAACACCGTGTTGACCGGGCGCTTGTACGGCTTGTCGTACGTCACGTCCTTGTCGCCGAGGTGGATCGTGCCCGAGGTCGGCGTCTCGAGCCCGGCGACCATACGGAGCGTCGTCGTCTTGCCGCAGCCGGAAGGGCCCAGCAGGGCGAAGAACGATCCCTGCGGAACCTCGAGGTCAAGCGACTTCACCGCCGTGAAAGCGGCGAACTCCTTCGTGAGCTGTGAGAGTCGCAGCGAGCGCGAACCGGAGGGTGCCGGCGGGGTCTCTGCCGCGCTAACCACTGATCCCCTTGAAGTCACGGGAGTACTCGCGCTGCTTCTTCGCATTGAGCTCCATGAACGGGTGGGTCTGCGAGAGCGTCTTCTCGGTCGGGAAGATCAGCTCATTGTCGACGAGGCTCGGGTCGACCTTCTCCATGGCTTCCTTCGCGCCCTTGACGGGGCAGATGTACCAGACGAACGCCGCCAGCTTGGCCGCGACTTCGGGTTCGTAGTAGTAGTTGATCCACTCCTCGGCATTGCCCTTGTGGGTCGCCTTGTTGGGCACGAGCATGTTGTCGGCCCAGATCATCAGCCCTTCTTCGGCTGGGACGAACACCAGGTTCTCGTCCTCTGCCGCGGCGACGTCTCCTGACCACGCCTCGCACGCGACGACGTTGCCGGCGGTGAGGTCCTGGATGTACTCGTTGCCCGTGAACGCCCGGATCTGACCGTCACTCTTGGCCTTGGCGAGCTTGTCCAAGGCGTTCTGCCACTCGTCGTCGCTGAAGTCGGAGGGGTCTGCGCCCTCGGACAGCAGCATCAAGCCCATCGTGTCGTTCATCTCCTTCAGGAGCGAGATGCGGCCCTTGAGGTCGCTGCGGGTGAGCAGCTCGTCGAACGACCTCACCTCCTTGACCTTCGACTTGTTGTAGGCGATGCCGGTCAAGCCGCTCTGCCAGGGCGCGGAATACTCACGGTTCTTGTCCCAGCCGACGTTCGCGAGCCCGTCGATGATGTTGGCGTGCAGGTTGGGCACCTTGGCCGCATCGAGCTTCTGGATCCAGCCCGACTGGATCATCCGGGCCGCCATCCAGTCGGTCAGCATGAACATGTCGCGCTTGGTCGAAGTGCAGGCGCCCAGCTGGTTCTTGACCTTGGCGTAGAACTCGTCGTTGTCGTTGACGTCGGCGGTGTAGTCGACCTTGATGCCGGTCACCTTCTCGAACTCGGTGAGGGTCGAGGTGTAGCCATCGTCGTCCTCGTCGATGTACTCGGGCCAGTTCGAGACGATGAGCTTCTTCTCGCTCCCTGACAGGTCTTTCGAGATGCAATCGGCCGCGTCCTGCTTGCTGCCAGATGTGCCGCATCCGCCCAGCACGAGGGCGCTTGTGCTGAGCGCCGCAATTCCTCCGATGCCTCGCAACAGTGTTCGCCGGTCCACGTCAGTCATCTTCGATCCCTGTCTCTGTGAGGCACTCATAGTCGCAAGATCAACCGCTCAAGACAAGGGATTCCAGCGCTACAAATGCGTTGCGGACATGAATTCGTCACGTTTCGACTTTCGTGCGGCACAATGGCGGCATGAGTGACGCCAAGCTGACCATCAAGGCTCAACTGGACGACATATCCAAGCGGATCATCGAGCTGCTCCAGGGCGACGGTCGTCTGTCCTACTCCGCGATCGCGGAGCAGGTCGGACTGTCCGAGTCGGCCGCCCGGCATCGGGTGCAGAAGCTCATCGAGAGCGGTGTCATGCAGGTTGTGGCCGTCACGGACCCAATGCAGATGGGCTTTGCCCGTCAGGCCATGATCGGCATCAAGGTGTCAGGCGATGTCCGCAAGGTCGCCGCAGAGCTCGCGAAGATGGAGCAGCTCGACTACATCGTGATCACCACCGGCCGATTCGACATCCTGGCCGAACTCGTGGCCGAGAGCGACGACGAGCTGCTCGACATCGTGTCCGGGCAGATCAGCGCCGTCGACAACGTGCTCATGACCGAGACGTTCGTCTACTTGCAGCTCGAGAAGCAGACCTACGCCTGGGGTACTAGGTAGCCGTCCCGCCAGCGAGCAATGCGCTGAACAGGTCGTCGAACGCCTCTCGCATCAGCGCTTCATAACCTTCGGGGTCGTTGTGAGGAGCTGGTGCCGGTTCGGAACGACCTGCCCGCATCAGCAGATCCCACGCGACCTCGGTGTCGGGCGTGTGGAACGTCTCGCCCTCAAATCGATAAGCACCGCCAGCACCCGGCACGGCGCCGAGCCGCGCGCACGCGAGGACGGCGATCGCCAGGATTCGACCCCTCGGGATGTCGATCGCAACTTCAGTACCGCGCTCGACCCCCAGATGGCTGATAGCACCCGCAACACAGGCCGACTCGTGGGTGAGCTCGGCGTACGACAACGGTCCACGCTCGTCCTGGACGGCGGTGTCGTCAGCAAGCCCGGCTACGACGTGCTTGTCGAGCGCGCGAAACACGAGGCTGGTCATCAGCGACCCATGAACTTCGGCGGGCGCTTCTCGTCGCGTGCGGCGGCAGACTCTCGTACGTCCTCGCTGGCCCAGACAGCCGCGAAGCTGGCGTCGATCGCCGCATCATCGGCCGATGAGCTGTTCAGGATGAGCTTGTTGTGCGCGAGTGCGAGTGGTGCGAACTCGGCGATCTCATGTGCCCAGGCGATCGCATCGGCAAGCGTGCCAGCGCGATCTGCGAGGCCCACGGCGAGGGCGGACTCGACGTTGAGCGACTCTGCGCCGAGCATCAGGCGTCGTGCCGTACCTCCGCCAGCAAGAGCGGCCAGCGTACGGATCGTCCACGCATCGACCGCCATACCGTTGCGCGCGGTCGGAACGGCGAACTTCGAGGTCACGTCGGCGACCCTGAGATCACACGCCATCGCGAGCTGCGTGCCAGCACCAATCGCGGGCCCGTTCACCGCAGCGATGAGCGGAACCGGCACCTTGGTCAGGCGCGACAGCATCCCGTAGAGAGCCTCGAGAAATTCGTCGCCGTACACGCCGCCGAGGTCGGCACCAGCGCAGAACGCTGACCCCTGCCCCGTGATGACGATGACCCTTGCGCCGCCATCGACAGCCTGGTCGACGGCAGCGTGGATCTCACGGCACAGCTCGAGGTTGAGCGCATTGCGTCGCTCCTCGCGCTGCAGCTCGAGGATGACGACATCGCCATCTGTGGTCGCACTCAGCATGGTTCTCCTTGGTGCCTGAATCTGGGTCCCATCATCCTTGCGTGCCACACCCGCAACCCGTTCGGCGACCCGATGTGACCTGAGACTCATATAGCCGTCACTTCACTGACATTGAATCGTTACTTCACCATGGACCTGTCTCGTCGCAAACTGATTCAATCTGGCGTTGTCATCGGCGGGGCGATGGCCCTGACGGACTTGGCGCTCTCGCCGGCCGCGTGGGCTGTGGAGGGTCAGACCGCTCCCCCAGTCACGACTCTCGCTGGCACGCTCGTACGTGGCGCTCCAGGCCCCGGCGGCTACGCGCCGGTTGTCGAGGCGTCGAACGAGCCCCACACCGCGCGCACCGACCTCGGCGTACCCGCCAGCTCCACACCGATCTCCGGCCGCCAGTCGGTCACCGCATTCGCGCACCTGACCGACGTCCACATCGTTGACGCGCAGTCACCGATGCGCCTTGAGTACGTCGACCGCCTGGAGGACAAGTACTCCGGCGGCGAGCCGACCCTCAATCTGCTGCAGTCGAGCTACCGGCCGCAGGAAATGCTGACGCTGCAGACCGCCGATGCCATGGTCCAGGCCGTCAACAAGGCGAAGTACGGTCCGGTCAAGGGCGCCCCGCTGGCGTTCGCCATCCAGACCGGCGACAACTCCGACAACTGCCAGCTCAACGAGTTCCGCTGGAACATCGACATCCTCGACGGCAAGACCGTCACGCCAGACTCAGGCGACCTGACGAAGTACCAAGGCGTCGCCGACAATGTCGACTACGACGTCCACTACTGGCACCCGGATCCTGCTCCCGCCAACAAGCCCAACGACATCTACAAGACCCGGTTCGGGTTCCCGCAGGTCACCGGTCTGCTGAACGCCGCACGCGTTCCGTTCAAGGCCGAAGGCATCAAGATGCCGTGGTACTCCGTCTTCGGCAACCACGACGGGCTCGTACAAGGCAACTTCCCGCCCGCACTGCAGCTTGGCATCATCGCCACTGGACCGCTCAAGGCCACCGCACTTCCTCCCGGTCTGTCACAGGCGGACGTCATGGCCAGCCTCACAGCAGCCGATCCGAGCATCCTCGTTGCCGCAGCAGGTCTCGCCAGCGCCAGGCTCGTCAAGTACGACCCGAAGCGCAAGGTGCTCACGCGCAAGCAGGTCATCGCGGAGCACTTCAACACCAGCGCAACTCCCGGACCGGTTGGTCACGGCTTCACCGCGGAGAACAAGACCAAGGGCACGGCCTACTACACGTTCGACAAGGGTCTGTTCCGCGGAATAGTGCTCGACTCGGTCAACCCCAACGGCTACGCCGAAGGTTCGCTCGGCACGAAGCAGATGGCGTGGCTCAAGACAACGCTGGCCAACTCGAAGAACAAGTACGTGATGATCTTCAGCCACCACACGTCCGGGACGATGACCAACCCGCTCATCGCGACCGGCCTTGATCTTGAGCAGCGCGTGCTCGGCCCGGCAGTCGTCGAGCTCCTGCTCGCCAACCCCAACGTGATCGCCTGGGTCAACGGCCACACGCACCGCAACCAGGTGTGGGCTCACAAGGCCGCCACCGGTGGCACCGGGTTCTGGGAGATCAACACGGCATCGCACATCGACTTCCCGCAGCAGTCGCGACTGATTGAGCTGTTGGACAACCAGGACGGATCGCTCTCGATCTTCACCACGATGCTCGACCACGCTGGCACGGTCGGTCCGACTGGGCCGCTGACCTCGACGGTCGCCCTCGCCGGACTCGCCCGTGAGCTTGCCGCCAACGATCCCCAGGGTCGCGGCAGCAACGCGTCGGGAACCCCGCAGGACCGGAACGTCGAGTTGCTCGTCAAGAAGCCCGCGCTGATCTAGCCCGCTAGGGCTGCGCAGTCGCTAGCTATTCGGCGGCGGCGAGCTGGCCGCAGGCACCATCGATGTCACTGCCGCGGGTGTCACGGACCGTGGTCGGTATGCCCTTGGCGATGAGTCGACGTACGAACTCGCGCTCGTCCTCGGGACGCGATGCGGTCCACATCGAGCCCGGGGTCGGGTTGAGCGGGATCAGGTTGACGTGCACCCAGCCCCAGTCGCCGTACGACTGCAAGACGTCACCGAGCAGGTCGGCGCGCCAGCCCTGGTCGTTGATGTCCTTGATCATGGCGTACTCGATCGACACGCGACGCTTGGTCGTCTGCGCGTACTCCCACGCGGCTTCGACGGCCTCGTGGACCGACCAGCGGGTGTTGATCGGGACGAGCTCGTTGCGGAGCTCATCGTCGGGTGCATGGAGAGACAGTGCCAACGTGACGGGGATGCCCTCTGTGGCGAGCTGCTTCATGCGAGGCACCAGTCCAACGGTGCTGACGGTGATGTTGCGGGCCGACATACCGAGACCGTCAGGTGCCGGCGCGACCATGCGACGTACGGCTCCGATGACGGCCTTGTAGTTGGCCATCGGCTCGCCCATGCCCATGAACACGACGTTCGACAGGCGGCCCGGGCCACCGGCAACTTCGCCGCGGGACATCTTGCCCGCTGCATCCTGGACCTGGTCGACGATCTCCGCGCAGCTCATGTTGCGCTCGAGACCGCCCTGGCCGGTCGCGCAGAACGGGCACGCCATGCCGCAGCCTGCCTGGCTGGAGACACAGATCGTGGCGCGGTCGGTGTAGCGCATCAGCACCGACTCGACGAGCGCACCGTCGAACAGCTTCCAGAGCGACTTCACCGTGGTGCCCTTGTCAGCTTCCATCGTGCGAATCGGGTTGAGCAGTGTCGGCAAGAGCTCGGCGACGATACGGTCGCGGCTCGCGGCAGGCAGGTCGGTCATGTTGGCCGGGTCGCGCTCGAGGCGGCTGTAGTAGTGGTTGGCAACCTGCTTGACGCGGAACGCAGGTTCGCCGAGAGCTTCTGCGACTGCCGTGCGTTCTTCCGCCGTCAGGTCGGCGAGATGCCGTGGAGGCTTGATGCGACCGCGCTTCTGCTCGAAGACGAGCGGCAGCGGATTCGGATTGACGGAGGACACGTCCCCCATTCTCTCATTCAGGCGGCGTTCGCCCGAATCGTCGAGTCATACCGGGGCGACATCTACCTCGACGTTCAGCGAAGAGGTCTTGGCCTCGGTGAAGATGACGCCCTTGACCGGCGGCACGTCGGCATAGTCACGACCCCACGCCAGCGTCACGTACCTGTCGTTGGCCCACTGATCGTTCGTCGGGTCCACGGCGAGCCAACTGCCATCTGGCAGCCATACGGCCGCCCACGCATGAGTTGCATCAGCGCCAAACACTCGCTCCTTGCCCGGCGGAGGCTGGGTGGCGAGGTAGCCGCTGACGTAACGGGCTGCGAGACCGTGCGTGCGCAGGCCGGCGACCGTGAGGTGCGCGAAGTCCTGGCACACACCCGCGCGCTGCGCGAAGACATCATCGATCCGCGATGTCACGGTCGTGGCGGTCTTGTCGTAGCGAAAGTCGGTGTGGATGCGATGCATCAGGTCAGTGACGGCTTCGCCGATCGGGCGGCCGGGCAGCAGCGACTCGGCGCCGTACGCCTTCACCTCCGCAGTGTGATCAGCAAGAGTGGACGGCAGGGCGAAGTCCTGGGCGCGCCACGCGTCAGCGACGTCGTCACGCGCGGACGGGATCGCCTGCTCCCACGGCGTGGCCAGCGCGCGGTCGTCATACGTCGGCGCATCCACCTCGACCCTGCTGGTCGCGAGGATGTCGAGGTTCTTGTGGGCCGTCGTGACCTGGAAGTACGTGGCGGTGTTGCCGTAGAAGTCGAGGTCCTCCGTACGATCGATCGCCACCGGCTCGATGACGAGCTCACGCTCCAGCACCCGCTGCCACTGCAGCTCACGCGGCACCAGGTAGGCGATGCCGAGGCTGTCGCTGACGTCCTCGTCGTACGAGTACGTCGTGCGGTGCGAGACCTCGTATTTCATGAGACGCCTCCGAAGCCGAACGAACGCGGTGCCGGACCAACGGCGAAATGCAGCTCGCCGATAGCCTCGGCGACCCGCGAGAGCTGGCTGACGTAGCCGTCGAGGAACCGTTCAAGGTTGGGGCGACGCTCGCCCTCCACAGCGACGAGGGCCGCGATGTCAGCACGGGCCAGCTCGTGGGCAAGATCGTCGAGCAGCCGCTCCGGGCGAGTCGCGCCGGTCGAGCCCGGCATCGCGGCGAGATGCTCACGCAGCTCACTGATGCCGAACGCCAGCGAACGCGGGTTGTCAGCATCCATCAGGAGCAGATCGAGCACGCCGGCGAGGCGTACGTAACCGCGGTAGCGGCGGCGGTGGGTGACAGCGCTCTCGGCGATCGACAGCACGGCATTGTTGATCTCGCGGTCCACATCGATACCGCGACGCACGGTGGTGGTTGCGCGCAGCAAGTGGCTCAGCTGCAGTCCCCGCTCGACGACTCGTCCAGCACTGATCATCCGCCAGCCGGGATCGCGCATCATGTTGGCCGTCACCCCCTGCAGCGAGAGGATGCCTGTCAGCATCCGGCCGGCGCTCTCCGAGACCTGATGGCTGTAGTGATAGCTCGTCAGCGCAGCGGATGCCCGCTCCGTCGAGCTGAACGCGTGCCACACATCGGGCGAGAGCTGGTCACGAACGCTTTGTGCGGCTTCGCGAAGGGACCCGATCGATTGGGCAACAGATCCCGGACGCTCCTTGTCGAGCAGCAGCGAGCGGAAGTTGGCATCCAACCGGTCGCGTTCGAACGGCGAGCCGCTCAACCGGGTGATCGCGCTGAGCAGTACGGCGAGACTCGCACCACCGGCGGAGTTCGGACGGCTCGCGTTGTCCTCCGCGCTTGCGTGCGTCGCAATGACCAGTCGCAACATGTCCTCGGCCCGCTCGGCATACCGGCCGAACCAGAACATGTCCTCGAGCACGCGCGGCACCATCGCAGCTGTCGCGCGCCCTTGGGTGATCGGCAGAACCTCAGACAGGCCCTGGTCGGCGTCCTCGGGACGTTCCTTGAGTACCCATACGTCCTTGCTGGATGCCGCCGCGCCCTCGCCGATGACGTTGGCGAGCCCACCGATCAGCGGCCGGTACGTCGACCCGTAGCGCAGCGTGAACGTACGCAAGGTCAGCGCCTGCGGCCGTATGCCGCGCGAACCGTATGACGGTGCCTGCGACAGCGACAGCGACTCCTGCCCCACGTAGCGGTGCGGCTCGGCACGAATGAGCTCTCGCAACGCGTCAGGAGTCAGGTGACCAAGGTCGATCGGGTTGTCGATCGCCCTGATCACGAGATCCTCGATGTTGTCCTCGACGAACGACAGCGATCGGGGCAGACCGCACCAGTAGGTCTGCACCGAAGGGATGCGCAACGGCTCGTCGAGCAAGGTCTCGCACATCGCCGACATGAACGGGAGGAGGCCCGGGTTCTCGAGCACGCCTGCCCCGAGTCCGTTGACGACGCGCACCGTGCCACGGCGCACAGCCTCCGACAGTCCGGCGACGCCGAGTTGAGAGTTCTTGCGCAGCTCAAGCGCATCGCTCCACGCGGCATCGACTCGTCGCAAGATCACGTCGACCCGCTGAAGTCGGCCGAACACCCGCACCCACACGGACCCCTCGCGCATCACCAGGTCGCTGCCCTCGACGAGAGGGAAGCCGAGCATCGACGCAACGAACGCCTGGTCGTACGACGTCTCCGAGTGCGTTCCGGGCGACAGAACGACGACACGAGGGTCTGGATTGTCGTTGGGTGCGGCCTCCATCAGCGTCGTCCGGAGCGCCTGGAAGAACGGTGCCATCCGATGCATGCCGGCCTGGCGGTAGAGCTCGGGCATGACGCGGGAGATGACGCGCCGGTTCTCCATCGCGAAGCCGATGCCGGAGGGTGCCTGGGCGCGATCGGCGATGACCTGCCACTCCCCTGCCGCATTCCGGCCGAGGTCGGCGGCGGCGAGCAACAGCGGCCACGGATCGTGAGCCGATGCCCGCGCTGACACACGCAGGAATCCTGAGTGCCCGAACACGAGCGCTGGCGGAAGCACTCCGGACGAGAGGAGTCGCTGCGGGCCATACAGATCGACCAGGATGGCGTTGAGCAGTTCCGTACGCTGCGCCAGGCCGATCTCGAGCGGAGTCCATTCGGCGGCGTCGATGACGAGCGGGATCGGATCGAGCCGCCACGGGCCGGGTGACTGCTCCGGCGGGGTGTAGGTGACGCCGTCGTCAGCCAGCATCCGCTCGATGTCGCCGGTGACGCGTACGAGGTCAGATTCGGTGAGCTGGACCGCCGTCTCGGCGAGACCCTTCCACGCCGTGCGCAGGCTGCCGTCCGGCGCGACAACCTCGTCGTATCGGGTGGCGTCGCCGGTCAGCGTCGGCTGGGTCACCGCGGCGGAATAGTCCTTCAGCGCGGTCACCGGCGTCGCCTCAGGTCGTGGAGCACGGAATCACCTTTGCATGCCCATGTTTCGTACGTCAGCGACAGGCCCTGTTCGCAGGGATCAGCTCATGCCTGCGTCGAACGCCAGGACGGCGCCGGTGATCATTCGCGCCGAGGGCGAGGCGAGATAGACGATCGCGGAGCCGAGCTCCGTCGGGGTGATGGGCGGTCCGGGAAGCATCCCGAAGATCCGCTCCATCAGTCGAGGTTCGAGGTCAGGCGGGAAGGTGGCCGCCACTGCGTCCACCAATGGAGTGGCAACGGTTCCAGGACAGATTGCGTTGACTCGGACGTTGCTCGGCGTCAGCTCGAGGGCCAGCGACCGCGTCATCATGGTCAGACCACCCTTCGCCGCAGCATAGGCAACGGAGTACGGCTGAGGGGCATTGCCTGCAACGGAGGAGACGTTGACGATATTGCCGTTGCACGCCTTGAGGTGGGGCAAGGCGGCCTGCATCATCATGAACGGGCCCTTGAGATCGATGGCATGGACCCGATCCCACAAGTCTTCCTCGATCTCCTCGAACCTGCCGAACTGCACGATGCCAGCCACATTCGCGAGGACGTCGATCCGTCCATGCTGGGCGCACTGCTCGATGGCGGCATCGACCGATCCACGGTCGCTGACGTCGCACTCGACGTAGGTCACCCCGTCGGGCACAGTCGGCGCGATGTCGAGACCGAAGACGATCGCCCCTTCGTCACGGAACAGCTCAGCGGTTGCGTAGCCGATGCCAGAAGCTGCACCGGTGACAACGACGACGCGGGGGTTGGACTCGGTCATCCGATGACTCCTGGGGCTAGATGATGGGTGAGGTTGCCTGATCGGCCAATGCCAAATCTGCGCTCGACGAATCGCCACGTGCCGGTCGAACCAGTCTCGAACGTGTCGACGTACGAGCCAGTCACCACGGGCTGAAGCGGCAGGTCGGGGACTGCCTGGAAGACGACATAAGCAGAACGCGCACGAATGGCACCGCCGTCGATCTCCTCAAGCGTCGTGTTGACGACGACGTGTTGGGTGCCTGGGGTCCCGTCCTCGTGCACGGCGACGATCCCGCTGTAGAGGTTCGCCACCTCGTCCGCGCCGGTTGCGACGACCGTGCCGTCTTCGGTCATCAACACCGCATCGGCCATCAGCTGCCCGATACCGGCGAAGTCGCCCGCGTCGATCAAGCGGCAGTAGGTCCCAAGGAGGCCGCGAATGTGATCGCCGTCTGACAGTGGCATGGGAAGCAGACTGTCAGGACACGTCGACGAGCGTGTGCAGAATCAGCCACGCAATGGGAGCGACTGCGATCAGCGAATCGAGCCGATCCATCAAGCCACCGTGGCCCGGGAGCAGATCACCCATGTCCTTGATACCGAGATCACGCTTGATCAACGACTCCGACAGATCGCCGAGCGTTGCGAAGACGACACCGGCGACGCCGAGGATCGCGCCGACCCACCAGCGACCGTCCAGACCGTAGACAACCGTGCCGATACCGGCGGCGATGCCGACAATGAGTGAGCCGGCGAAGCCTTCCCAGGACTTCTTGGGGCTGATGGTCGGGGCCATCGGATGCTTGCCGAACAGGACTCCGGCGATGTAGCCGCCAGTGTCGGAGGCGATCGTGGCGACGATGAACGCGACAATGCGCCAAGGTCCGTCTTCCTCGATCAGCATCAGCAGGACGAACACGCCCATGAGGTAGAGGTACGACAGCGAGAAGATGCCAGCGCTGACATCGCGCACGAATCCGTCGACGCCCTCGGCAAGGCGCCATACGAGGGTGCCGATCACCGTGAGCGCCATGGCAACGGCCGCCGTCTCCATGCCGCCGTAGAAGGCGCCCACCAGCATGATGGTGCCGCCGGTGACGATCGGCAGGAACGGGATGTGGATGTCAGCCTTGGCGAACGCCCGGGCGAGCTCCCACAGGCCGATGCCCAGCGCGATCACGACGACCGCGACGAACACGTCCTTGACCAGGAACAGCGACGCGACAACCATCGCGCCAAGGCTGACGCCGACACCGATCGCGGCCGGGAGATTGCGACCAGCGCGACTCTGCTTCTCTGCCTCCGCCGGAGCTTGCTCCGACGACTCAGATGTCAAGGAGTTCTGCCTCTTTGTTCTTGAGCAGGTCGTCGATCGTGTCGACGTGCTTCTTGGTCAGACCGTCGAGGCGCTTCTCGGCGCCAGCGTTGTCGTCCTTGCTGATATCGGAGTCCTTCTCGGCCTTGTCGAGAGTCTGCTTGGCGTTGCGGCGAGCTCCGCGTACGGCGACCCGGCCCTCTTCGGCCTTGGTCTTGGCAAGCTTGATGTACTCCTTGCGGCGGTCCTCGGTCAGCTCCGGCAGCGTGACGCGCAGGACCTTGCCGTCGTCGCTCGGGTTGACGCCGAGGTCCGACTCGCGGATGGCCTTCTCGATCGCGGCCTTGGCACCGGCGTCGTACGGCTGGATGACGACCGTGCGGGGCTCCGGAACCTGGAAGCCGGCGAGCTGGTTGAGTGGCGTCTGCTGGCCGTAGTACTCGGCCGTGATCTGGGCGAACATCGCCGGGTGGGCGCGTCCAGTACGGATCGCGGCGAACTCCTCGCGGGTGTGCTCGACAGCCTTTTCCATCTTGCTGTCGGCGTCACGCAGGGTTTGGTCAATCACGATGTCTCCATCCGGTTCTGGTCGGTCCTTGCGCCTAGGCGGCGTGGACCAGCGTTCCGATCTTCTCACCACGAAGGACGCGGGCGATATTGCCCTCGCCGTCCATGCCGAAGACGATCATGGGGAGCTTGTTCTCCATGCACAGCGCGAACGCGGCCGCGTCGACGACCTTGAGCCCCATGCGCAGTGCGTCATCGAAGGTGATCTCGTCGTACTTCTTGGCGTCAGGGTTCGTACGCGGGTCGGCCGAGTAGACACCGTCGACACCGCTCTTGGACATCAGCACCGCGTCGGCACCGATCTCGAGCGCACGCTGCGCGGAGACCGTGTCGGTGGAGAAGTACGGCATACCGGCGCCAGCACCAAAGATCACGACGCGACCCTTCTCGAGGTGACGAATCGCCTTGCGCGGGATGTAGGGCTCGGCGACCTGGCCCATCGTGATGGCCGACTGAACGCGGGTCTCGATGCCGAGCTTCTCGCAGAAGTCCTGCAATGCCAAGCAGTTCATCACCGTGCCGAGCATGCCGATGTAGTCGGCGCGCGAACGGTCCATGCCCCGCTGACTGAGCTCGGCTCCACGGAAGAAGTTGCCGCCGCCAACCACGATGGCCACCTCGACACCCTCGGCAATTGCCTCGGCCACCTGGTGGGCGATGCCGTTGACGACGTCAGGATCGATACCGATCTTGCCGCCGCCAAAGGCCTCGCCGGACAGTTTCAGGAGCACACGATTGAATCGCTTGTCGGAGGCTGAATCGTTGACGAGCTGGGCGTTGTCCATTTCAGCCTCCAGGGTCGAGCGGTTGATCGTGTGGTTCAGGCGCCGATCTCGATGTGGGCGAAGCGCTTGATGGTCACGCCTGCCTCATCCAAGAGTGCCTTGACGGTCTTCTTGTTGTCCTGGACCGACGCCTGCTCGAGCAGGACATTGTCCTTGAAGAAGCCGTTGAGGCGACCCTCGGTGATCTTGGCGATCGCCTGCTCGGGCTTGCCCTCTTCACGCGACGTAGCCTCGGCGATCTCGCGCTCCTTGGCAACAACCTCAGCCGGAACGTCTTCGCGAGTCAGGTAGCGAGGACGCATCGCGGCGATCTGCATCGCAACGCCGCGGGCGACGTCGTGGCTGTCGCCGTCGAACTCGACGAGCACGCCGACTGCAGGCGGCAGGTCGCTGGCACGACGGTGCATGTACGAAACGACGCTGCCATCGGCGAAGCTCGCAACGCGACCGAGCTCGATCTTCTCGCCGATGACGATGGCGAGGTCGGCGACCGCTTCGGCAACGGTCTTGCCGCTGTCGAGAGTGGCGCTGGCGAACTCGGCAGCGTCGGCAGGCTTCGTCTTGTCGGCGAGGACTGCGAGGTCCTCGGCGAGGGTGATGAACTGCTCGTTCTTGGCGACGAAGTCGGTCTCGGAGTTGAGCTCGACGATTGCGCTGCCGAAGTTTGCAACGAGTCCGGAGGTTGCCTCACGCTCGGAGCGCTTGGCAGCCTTCGCGGCGCCCGAGATCCGCAGGACCTCGATCGCCTTCTCGAAGTCTCCGTCAGTCTCGGTGAGCGCCTTCTTGGCGTCCATCATTCCTGCGCCGGTGGCGTCGCGGAGCTTCTTGACCTCTTGGGCAGTGATTGCCATGTACGTGTTCTCGCTTTTCAGGGTGGAGTGGTCGCCTACTTGGCGGCGGCCTTCTTGGCGGGCGCCTTCTTGGCGGCGGGCTTCTCAGCGTCGTCAGCCTTGGCAGCAGCCTTCTTGGCCGGAGCCTTCTTGGCGGCGGGCTTCTCAGCGTCGTCAGCCTTGGCAGCAGCCTTCTTGGCCGGAGCCTTCTTGGCGGCAGGAGCCTCAGCGTCATCGGCCTTGGCAGCAGCCTTCTTGGCCGGAGCCTTTTTGGCGGCGGGCGCTTCAGCGTCGTCAGCCTTGGCAGCGTCGGCGGCGGGCGCCTCGGCGGCAGCTTCAGCGGCCTTCGACTCCAGGAGCTCGCGCTCCCAGTCAGCCAGGGGCTCCTCGGCGCCGAGCTCGGTGCCGGGGGCTTCTTCGCCGGTCTTGCTGCCACCGCGGGCGATGAGGCCCTCGGCAACGGCGTCGGCGATGACGCGGGTCAGGAGGCCAACGGAACGGATGGCGTCGTCGTTGCCCGGGATCGGGAAGTCGACGTCATCGGGATCGCAGTTGGTGTCGAGGATCGCGATGATCGGGATACCGAGTTTCTTGGCCTCGTCAACCGCGAGGTGCTCCTTCTTGGTGTCGACGATCCAGACAGCGGCCGGGGTGCGGCCCATGTCGCGGATGCCGCCGAGGGTGCGCGAAAGCTTCGCGTACTCACGGCTCATGTGAAGGAGTTCCTTCTTGGTGCGGTTGGAGCCTGCGACGTCGTCGAAGTCGATCTCCTCGAGCTCCTTCATACGCTGAAGGCGCTGGTGCATCGTCTGGAAGTTGGTGAGCATGCCGCCGAGCCAACGCTGGTTGACGTAAGGCATACCGACGCGCTTGGCCTGCTCCTCGATCGGCTCCTGCGCCTGGCGCTTGGTGCCGACGAACAGGATCGTGCCGCCACGGGCGACGGTGGTCTTGACGAACTCGTAGCCGGCGTCGATGTACGCGAGCGACTGCTGGAGGTCGATGATGTAGATGCCGTTGCGCTCGGTGAAGATGAATCGCTTCATCTTGGGGTTCCAACGACGGGTCTGGTGCCCGAAGTGAACGCCGCTCTCGAGCAGCTGGCGCATAGTGACTACTGCCATGATGATTCTCCTTGTGGCACGTGCGTGCCACATCCTGGTTGTCTTCACCGCCGGTTGGCGGTGACCTGGCGCCTGCTGCACGGCCCACTCCCCTAGGGGAGACCAGGACCGCGTCCGCATTCGGCTTTCGCGTCATACGGAGACAGGCGCGCGAATTTCACCTCTTGCGAAGTGATTGCGCCCAGTCTAGGGCACGGGTACGTTCCCCGCGAAATCCACAACTGCCCCTCCCCAGCCTGAATTCCCCAACTTGGATCACAAGGGCCGCCCCTCCGGACTGACCGGTCTTGGCTTGCGGGATGAATCGTCGCTCGTTCCTCATTGCCGTCCTTGTGCTGGCTTCGCTTGTTCCGGGTGGTGCTGCAGCCGCCGATGGCTCGGAGCCCTGGACCTGGCCGCTCCCAGGGCGCGACGTCAAAGAGGGATTCGACAAGCCGGCGAGCGCCTACGGTCCTGGTCATCGAGGCGTCGATCTGGCCGCTTCGGCCGGCGACACCGTACGTGCGGTCGCTGCCGGTCGAGTGGCATTCGTCGGACCCGTGGCTGGCACTCCAGTCGTGACCATTGAGCACGGGCGTGAACGGTCGACCTACCAACCAGTCTCTTCACGTCTCAAAGTCGGCGACGCCGTCTCGGCCGGACAGGCCATCGGTACGTTGCTCGGCTCGCCGAGTCATTGCGCCGGGCCGTGTTTGCATCTCGGCAGAGTTGTGGGCGAGGACTATCTCGATCCACTCGAGCTGCTCGCCGGCGGTCGATTCCGACTCATCGATCCTCACGGCAAGCCGCCTGCACCTCCTGCTGGGGGCAACGGCTCTCTCGATCGACCCGTTGGCGGTCCCATCACGTCTGCCTTCGGGATGCGAGTCCACCCCGTGACCGGTGTGCGGAAGCTTCATGACGGCACTGACTTCGGTGTCACCTGCGGCACACCGGTGCATGCGGCTGCCGCGGGCACCGTGGTGCGGCGCTCCCGCAGCGGCGCGTACGGGAAGCGGATCGTCGTCAGACATCGCCCGGGCCTCGAGACGTCCTACAACCACCTGAGCAGACAGTCAGTCTCGATCGGCGAACGAGTGGGCCGCCGTGAGGTCATCGGCCGGTCAGGCAACACCGGCTTGTCGACCGGGTGCCATCTGCACTTCATGGTCATCAAGAACGACCGCGCGGTGAACCCCTCAAAGTTCCTTTAGGCCCTTGGATGAGCGAGCTTGAACGCTGCTTTGAGGCGCTCGTTGCTGACGTGGGTGTAGATCTGGGTCGTACCCAGCGAGGCATGCCCGAGGATCTCCTGGACGCTGCGCAGGTCCGCGCCGCCTTCGAGCAAGTGCGTCGCCGCCGTGTGACGCAGACCGTGTGGCCCAAGGTCCGGCCCCCCCTCGACGGCGCCCAGCCGTTCGTGCACGATCCGTCGTACGGCGCGCGGATCGATGCGGCTCCCCCGCATACCCACGAACACCGCTGGATCGCCGGACGTCATCGCGGGACGACCGCTGCGCAGCCAGAGCTCCAACGCGTCCGCAGCTGGAGCGCCGTAGGGAACTGAACGCTCCTTGCGGCCCTTGCCGAACACCCGGACGACACGGCGGCCTCGATCGAGGTCGTCAACGTCGAGTCCCACGAGCTCACCAACACGGATGCCAGTCGCATAGAGCAGCTCGAGGATCGCCAGATCGCGCTGTCCACGCGGTCCCTCGTCGGCCAGCTCGGCGAGAGATGCATCGAGAACGGCACGCATCTCGGTCTGCGTCAGTGCATCCGGAAGCTCACGCCGAGCTTTTGGGCTGGCCAACAGTGCACCCGGATCTGCTGAGGCGCGTCCAGTTCGCACCAACCATGCGGTGAACACGCGAGCCGACGCAGCTCGTCGAGCCATCGTCGTGCGCGCTTTGCCGAGGGTCTGCAGATTGGCGAGCCAGCTTCGGAGCGTCCGAATCGTCATGCCGGACGGCTCGGTGACGCCGAGGCGCTCCGCGTGCACCGCCAGGGAGTGGAGGTCGGCGACATAGGCACGCACCGAGTGCGCTGACAGATCACGTTCAGACACCAGATGGCGCTCGTATTCGGCGAGGACGCGCGCCCACGCCTCGCCGAGCTCGTCTTGGGTCGACTCGGTCATTGACTCCAGTGTGCGCCGCGCCGCCAGTCAGCCGACGTCGGCGCGCCGCGAGCACGCTTCTGATGCCTTTACGTCGTCACCGATATGGGCTGAAATGACGTATGACTGACGATCCGACCACGACCAACCCCGATCTCTACACGGTGGTATTCGAGAACGACCGAGTGCGCGTACTCGAGTACCGCGACCAACCGGGTGACCGCACCACACCGCACAGCCATCCGGACAGCGTGATGGTCACTCTCTCCGCCTTCGATCGCCGCCTCAGCGTCGGAGACCAACAACGTGAAGTCTCTCTGACTGCCGGCCTCGCGACGTGGCTACCGGCTCAGACGCATTCAGGCGAGAACGTCGGCAAGACGGCCACGCACACGATCTTTGTCGAGCTCAAGGAGCTGGCTACGAGCATCCCGCAGAAGCCGACGCTGGGACCCGAGCTGTAGTCACGTTCAGCCGACGTCGGCGCGCCGCACCAGAACCCAGCGACCGCCTTCACATACTCGACCGCGGAACGTCGCGACCGGTGCCGGCCGGTCCCTCGACGACGTCGGCCGGCTGGGGATGTGAGAACAGGAACCCCTGCACCAGGTCGACCGACAGGCCACGCAGGGCCTCGAGCTGGTCCACGGTCTCGACTCCCTCAGCCACCACGACCAGGCCACAGCTGTGTGCGGCATTGACCATGAGCATCAGCAAGTCGCGCGATGCAGCCGTCGTGGCCGTGACGAACTCCCGGTCGATCTTGAGCACGTCGGCCGGGAGTCGCTGGAGCTGCGCGATGGATGTGTAGCCGGTGCCGAAGTCGTCAATGCTGATCAAGACGCCTATCTTCCTTAGCGCGACGAGATGGGTCGTAGCGGCCGGCACGTCGATGAGCACAGACTCGGTGATCTCGAGCACAAGGCGGTGAGCGGCCAGTCCAGAGCTGGCGAGCGCGCTGGTGACGTCGCTGACGATGCCGGCATCTGTGAGGTGCCTGCCCGAGATGTTGACTGCGACTGTCAGGTCCGCGTATCGGTCGGGCTCTTCGTCGGTCCACCGAGCGAGCTGGTGAGTTGCCTCCTGTAGTCCCCAACGGTCGATCTCGCAGATCAGGTCAGACTTTTCGGCCACCGGGATGAAGGTGTCGGGTTGCTGCGGACCAAGCCCCGGCCGATTCCATCGGATCAGTGCCTCGTACCCTTCGACGACACCGGAGTCGATTGCGACGACCGGCTGGTAGAACAGGGCGAACTCCCCGTTCGTGAGAGCTAGGCCAAGCGCAGTTTCGAGCGCACTTTGCTCGTTGAGCTCGCGGCGAAGCGCGTCACCGAACACATGCGATTGACCACGTCCGGCCGCCTTCGCGCAGTAGCACGCGACGTCGGCCTCGTGCAGCAGCTGCGTGGCGTTCGTCCCCGCATCCATGCTGTAGGCGATGCCGATGCTGGCCCCAACGGTGATGGTAACCCCGCCGACTGTGAACGGCCTGGCCAGAGACTCAACGATTCGGTCGGCCAGGTCGACTGCCTCAGTCTCGGAGCTCAGCAGCTCAAGCAGCACGACGAACTCGTCGCCGCCCAAACGACCAACCGTGTCGCCGCCGCGGACACACTCGCGCATCCGTCGCGCCGTCTCGCTCAGCACGATGTCGCCCACGCGATGCCCGAATTTGTCGTTCACGGCCTTGAACCGGTCGAGGTCGACGAACAGCAGCGCCGATTGCGTGCCTGCGCGCTGTCCACGATGCAGAGCGGCCTCGATCTGCGCGAGCACCGAGGCACGGTTGTCGAGTCCAGTGAGAGGGTCGTGCGCGACTTCGTGGGACAGCACGCCCTGCAGCTGGTCACGCTGCGAAGCCGTGGCGACGACCTCTCGGATCGCCAGACCCATCCGACCGACAACAAGCAGGAAGAGGGCTGTCGAGCAGACCACAACTGCCCAAGCGTCCCCTGGGTCGCCCAAGGCCAGCTGGGCTGCCAGCGTGAGGGGGGCGACCAGCACGGCAGCGGTCAAAGCGATGACGCGTCCGCGGCTGAGGGGCTGCGGCTCCTGCGCGTTCGGTTCACCCAATTGAGACATCGAGGGGTGCAGCGCCGCCGCACCCCAAAGGACATAAGAAGCAAGCCAAACGAGGTCCAGCCCCTCGTGGTAGCCACCACTCAGGTCGGTAGCGGCGAACAAGCTGTCTGCGACGATCTGGAGCACGACTGCTGCGGCGAGGAACCGAAACCCAACAGTTTGCACCCCAGCCGTGGTGATGAGACGCGCCAGCAGCGCCAACAGCAGAATGTCGCCGGCCGGGTAGGCAACGGCAACCAGCCGGTCAATCAACGGAGCGTCGGTTCCATTGATAAGCGCCTCGGCCACAAGAACCCACGACAGAAGGCCGAAACTGATCGTGACGATGACGCTGTCGATCAGCCCAGAAGGGTCCGGCCCTCGACGACGCAGACGAATCAGCACCGCCAACCCGGCGCCCAGAAGCGGGTAAGCAGCGAGATAGAGCGCGTCGGCAGGCGACGGGAACGGATCGACGTGGCTCACCGACTCGTACCAGCTGTAGAGCGCGTCCGCCAAGACCCACGCGAGCAGACCCCCGGCCATGAGCATCCACGGCAGTCTCCGGCTAGGGCGGCGCAGCCGGACCCCGATCATGATGGCTGCGACACACGAGGCCCCGACGACCACGTAGAACACGTCTTGCGGGATGCCTGAAGGCATTGCTGGATAGGCGATCAGCGCCAACACGCCCCCGCCCAGGTACAGCTGCCACCGCCGACTGGTCATGTGCCTCCTCGGTCAGCCCATCATGCGCCCTGGGAGGTTCGTCGTGTCCCCAACTCGCCACGTTGGGCAAGTACTGAATCGGCAAGTCATCGCCGAGGCCCCACCAGTCAGCCGACGTCGGCGCGCCGCGCGAGGATCCAGCCCACCCCAAAACGTACGACCAGGCCCCTCCGCTCGAGCAGGTCGAGCGAGGTCAGGACTTCGCGTGCTGTGAGACGCACCCCGGAGGCGATCTCCGTCAGCGAGCGTCCGCGACTCCAGTCCAGTCCGTCGAGAGTCCTACGGGCTGCCGGCGGTAGACGGTCGAACTCCGTGCGGGGACCGGCTTCCGGAGAGGACGACTCGGCTCCCAGACCTCGGAGTTCTTCGACGACATTCTTGCCGTTGGTCACGAGCACGGCCTTGCCCGAGCGGATGGCTTCGTGCGTGCCTGATGACTGGCGCGAGGTCACAGGTCCGGGAAGGGCCATCGTTGTGCGGCCGAGCTGGTCAGCCCAATTGAGCGTGTTGAGCGAACCGCTGCGCACCGCCGCTTCGATGACCACGGTGCCTTGACTCAAGGCGGCGATGATCCGGTTGCGCGACAAGAAACGACCCTTGAGCGGATGCGCCCCAGGCGTCTGCTCGCTCACCACCAGTCCAGTCTTTGCTATCTCTGCGATCAAGGCACCGTGTCCCGCCGGATAGTCGACGTCGGCGCCGCACGCGAGAACTGCGACGGTCGGCTTGTTCATCAGCAATGCGCCTCGGTGTGCGCAACCGTCGACTCCGAATGCCGCTCCGCTGACAATCCTGAAGCCTGCGGCCGTGCAGTCCGCCGCGAGCTCCGACGCTGATTCGGCTCCATAGGTCGTGCAGTCTCGAGCTCCCACGATCGCCACGCTCTCATTGCAGAGCTGCGCAAGACTGCCCGTGCCGCGTATCCACAGACCGATCGGAGCCCCGGCTGTGCCATGTAGCGGCTCGAGGTGATCGAGGTCCGACAACGAGGTGGGCCAAGCCGAATCGCCGGGGCACAGCCATCGCAGGTCGTTCGCTTTGGCTCTGGCCTTGACCTCGTCCAGCGCGGTCCGGATGCCCAACGCCCTTTCACGCCACACCGCTGGGACTCGCATGCCCGAGGCGCTCCGCGCTGCTGCCACGATGCGCCCGGGTTCGTGCTGCTCGAGCAGGTCGCGAAGTCGAGGGTCACCTGGCTCGGCGATCAAGCTCAGCGCAAGACGATCCTGCTTCTCCGTCATGAGGCCTGCACCAGGTCGCGCATCGCGCTGCCGAGCGGAGTCCCGCGCCTGAGCGACAACGCCGTGTCCACGTCATCGCCGGTCGGAACGTCGTGACCATGAAGGTCCGCCACGCTCCACGAGAGACGCAAGATGCGGTCGGCGGAGCGCGCGTTGAGCTTGTTGGTGCGCAGTTGCTGGTCGATCATCACCCGCCCTTCCTCGCTGACGGGCCACTGCTTGCGCAGCTCAACGCCTGGAACGGCGCTGTTGAGCGTCCATGGCGAGCCATTGAGACGGCGCTTCTGTCGCTCACGGGCTTCAACAACTTTGTCGGCGAGCTCGGCAGTCGAACGTGCACCTGACAGCGCTGTTGCGAGCTCGGGGCGAGCCAGTGCTGACAACGAGCGATGGATGTCGATGCGGTCCCGAATAGGTCCTGACAACCGATCCGCGTAGCGGCGACGACTCAGCGGCGAACACCGACACTGATCGCTCACCGAACTGGCCAATCCACACGGACATGGATTGGCCGCGAGCACGAGCTGAAACCGTGCGGGATAGGCAGCGGTGAGCGCGGCCCTGGAGACCACCACATGACCGCTCTCGAGCGGCTGGCGCAGCGCCTCGAGGACGTTGGAGGCGAACTCGGGCGCCTCATCCAGGAACAGGACGCCATTGTGGGCGAGTGACAGTGCGCCCGGTCGGATGACCTTGCTACCTCCACCCACGATCGATACGGCACTGGCGGTGTGGTGTGGGTCGAGGAACGGCGGTCGCTTGAGCAACGGTGCATCGCTGGGCAGCACTCCGGCAACCGAATGAACGGCACTGACCGCGAGGGATTGATCGTGCGTGAGATCAGGCAGCAGACCCGGCAGCCTCTGAGCAAGCATCGTCTTGCCGATGCCGGGCGGACCCGTCATGAGCATGTGGTGGCCGCCGGCCGCCGCGATCACCAACGCCATGCGAGCGTCCTCCTGACCGGCGATGTCAGCGAGGTCGAGATGCGCCAGACGCTCGGCTGACGTCCAGGACATACCCGGAATCTCGTCGAGTGGCGGCACCGGCGGGTCATCTGGTTCCTCGGCGCCCGTCAGCAAGGCCACTGCTTGACGCAATGAGCGCACGCCCACGACGGAGATCCCTCGGACGAGCTCGGCCTCCGGCACATTCACCTCGGGCACAAAGACGCGCTCGAAGCCTGCGTCGGCCGCCGCCAAGGTTGCCGGCAGCACTCCCCGTATCGCCCGTAGCCGACCATCGAGAGCCAGCTCTCCGAGGAAGGCTGCGCCAGCCAGTCGTTCGGCGGGCACCAGCGACTTCGCGGCAAACACGGCGAGGGCAATTGCGAGATCGTAGTGCGAACCAGTCTTGGGCAGCGTCGACGGCGCAAGGTTGATCGTCACGAGCTGATCGGGCCACGTCGTACCGGAGTTGGCCACAGCTGACCGACATCGGTCACGAGCCTCGCTGACCATCGTGTCGGCCAGTCCCACGAGAACTGTCCTCGGCAAGCCACCTCCAATGTGGACCTCGATCTCGATAGGCCGACCAGAGAGCCCATCGAGCGTGACTGAGTGCGTGGGTGCGCTCATCAGGCCACGCCAGCAATGCGCTCGACAACGGGTCCGCCCCGAGGTCGGAGGGCCACCGACACCACGTCGATGCGCACGCTCGGCGGCTCGATGTCGTGCACCTCGAGCCAGTGCATCGCAAGCCTGCGCAGCCGCGTGGCCTTGTGACCGGTCACGGCTTCGAACGGTCCGCCATAGTCGGCGCTGCCGCGGGTCTTGACCTCACAGATCACCAAGGTCGAGCCGTCGCGCGCGACGATGTCGATCTCACCGAACTTGCAGGTCCAGTTGCGGGCCAGGATGACCATGCCAAGCGCCCTGAGGTGCTCGGCGGCGACATTCTCTCCGAAGGTCCCGATGGCCTTGTTGCGCGCGTACGTCATGCTCCGAGCCTCGCCGGAGCGCGTCAGGACGAGTCTCGTGACAAGCTGCTCTGTGGACGACCGGTCAGAGAGGCGAAGCTGTGGAAATCAGTCTGCCGACGGAAGCTGGGTCTCTGACTCCTGCAGCTCCTCGACGTTGACGTCCTTGAACGTCAGCACCTTGACGGTCTTGGCGAAGCGAGCAGGGCGGTAGATGTCCCAAACCCAAGCGTCGCTCATGGTGACCTCGAAATAGGCGTCACCAGTCTCGGACCGGACCTTCACATCGACGGCATTGCAGAGATAGAAGCGGCGATCGGTCTCCACGACGTACTTGAAGATCGAGACGACATCGCGATATTCGCGATAGAGCGCGAGCTCCATCTCCGACTCATAGCGTTCGAGATCTTCGCTACTCACGTCCCGCTCCTTCCATCGCTGCTCGTACGTTGACGTATCGCCTACGGTGCTCTGGGCACGGGCCGTGCTCGTCGAGCTTCTCCTGGTGGAGCGACGTGCAGTAACCCTTGTGTGTGGCGAAATCGTATGCCGGATAGTCCTCGTGCAGCCGCACCATGATCCGGTCGCGTGTCACTTTGGCGATGATCGAAGCCGCTGCAATCGAAGCCGCCACCCGGTCGCCCTTCCACACGGCAAGTCCGGGAACGCCCAGACCGTCGACCGGGAAACCGTCGGTGAGCACGTAGCCGGGTCGAACGGCCAGCCGAGCCAGAGCGCGGCGCAGAGCCGAGATGTTGGCGACGTGCATACCCATCTGGTCGCAGTCAGCCGCCGGGATGATCACGACGGACACGTCAACGGCGCGCTTCATGATCAGGTCGAAGCACTTTTCGCGGCGCGCCTCGGTCAGCAGCTTGGAGTCGGCGATGCCCGGGATCGGGCGATCCAGGACGACGGCAGCGGCGACCAGAGGTCCGGCACAGGCGCCGCGACCGGCTTCATCGACGCCTGCCACGGGAGTCAGTCCCTGGCGAGCCAGAGCGCGCTCAAAGCCGTACAAGCCGGCATCGCGCCGGATCGTCGCACCTTTGGCGAACTGCGTCATTTGTCGTTGACGGCTTCGAACGACGAGGGCTTGTGAATGATGCCGGCGCGCTTCCACGGCCATACGCGCAGCCAGGCCTTGCCGACAACCGCCTGCTCGGCGATGAACCCGCCACCTGGATCTCCGAGGTGGGACCGGGAGTCGGCCGAGTTGCCGCGGTTGTCGCCCATGACCCACAAATAGCCGTCGGGAACCTTGACGTCGAACTTCTCGGTGCTTGCAGGGCCGGACTGGTCAAGAAGGTACGGCTCGTCGAGCGTTGTGCCGTTGACCGTGAGCTTGCCGGCCTCGGTGCAGCAGACGACCTCGTCGCCGCCAACGCCGATGACGCGCTTGATCAGGTGGCCGCCAGTCGGAAACAGGCCGACCGTCTCGAGCGCACGCTGGAGCGGGTTGGACGCGTGGCGAGATTCTTCTTCGCCAAGCCATCCGCCCGGATCGTCGAACACGACAATGTCGCCCCGAGTGGGCTCGCCTGCCCAGTAGGAGACCTTCTGAACCAGGAGCTTGTCGTCGACAAGCATCGTGGGCTCCATCGATTCCGATGGAATGTAGAAGGCCTGCAGGAAGAACGTCTTGACGATCACCGCCATCACCATCGCGGTGATGACCAGAAGGATCGACTCCTGCCA